>QKHC01000033.1 GCA_003251175.1 Gemmatimonadota bacterium
GGACCAGCGGCCCGCCGGGACCGCCTAGCGGCGGCGGCTCAGTACCGCTTCGAGACGGGCGGACAGCGCCCGCGCCCGGAACGGCTTGGTGAGGAAGTCGTCCGCCCCGAGCTCGAAGACGCGAACCTCGTTGTCTTCGTCACCTTTGGCGGTCAGCACGATGACGGGGATGTCGGCCGTGACCGGCCGACTCCGCAGGTGAGACAGCACTCCGTAGCCGTCGAGACCCGGCAGGTTGAGATCGAGCACGACGATGTCCGGTCCCACGCGATCCACCTGGTCCAGGGCCTGGACTCCGTCCCGCGCCTCCGACACGACGTACCCTTCCCGTTCGAGCAGGTCCTTCATCACGCGCCGCAGCGAGTCCTCGTCGTCGACCAGCAGCACCTTGCGTTGCGGACCAGCGCCCGATGGCCGCGGCGGTGCGTGCTCCTCGATGAGATCGAAGCTGCCGGTGAGATCCGGCGCCGTGGCCGGCGCCGACCCGCGCGGCGACGGCGTCTGGGGAGCGACGTGGGGCGCCGGGGCGGCGGGGGGCGCGGTGGCGGCCGGTGCCGGGGGCGGCGGTGCCGCGGCCGGGGGCGCGGGTGTCCGGCGCCGGGCAGGCTCGGGCGCCTCGTGGCGCTCGGTGTCCTCTTGCGGCACGTCCACAACGCGCAGCAGCTCGTCGATGCTCGTCTCCCCACGGAGGACGTGCTGCAACCCGCTGTCCCACAGGGTCTTCATCCCGCTGCGCACGGCGGCTGCGGCGATCTTGTCCGCCGTTTCGCCCGCCGCAATGCGTCGCTCGACCTCCGGCGTGACAGTGAGGATCTCCATGATGGAGAATCGCCCCCGATAACCGGTCATCGCGCACTCAGGGCATCCCGCCGCGCGGTACAGCGGCGTGCCGCTCGGCAACCACCGCTTGAGCCGCTCGGCCGGGGTCTCCATCCACACTTCCTTGCAGGTCGGGCACAGCCGGCGCATCAGCCGCTGGGCCACCACGCCCCGCAGCGCCGCCGCGATCTTGTAGGCCTCGACGCCGATATCGACCAGCCGCGTCACCGCGTTCGCCGCATCGTTGGTGTGCAGCGTCGAGAGCACGAGGTGACCGGTCAGGGACGCCTGGACCGCGATCTGCGCGGTCTCGCGATCTCGGATTTCGCCGACCAGGACGACGTTAGGATCCTGCCGCAGGATCGACCGCAGCGCCGAGGCGAACGTCAGTCCGGTCTTCTCCTGCACCTGGACCTGCACGATCCCCTGCATCCGATACTCCACCGGGTCCTCGACGGTCACGATGTTCACGCCCTCGCTCTTGATCAGATTGATGGCGGAATACAACGTGGTCGTCTTTCCCGACCCCGTCGGGCCGGTGCAGAGGATGATCCCCTCGTGGTTCTCGAGCAGCAGCTTGATCGTCTCGGCTTCGCCCGGATTGAGCCCCAGCGTGTCGAGTGACTTGACCGTCGCACGCGAATCGAGGATCCGGATCACGACCTTCTCTCCGAGCGACGCCGGCAGCGTCGACACCCGGAGATCAATCGGCTGACCGCTCACCGCCACCCGGGCGCGGCCATCCTGCG
>QKHC01000048.1 GCA_003251175.1 Gemmatimonadota bacterium
GATCCGACCTTCACGTTCCGCTCGCTGCGCGGCAATGCGGTGCTCCGCTGGGAGTATCTGCCGGGATCGACGCTGTACCTGGTGTGGACTCGCAGCGGCGATTCCTCACTGACGCGTGGGTTTATCGATTTCGGCGAGGATGCGCGGGCGCTGTTCCGGGGCCCGTCGCAGAATATCTTCCTCGTCAAGATCTCCTACTGGCTGGGTCTGTAGGCAGCCGCCGAGCCGACGCCGCTCAGGACCAGGAGGCCCGCCGCCGGAACTGCACCGGATGCACCGGCCGCCGCGCCAGGTAGTCGGGCCGCGCAAACAGTCGGATCAGCAGCATCCCCGCCAGGAAGCCGCCGATGTGGGCGAAGAACGCCACGCCCCCTTCGGCCCCGACACCGGCCAGGGCCGGCAAGCCGCCGATGATCTGCAGGACGATCCAATATCCCAGCAGGACGTAGGCTGGCAAATCCACCGTGGTCACGAAGATCCCGAGGAAGATGAGCGTGTGCACCCGAACCCGCGGGTAGAGCAGCAGGTACCCGCCGAGCACGCCGCTGATCGCCCCCGAGGCGCCCACCATCGGCACGATGGAGCTGGGCTCGATCGCAATCTGCGCCGCCGCGGCGGCGATCCCGCAGGTCAGGTAAAACACGACGAAGCGCACATGGCCCATCGCGTCCTCGATGTTGTTACCGAAGACCCACAGAAACACCATGTTGCCGATCAGGTGCAGCCAGCCGCCGTGCATGAACATGGAGGTGAGCACCGTGTAGTAGTGCGGCCCCGGCTCCACCATACAGCGCAGACCGTGCGCCAGCTCCGCACCCGCGCCGGGCGGAGCCGTGCCGAGCAGCTCGGCGGGAATCAGCCCCATCCGGCAGACCGACTGCACCAGCGCCTCCTGAGTGCCCAGCCCCTGCACCACGACCCACGACAGGATGTTGAGCCCGATGACCCCGACGGTCACGACGGGCGTCAGATAGGTGGGGTTCTCGTCGCGGTAGGGAATCACGCTGCGCCTCCCGCAGGAAAGCTACGGCGTCTCCGCCGCCGCCGCGACCTGCAACCACTTGCTCGGCAAGAACGTAGGGACTGCCATTCTGGCGTCTTTTTGGGGCACGGGGCTTGCCTCTCGCGACTCCCGAGCCGGATTGCGCATCTCATCTCATTGATCGAGGAGTGACGGCAATGTCGTCGAAGATCATCGGAATCGATCTGGGCACCACCAACTCCGTTGTCGCGGTGATGGAGGGGGGCGACCCCGTCGTCATCCCCAACGCCGAGGGCGGACGCACGACGCCGTCCGTCGTGGCTTTCACCAAGGACGGTGAGCGCCTCGTGGGCCAGGTCGCCAAGCGGCAGGCCGTCACCAATCCGCAGAACACCGTGTTCTCCATCAAGCGGTTCATGGGCCGCCGGGTGAACGAGGTCGTGGACGAGACCAAGCGCGTGCCCTACAAGATCGTGCCCGGGCAGAACGACCTCGCATCCGTCGAGATCCAGGGCAAGCGGTACACGCCGCCCGAGATCTCGGCGATGATTCTCCAGAAGATGCGGCAGACCGCCGAGGATTACCTGGGCCACAAGATCGAGAAAGCCGTCGTGACGGTCCCGGCGTACTTCAACGACTCGCAGCGTCAGGCGACCAAGGATGCGGGGAAGATCGCGGGACTCGATGTCGTGCGGATCATCAACGAGCCCACGGCATCGGCGTTGGCGTACGGCCTCGAACGGAAGAAAGAGCAGAAGGTGGCGGTGTACGATCTCGGCGGGGGAACCTACGACATCTCGATCCTCGAGCTCGCCGAGGGCGTCTTCGAAGTCAAGTCCACCAACGGCGACACGCACCTGGGAGGCGATGACTTCGACCAGCGGATCATCGAGTGGCTCGTCACGGAGTTCAAGCGCGATCAGGGCATCGACCTCGCGAAGGACCCGATGGCCCTGCAGCGGCTCAAAGAGGCCGCCGAGAAGGCCAAGATGGAGCTGTCCTCGGCCATGCAGACCGAGCTCAACCTGCCGTTCATCACGGCGGACCAGTCGGGCCCGAAGCACCTCAACATGACGCTGACGCGCTCGAAGCTCGAGCAGCTGGTCGATGACCTCGTGCAGCGCACCATTCCGCCGATGGAGCAGGCGCTCAAGGACGCCGGGCTCAAGCCCGGGGACTTGGACGAGGTCATTCTGGTCGGCGGACAGACGCGGATGCCGAAGATCCAGGAGTCGGTGCAGAAGTTCTTCGGCAAGGAACCCCACAAGGGGGTCAACCCGGACGAAGTGGTAGCCATCGGCGCGGCCATACAGGGCGGCGTGCTGGCCGGAGAGGTCAAGGACGTGCTGCTGCTGGACGTCACCCCGCTGTCGCTGGGGATCGAGACCCTGGGCGGTGTGACCACGGTGCTCATCCCCCGCAACACCACGATCCCGACCAAGAAGTCGGAGATCTTCTCCACGGCGGAGGACAGCCAGACGACCGTCGAGATCCACGTCCTGCAGGGCGAGCGCCAGATGGCGCTGGACAACCGCACGATCGGCAAGTTCCAGCTGACCGGCATCCCACCGGCGCCGCGCGGGATACCACAGGTCGAAGTGACGTTCGACATCGACGCCAATGGCATCCTGCACGTGTCAGCGCGCGACCGGGCGACCGGCAAGGAGCAGAAGATCAGGATCGAGGCGTCGTCCGGCCTGTCGGACAAGGACATCGAGCGCATGGTCAAGGACGCCGAGTCGCACGTCGCCGACGACCGCAAGCGGCGCGAAGAAATCGAGCGACGCAACCGGCTGGACAATCTGGTGTATGCGGTGGAGAAGGACTCGAAGGAGTGGGCTGATCGGCTCGATGCGGGCGTGAAGAGCCGGCTCGACGGCGCCGTGGAAGGCGCCAAGCAGGCGTTGCGCAGCGGCAACTCCGACGATATCGGTCGGGCCCTCGACGAGCTGCAGCAGGCATTCTCCGCCGCCGGCGCGTCGTTGCACCAGACCACCCAGGCACAGGCCGAATCGGCTGGAGCCACGGGCGGAGAGGGAGCGCAGCCTGGTCCGGAGGCACAGGAGAACGTGGTCGAGGCCGACTACGAGATCGTGGACGACGAGAAGAAGAAATCCTAGATAGATTGCAGCAGACCACTTTCACGACGGCAGGGTATGATGGCGAGTCGGACGCGGGACTGGATCAAGTTTGGATCGTTGCTGGGTGTTGCTTTGTTGTTGGGGCTGGTGTTCACGTCGGCCCTGAACCTGCCGGCACGCGGGAGTCCGACCGACGAGCCGGCTCCCGCGTCGCGGCCCACCACGATTCCGGCCGTGCAGCAGCTGCCGCGGGCGTCGATCCCGGCGGCGAAGCCGGCGGCGGACCTGGGTGATGCGTTCGTCGCGGTGGCCGAGCACGTTCAGCCCACCGTCGTATTCATCCAGGCGGAGCGGCAGGAACGGACCAGCCGGCGTCGCCTGCCCCCGGGGTTCGAGGAGTTCTTCCCGCAGAACCGGCGACCGCCCGTGGAGCGGGGCTCGGGTTCGGGGTTCATCATCTCGAAAGACGGATACATCCTGACCAACAACCACGTCGTCGCCGATGCCGACCGGGTCGAGGTTCGGCTCTTCGACAAGCGCGAGTTCGCGGCGAAGGTGGTCGGCCGCGATGCCGCCACCGACGTCGCGGTGATCAAGATCGATGCCACAGATCTGCCGGCTGCCACGCTGGGCAACTCGGACTCGACCCGCATCGGCGAGTGGGTGCTGGCCATCGGGAACCCCTTCGGGGAGAACTTCACCTTCACCGTCACCGCCGGCATCGTGAGCGCCAAGGGGCGCCTCCTCCGCGGGCTCGAGGCCGAGCAGTACTCGATTCATGACTTCATCCAGACCGATGCCGCGATCAACCCCGGAAACTCCGGCGGGCCGCTCGTCAACGTGCACGGGGACGTCATCGGCATCAACTCGGCGATTGCGAGCGAGACCGGCTCGTACGCCGGCTACGGCTTCGCCATCCCGATCAATCTGGCGCGGGTCGTCACCGAGCAGCTGATCGCGCGGGGATACGTCGAGCGCGCGGTCCTCGGGATCAGCATCCGCGACGCCGGTGAGGAGGACGCGGCCGCGGTGGGACTGGACCGGATCCGGGGCGTGGTGGTGCAGGACTACTCCTTCGGCAACAGCCCCGACGCCTCACCCGCCAAGAAAGCCGGCATCCGGCCGGGCGATGTGATCGTCGCGCTGGACGGCGATTCGGTCGAATACGTCGCCCAGCTGCAACAGCGGGTCGGCTTCAAGAAGCCGGGCGAGACCGTGCGGGTCACCGTGCTGCGCGAAGGCGGTGAGCGCCGGTCGTTCAACGTGCGCCTCGCGGCGGCGCCGCAGGACCGGACCGACGTTGCCACGCGCAACGAGCCGTCCGGAAATGACGGCGGCAGCGAGGGGGTACGCGAGGACCGGCTCGGCATCGCCTTCGAGCCGCTCTCCGAAGACCAGATCGGTCGCAGCACGCGGCTGCGCGAGGTCCTCGAGCAGGGCGGCGGCCTCGTGGTCACCGCCGTCACGCCGGACGGACCAGCCTACCGGCGTCTCTTCGCCGAGGAAGACGGGGGACCGGATATCATCGTGCGGGTGAACGACCATGCCGTGGGATCCCGAACCGATCTGACCGCCGCGCTCCGCGGCACCCACTCGGGTGACATCATCACGCTGTACGTGCTCACCCGTGGTCTCAACTGGTCGCAGCGGGTGGTACGCATCCGGATTCCCTAGAACCGGCCTGCTGCAAGGCGTGCGGCGGCGACGATCGAAACCGGTCGTCGCCGCCGTCGTTTCACCGCACCGCGACCCGCCGTCCCACCAGCAACCACACGGCGGCGCACGCCTGCCACACCGTGGCCAGCCCGACGCCGGCCACGAGCAGGGCGGTGTCAGGTCTGGCGACCACGCTGGCCGCGATCCCCCCGACGCCCGCCACCACCCCGGGCCAGCCCAGCCACCGCGGGAGCACGCCCCCCCGGACCGTTGCCCACCCGAACGCAACCAGCCCCAGCGCCACCGCGCCGGCCCCCACCCGCACGGCGGCCTGCGCCGACGGGTGCAGCATGTCGTAGGTGAAGGCAGCATGGGTGGCCGCGAGACCCGGCGCGCCGCGGACGTACGCATCGGCGAGCGCTGCCGCCGCGCCGAGCATGAAGAAAATCCCCACCAGCGACACGACGTACCCGAACGCGCTCACCAGCTCACCGACCCGGGCCGCCGCCGCTCCCGCAGTGCCGGCGTGGCGGGCGGCCACGGCGGCCAGCCCGCAGACCACGGCGACGTAGCCGCCCGCGAACAACCAATGGGCCGTGCGCCATGCGGGCGTTGCGGCAATGGTGGTGAGCTGCGCGGGACCGTCACCCTGCAGCAGTGGATGCAGCACCCCGCCGATCGCCACCGCCACGCTGCCGCCGAGCAGCGCCAGCGCGGGGATCCAG
Organism: Gemmatimonadota bacterium; assembly: GCA_003251175.1. Lineage (GTDB taxonomy): Bacteria > Gemmatimonadota > Gemmatimonadetes > Gemmatimonadales > GWC2-71-9 > SZUA-544. The sequence continues at coordinate 5,445 of QKHC01000048.1, forward strand.
GGACGTTCATGGTTCGCCATTCGGAGCCTCCGGCTCGGTGTCGGCCGGTCAATCTAGACAGGAACCGCGGCGCTAGCGGTAGGCGCCGACCGGAACGTCCCGGTCAGCACTCTCCCCCTCACCTTCATGGGCCGACCAGCGGAACCACACCACGGTCATCACGACCCAGAACAGGAGCCCGCCGGGGACCCACATGATCAGCCCGCCCAGCTGCTGGTCGGCGAGCGGGGTGAGGCCGAAGAGCCGAGGCGCGTCCGCGTAAAACGGGAACAGCACCGTCCCCGAGAGCGTGATCAGGGCGCCCACGATCGACATCGGGATCCCGAGCAGGAACAGGTAGAGCATCTGCGCCGGGTACGACGCGCGCCGCAGTATGGGTGTGGGCGAGAGGATCGGCCACCACATCACGACGGACGTGACGAGGAAGGTGAGGTGCTGCGCGATGTGGAGGTCGTGATTGCGCATCGCCGCTTCATAGAAGCGCGGTACGTGCCACGCCGTGATGGGCACGAGAAACACCAGCGCGGCGGGGATCGGCCGGGTGATCCACTCCGCAGCGCGGCGCAGCCAGGCCGGCCGCAGCACGACCTCCACCATCGACG
>QKHC01000088.1 GCA_003251175.1 Gemmatimonadota bacterium
GTCATCGTTCCTCCTGGTGGGCTGCCTGACCTCCACGTCAAACTGACCTGGCCCCGCTGAGGAATTGCTGAAGGGAGCGTGAAGCCTCGGGCGGCCAGAGGCCCGTTCTGGCGGCGGCGCGTTAAGCTTCGGTGGAAGGTGGCATGCGCAATGCGAACGCTCGGCGCCTGGATCGTCCTCTGCGGGCTCACACCCGCCTCCGTGGCGGGGCAACGGGCCGGGTCGCTCGAGACCGCGATCGCGGCGCTCGCTCCGCGCTCCGGTGCCGTGGTGAGTGCCTTCTACGCGGAGCGGGCATTCGCGCCAGCGTGGGTCGCCGAGTCCGGATCCACCTCCGCCGCGCGGCAGCTGGTGTCCGCCCTCGATACGATCGATCGCGACGGTCTCGATCCCCGAGACTACGGCACCCGCCGTCTGCGACGACTGCTCGGTCGAACGGACCGCGATTCCCTCGCCGCGCTCGACCTGGCCCTCAGCGCCGCGTTCGTCCGGGCGGGCCGCGATCTCGCCGAGGGGCGGGTCCGACCCGAGGCCATCGACACCATGTGGACGGGGCAGCGCGGCGCCGTGGACCTCGCGGCCGCGCTGCGCGCGGCGGTGTCGACGCGCCGACCCGCGGATGCGCTGGCGGCCCTGGCCCCGTCGCACGCCGCGTACGATGCGCTGCGACACGGCCTGAGCCGCTATCGTGCGCTGGTCGCCGCGGGCGGCTGGCCACGCATCGGCCCCGGCCCGACGCTGGCGCTGGGGGATTCCGGCGCTCGGGTCGTCGCGTTGCGCGCGCGGCTCGCAGCCAGCGGCGATCTGGCGGAAGCCGCGGGCGGGATCTGCGACGCGGCCTGTGAAGAGGCTGTGCGCGGCTTTCAGCGGCGTCATGGTCTGGAGCCGGACGGACTGGTCGGTCCGGAGACGCGCGTCGCGCTCGACCACGCCCCCGCGCACTGGGCGCGCATCATCGCGCTCAATCTCGAGCGCTGGCGCTGGGCGCCGCGCGACGCCGGCAGCGCTCCGGTGATCGTCAACAGCGCCGCGTTCACCGCGAGCAGGCACGGGCCCGAGGGCGCGGCCTGGCACTCCGCCGCGATCGTGGGCCGGCCCGAGTGGCCCACGCCGATCGTGGCGGGTCGGCTGCGCGCGATCGTCTTCGCGCCCCGCTGGAACGTGCCGCGCGATATCGCCCTCCTCGAAATCATGCCGGCGGTGCAGAGTGACACCCTGGATCTCCGCCGCGCCGGGTTCTGTTTCGTGGACTCGCTGGGACGTTCCGTCCCCGATGACTCACTGGTGTGGGAGGCGCTGGCGGACAGCGCCAGCGGTGTGCGGCTGCTCCAGGTCGCCGGCCCCGGGAACCCGCTCGGCGGGATCAAGCTCGTGTTCTGGAACCGCTACAATGTCTCGCTGCACGCCACGCCCCAGCAGGAGCTGTTTGCGCGTCGCGTGCGCGCCCTCAGTCACGGGTGCGTGCGCCTGGAGCGCGCGGTGCAGCTGGCCACCGAGCTGCTGGCCGATCGCCCCGACTGGGCGCCCGACTCGGTCGCGCGGGCGGCGGCGGACACGGTGGAGCGGATCGTCGCGCTGGCCAACGGTCCCATGGTGATCCTGGGGTACTGGACGGCGTGGGCTGGAGAGGACAGTGTCGTGCACTTTCGCCCGGACGTGTATGGCTGGGACGCCAGGCTCGCCGCAGCGCGCGGGCGTTGACGCGCCGCTGGCGCCATCGCACGAGCTGCTTGCGCACACGGCGGAGGTGCGCATGCGCGTGCGCGCCGCCGACTTTCCGGCGCTCGCCGCCGAGGCGGGTCGGGCCTTGGCGGCCATCGAGCTGCCGGGGCCCATTCCCGCCGCGGCGGGTCCGGAACGCCAGATCGTGTTGCGCGCCGCCGATCTCGGAGCGCTGCTCGTAGACTGGCTCAACGAGCTGATCTACCTGGCCGAGACGGAGCGGTGGGTGGCGACGGCGTTCACGCCCCGGCCCGCTGCGGAGCACGAGCTGCGGGTCAGCGCCCGCGGGGTACGGGTCGACCCGGCGCCGTCGCGGGTCAAGGCAGCGACGCATCACGGCCTCGTGGTGCGGCGCGTCGCCGGGGGCCTGGAAGCGGAGGTGGTGCTGGACGTATGACCAGAAGCGAGCTGACCGGCGGTCTGCCCGTCACCCGGGGGCGGTGGTGGTACGACGTCCCCGTGGACGCGCGGGCGGGCATGCGGGTGCCGGCGCGGGTCTACGCCGACGCGTCGCTGTGGGAGCAGATCTCGCGCGATCGCTCGATGGACCAGCTGCTCAACGTCGCGACCCTGCCGGGGGTGGCCGAGCGCGTCTACGCGATGCCCGATGTGCACGAGGGGTACGGGTTTCCGGTGGGCGGCGTGGCGGCAATGGACGCCCGCAGTGGCGTGATCTCTCCCGGGGGCGTGGGCTACGACATCAACTGCGGGGTGCGGCTGCTCGCGACGGACCTGCCGCTCGCGCGGGCGGGCGACCGGATCGCCGACGTAGTCCACGACCTCAGCCGCAGCATCCCCTCGGGTGCGGGACGGGGCGGCCGGCTGAGCCTGTCGCCACGCGAGCTCGATCGCGTCCTCAACGAGGGCTGCCGGTTTCTGGTCGAGCGCGGGGAAGCCACCGCGGACGATCTCGAGGTGACGGAGGCGCACGGCAGCCTCCCGCGCGCGGACGCCGGCGCCGTGTCGCAGCGGGCCAAAACGCGCGGCCGCGATCAGCTGGGGACGATCGGGTCGGGGAATCACTTCGTCGAGGTGCAGGTGGTGGACGACGTGAGCGACGTCGCCGCCGCGGCGGTCTACGGGTTGCAGCGCGACCAGCTGGTGGTCCTGATCCACACCGGCTCCCGCGGACTCGGCCACCAGGTGTGCACCGACTACGTCCGGCTGATGGATCAGGTGATGCCGAAATACGGCATCACGCTCCCGGACCGGGAGCTCGCCTGCGCGCCGCTGCGCTCGGCCGAGGGACAGCGCTACTTCGGTGCGATGTGCGCCGCGGCCAACTTCGCCTTCGCCAATCGGCAGGTGATCACGCACCGCGTGCGCGAGGTGTTCCGGCGCGCCTTCCGCGACCGGGGCGGCGTGCGCGTGGTCTACGACGTGGCTCACAACATGGCCAAGCTCGAGCGGCACGGTGGCCGGGAGCTGTGCGTGCACCGCAAGGGTGCAACGCGGGCGTTCGGTCCCGGCAACCCCGAGACGCCGCCGCGTTACCGCGCGGCGGGACAGCCGGTGTTCATCCCCGGGAGCATGGGGACCGCGTCATGGGTGCTGGCGGGGACGGACGAAAACCTCGACCTCAGCTTCGGCAGCACCTGTCACGGTGCCGGCCGGGCGATGAGCCGCCACGCCGCCAAGAAGCGCCAGGCGGGGAGCGAGGTGCGGCGCGACCTCGAGGAGCGTGGGATTGTGGTGCGCTGTGGGTCGGTGGCCGACCTCGCCGAGGAAGCACCCTACGCGTACAAGGATGTCGAGCGGGTGGTCGCCGTGGTGCACGCGGCGGGGCTGGCCCGCAAGGTCGCGCGGCTGCGACCGATCGGTGTGGTGAAGGGCTAACGACGTTCCGCGGGGGACCGCAGCTGGTCTTCCAGCGCACGCTGGTGGCTGCTGAGGCGGTCACTGTAGCGCACGGGGAATGTCCCTGCGTCACTCAGACGTCGCACTGCGGCTGGCAGCGCCGCCACCTGCGCCAGGCAGTGCGCGCGGACCGCGGCCAGTGGCGGATGCGGCGCGAGCAGCTCCCCCCCGTGCATCACCGGCGCCAGCAGCGCCTCGGCGCCGGGCGGGCCCGTTTCGTCCGCGAGCGCCAGCGTATCACCGGTCAGCCGTCCGCCACGATCACGCTCGCGGAACACCTGCTTCGGCCCGGCCCACGTCACCTTCCCGGGACTGGTCTTGAGCACGTCGCGCCCGTCGTAGCGCACCAGCTTGTACGCCATATCGAGGTAGGGCGCGTCGGCCGAGACATCCATGCGCGTTCCCACGCCGAAGGCGTCGATCGGCGCGCCGGCCTCCACGCAGCGCTCGATCTCCTCCTCGTCGAGACCTCCGCTCGCGAAGATCCGCGCGTCGGGGCATCCCCCGGCGTCGAGCACCGCGCGGACCTCGCGGGAGAGCGCCACCAGGTCGCCTGAGTCGAGGCGCACGCCGGCGAGGCGATGGCCGGCGGCGGCGAGCTCTCCCGCCACCGCGACCGCCTTATGGGCGGCGGCGAGGGTGTCGTAGGTGTCGAGCAGCAGAACGGTGCGGTCAGGGAAGGCGCGGGCGAAGGCCCGGAAGGCGTCGATCTCTTCGGGGAAGGCGCTCACAAAGGAATGGGCCATCGTGCCGGTGGGGGTGATCCCGTACGTCGATCCCGCCAGCACGTTGCTCGACAGGGTCGCTCCCGCGAGGTAGGTGGCACGCGCCGCCTTCATGCCCGCATCGGTTCCGTGGGTGCGCCGCAGGCCGAAGTCCACGATCGGGCGGCCGCTCGCCGCCAGCACGCAGCGCGCCGCCTTGCTCGCGATCACGGTCTGGACGTGGAGGCAGTTGAGGACTGCGGTTTCCACGAGCTGGGCCTCGATGATGGGACCCGTTACCTCGACCAGCGGCTCGTCGGCGAACACCGGGGTCCCCTCCGCCACGGCGCGGACGTCACCGGTGAAGCGGACGCCGGCGAGGAACTCCAGAAACGCCGGCTCGAACATGTCGAGTGACGCCAGGTAGCGCAGCGCGGCCGGGGTGAAGCGCAGCGCGCGCAGGAACTCGAGTGCGTCCTCGAGCCCCGCGGTGACCAGGAAGGCGCGGCGGGCTGGCAGGTGGCGTGCGAACAGCGAGAACGTGGCGCGCGCGTTCATCGCCTCACGCCAGTAGGACGCCGCCATGGTGATCTGATACAGATCGGTGAACAGCGCTGCGTCGCCGAGCGCGAGCGGTCCGGACCGGAATGTCCCGGGGGCTGGCGTGTGGGCCGTCACGGGACCAGCACGGCGGCGCCACGCAAGTCTCCGGCACGCAGGCGGTCGAGCGCCTCCTGCGCATCGCCGAGCGCGAACGTCTCGACACTCGTCCGGATCGGCACCTGTGGCGCGAGGGCGAGGAACTCGGCGCCATCGCGGCGCGTCAGATTGGCCACCGAGCGCACGACGCGCTCGCCCCACAGCAGGTCGTAAGAGAAGGTGGGCACGGCGGACATGTGGATGCCGGCGCACACCACCGTGCCGCCCTTGGCGACGGCCCGCAATGCGGTGGGGACCAGCGCGCCGACGGGCGCGAACAGGATCGCCGCATCGAGCGGCTCGGGCGGGGGGCCATCCGATCGGCCCGCCCACTCCGCCCCCAGCTCCAGGGCGAAGCGGGCAGCCGCCACGTCGCCCGGCCGCGTGAAGGCGAACACGCGGCGGCCCTGGTGGCGGGCGACCTGCGCGATGATGTGGGCGGCCGCCCCGAATCCGTAGATCCCCAGCCGCTCCGCATCACCCGCCGCGACCAGGGCGCGATAGCCGATCAGACCAGCACAGAGCAGCGGTGCGGCGTCGGCGTCGCCGTATCCCGGGGGGAGGGAGAAACAGAATCGCTCGTCCGCGACGGTGGCCGCCGCATACCCGCCGTTGATATGGTAGCCGGTGAACCGGGCGGCATCGCACAGATTCTCGCGCCCGCTGACGCAGTACCGGCAGGTGCCGCACGTCCACCCCAGCCACGGGACGCCCACCCGGTCCCCGGTGCCGAACCGCGTGACGTCGGGCCCCACTTCCTCCACCACACCGACGATTTCGTGACCCAGCACCAGCGGGAGCTTGGGATGGGGCAGCTCGCCATCGAAGACGTGCAGGTCGGTACGGCACACCCCGCAGGCCGCGACCCGGATCTGGAGCTGTCCCGGTCCCGGATGGGGCAGGGGGATGTCGGCCGCGCGGAGGGGACGGCCCGGTCGGTCGAGCACCAGGGCGTGCATCGCTCAGGGGCCGTGGCGCCGGGATGACCAGTGGATGGCGGCGATGCGCCAGCCGTCGGCATCGCGCTCCAGGACCATCAACTCCGCCCCGTCGGAGTCGAC
>QKHC01000002.1 GCA_003251175.1 Gemmatimonadota bacterium
TCATCCACGCATCGTCAGCCAATCCAAGTACGCCCGGCGGTATCTCAAGGACAAACGGGCCATCCTTGAGGTTGAAGAACCCCCAGAGGGTTGCCGTCTGGGTGTTTGGGGTGAGCAGAAGCGTCTTGGCATCCACGCGGTTCTCATGCAACACAACGGTCTGGTTGTCGGCCCCGACGCTGCGTAACCCTTCGATTTGTCCTCGTGTGGACGCAGCTTGCATGGTATTGAGAAACACCTCAACAGCGCGCATGAAGTCGAGATTGTCATACAGCTTCTGGGCGGTTTCCTCGTCGGGCAGGCCGTCAAAGAACCTCAACGTGCCGAGCCGTGTATCGACAGAATCAGGGATTGTGATTTCCGGCGGGATGTTCGTCGTCATCTTCGGCTGCTGCGCATTGGCGGCAGGAAGAACAGCGCTCGTCAGAGCAATCATGAGTGCGATTCGGAAACTCATTGGGGCGCTTTCCAATGGAACCTCCCCGGTCGTGAGTTCTGCCAATCCGGCTTCCCGTCTTGCCAGCTAACGAATCGCGCATGCGCTGCGGGCGCCAGCGGCGGGTGCCGCCTTCACATCAGCAGGCAACAAGCTCGCCGCTGTCTCGTTAAGCGCGGCTGAATCGGAGATGAAGGCAAAGGAATGGAGACAGGATGGCTCGGGCGGCGGCGGCGCGCCCGTCGACGGTCGCGGAAGTTTCGCTGAGGCGCGCCGCTACGCCTCCGCGCCCGCCGCCGAGACATGCCGGCTCCACCACGCCGCTGCGTCCGCCTCGGTCCAGGTGCCGGCCTCCGGACACTCGCTCAACGCCTGGTCGAGGCCCACGACGTCGGGGAACCGGTCCTCGCGCGCCTTGGCGAGACAGCGCAGCACCACCGCGTCCAGCTCCGCGGAGGGCCCGGGCCGCTCCTGCGATGGTGCGACAGGCGCCTCGTGCAGGTGGGCGGCCGCCAACGCCAGCGGCGGCCGGTCCCCGAACGGCGGCCGCCCGGTGAGCAGCAGGAAGGCGAGGCAGCCCACGCCATAGATGTCGCTCCGGGCGTCGAGCTTCCCTCCGTCGGTGATCTGCTCCGGCGCCATGAATGCCGGAGTCCCGGTCAGTACATCGCTCCGCGTCAACCGCGCATCCCCCGCGTCGGGACGCACGTCCTTCACCAGCCCGAAGTCGAGCAGCTTGACGACGTCGAAGCCGTTGTCCTGCCGGCCCACGATCACGTTCTCGGGCTTCACGTCCCGGTGCACCAGGCCGATGGCGTGTGCCGCGCCCAGCGCGGCACAGACCTGCCGCAGCAGGAAAACGGCGCGTCCCGGTGGCAGGGCGCCGTAGCGCTCGACCAGGTCGTCGAGATTGATCCCGGCGAGGTACTCCATGACGTAGTAGAACGTGCCGTTGGCGGCGCGGCCGTAGTCGTAGATCTCCACGATGTTGCGGTGCTTCATCCGCGCGGTGGCTACCACCTCGCGCTCGAATCGCGCCAGCGTATCCGGGCGTCCGGCGTGCTCCGGTCGCACGATCTTGACGGCCCGTGTCTGCCGCAGCAGCACGTGCTCGGCGAGCCACACCTCGCCCATGCCGCCGATGCCCAGTCGCCGCTGCAGCCGGTACTGTCCCAGGCGGCGCGCGTCATCCACCTGTTGCTGCAGCACGCCGATGCGATGCGCGCCAAAAGCGGCGGCGACCCAGGTCACGCTCATCCATACGGTCGGGTACATGAGCATGGAGATCAGGGCGCCCCCGGTGGTGCCATTCGCCAGGCCCTGGATCACGAGCAGACCGAGGTAGGTCAATGCCATCACGCCCGCCACCGTGGCGCAGCGGCGTCCGGTGTTGGGAATGAAGAGGCCGTAGCCGGTCATCACCACGACCCAGCGCAGGGTCAGCGGATCGAGGCGTGTGCTGGTGTCCGTGAAGAAGGGATGCCCGACACGCCCTTCGGGCAGCTTGAACCAGCCGTGCTGCTGCGCCGTGAAGGCGGCGGCGACGGCGAGGAAGCCGGTGCCCGCGATGAAGATCCCGAGCTCGGCGACGCGCAGCGCGCGCACCGACAGGCGACCCCGCCATACGACCAGGGCCATCGTTGCGATCACCACGGTCACGATCCACTGTACGAACAGCAGCCGGACTGGGGCGCGCGGCGTCTCGGGAGCCAGCACCGCGGGGATGCTGGTGAGCGAAAGCAGGCCATAGAACGCGACGAACAGCGATGCGGCGACCAGCAGGCGCCGCCGCAGAGTCACCTGCAGGTCACGCTCGCGCTCGTCAGCGCCGTCCACCGCCTCCGACGGGATCATGCCATGACGCTACGCTGTGTCGTGGTGCCTCGCCAGCGGCGCAGCGGCGAGCGGCGCTCCTCGCGCGCCGCCGGGTAGCAGGGGTGCTGGGGCCCTCTCCCCATCCCTGGGGCGTTCCCGAGGGTCCGGGACACACGCATGGTGACGCACGTCACGGTGTGGCGCGGACGCAACCCTAGCGCAAAGTCGGTCGATGGGACAAAATCAGGGCCCGACCGTCGCGGGCCGACGGCCGCTGGGAGATCTGCCGATGGCTGCGCACGACGTGCAAACTTCCTCCACGACCCAGCAACCGGCGGTCCAGCTCGTCAACCGCCTGCTGCTGGACGCCGCCAACGCGGGCGCCAGCGACGTTCACCTCGAGTCGCAGGAGCGCGGACTGCGCGTGCGCTACCGCATCGACGGCGTGCTCCAGGACGTTCCGGCCCCGCCCGAGTCGGTCCGCGAAGCGATTGTCAGTCGTCTCAAGGTGATGGCGGAGCTCGACATCACCGAGCGACGACAGGCGCACGATGGACGGGCTCGTCTGGTGGTCGGCGGCCGCGAGCTCGACGTGCGGGTGAGCACGCTGCCCACGCTGCACGGCGAGAGCGTGGTGCTGCGGCTGCTGGACACCGTGCGCCGGCCGATGGGCCTCGACCAGCTGGGGATGGCCGAAGACACGCTGGCCGCGCTGCAGCACTGCGCGGCCTCGCCCAACGGGATGCTGCTCACCACCGGGCCCACGGGTAGCGGCAAGACCTCCACGCTGTACGCGCTGGTGCAGCGTCTCTCGAGCGGCCGAGAGAAGATCGTGTCGGTCGAGGATCCCGTCGAGTACGAGCTGCCGGGCGTGGTGCAGGTGCCCGTGCGCGAGCGCGGCGGCATGACGTTCGACCGCGCGCTGCGCTCGATGCTGCGCCACGACCCCGACGTGCTGCTGGTGGGCGAGCTGCGCGATCCCGAGACGGTCGAAGTGTGCGTGCAGGCGGCGCTCACCGGGCATCTGGTCCTCTCCACGCTCCACACCAACGACGCCCCCTCGGCGCTGACCCGCCTCCTCGACCTCGGCGTGGCGCCCTATCTCGTCGGCTCCACGGTCGAGGCCGTGCTGGCGCAGCGCCTCGCGCGACGGCTCTGTCCCGACTGTGCTCTCGGGGTGGCGGCGCCGGAAGCGGTGCGGGAGGAGATGCGCCAGGAGGGCGTGGCCAGCGACTTCATTCGCGTCGCCGTCGGCTGCCCGGCGTGCCGCGGGACCGGCTACCGGGGACGGACGGGGATCTTCGAGCTGCTCGTGGTGGACGACGAAGTCCGCGACGCGGTCGTGCGGCGCGACGGGGCGGGGCAGCTGCGGCGGCTCGCGCTCGAGCACGGCATGCGATCGTTGCGCGCCGACGGCTGGCGGCAGGTCGCCGCCGGCGTGACCACCGTCGAGGAGGTTGTGCGGGTCCTGCCGGCGGCGCTGGGGAGCGTACATGCTCCGAAACGGCCGGCCGCCCGGCGCCGCAGTCGCGCGCGCAAGGCCGAGACGAAGCGCGCGCAGGCAGCCGCGGGTGATGCGACGGGTCGGGCGGATGATGCCTCCAGCCACAGCGGGGCCGAAGCGCACGACTGACCTGCCGACGGCGACGCCGCCGCAGCGTGCCGATGCCGCCTCACACCCCTGACCTTCCCTCGCATCTCCTTCGGAGCGGCATGTGACGCAACCGAACCCGTCCTACGGCCGATACCAGCGCACGTGGCTCTTCGCCATGGCGGTCGGCATCTCGCTGCTGTTCCTGTCGGTGATCCGGGTGTTCCTGGTCACGATGCTCCTGGCGGCGATCGCCGCGGCGCTGGCCACGCCGATGTATCGATGGCTGCGTGACGTCTCGGCACTGCGGCGACTGCGGCATCCCGGCAGCGCGGCGGCGGCGGTCACCGTGCTGCTGGTACTGCTGCTCATCCTGATCCCGCTCGTGGGGCTGCTCGGGATCGTGGTCGATCAGGCGGTCAACATCTCGCAGAAAGCCGCTCCGTGGATCGAGGCGCGGGCGACACGGCCCGACGCATTCGACGAACTGGTGCGGCGGGTGCCGGCCCTCGAGCGCGTCGCGCCCTACAAGGAGCAGGTGATGCAGAAGATCGCCGAGGCGGCGAGCGCCGTGGGCGCCTTCCTCGCCCGCAATCTGGCGAACGTGACTAAGGGCGCCATCGCCTTCCTGCTGCACCTGTTCGTGATGCTGTACGCGATGTTCTTCTTCCTCCGCGACGGCGGGCGCCTGCTCGACCGCGTGATGGCCGTCGTCCCGCTGCCGCCGGCCGACGAGCAGCGCATTCTGGGGAAGTTCGTCTCCGTGTCCCGCGCCACGATCAAGGGCACGCTCGTGATCGGGATCGTGCAGGGCGTGCTGGGCGGGCTGGCGATCGGGCTCGCCGGGATCGACGGACCGGTGTTCTGGGGCATGATGATCGTCGTGTTGTCGATCATCCCGGGGCTCGGACCCGCGATCGTGTGGATCCCCGCGACCCTCTATCTCGTGCTCGGGGGGCGCGTCGCCACCGCGGTGATTTTCGTCCTGTGGTTCGCCCTGGTGGTGGGGACGATCGACAACTTCCTGCGCCCACGTCTGGTGGGGCAGGATACGCAGATGCCCGATCTCCTGATCCTGTTGTCCACCCTCGGTGGCATCACGGTGTTCGGGCCCGTCGGCATCATCGTCGGACCCATCGTCGCCGCGATCTTCGTGACGGTGTGGGAGATCGTCGAGACCCTCGTCGCCGAGCGCAGCCGCGCGGAGGCGTAGCGCGCCGGCGTCGCGGGCCCCGACCGGCGCTCAGGGCCCCGTTGCCGCCCGGATCTCGACCCCCATGCCGCCGCCGTTGAGGCCGCTCCAGACGGCGCTGACGGCGGGGCTGTTGACCGCCCATTCGGCCAGCAGATCGCCGGACGTGCCTTCCATGGACGGCTGCTGGGCGATCAGCGTGAAGCCCGCCCCCGGCGTGATGTCGGCCTGGTTGCTCCCCACGCCGAAGACGCCGTAGGCCACGTTGGCGGGATTGGCGAACGCCGCCAGGTTCACGGTCAGGCCGTTGCTGTTGTCCACCGCGTCGGCGCCGAGCTGTCCGATGGCGCCGGATCCGTTGGACCCGCTCGTCTCCACGCCGGTCCACTGTGATACGATCCACTGCGCGTTCGACACGCTGCTTTCGAACGTGATCGTGAGCGGCCCGCTCCCCGGCGCCGCGCTCATCGCCCGGTAGATGGTGGCCCGCTTGAGTCCGCCGCTCGCGGGATCGAACACCACGGTCTGCACCACGTCCCAGGCGCTCATGCCGCCCCCGGTCACCACCGGCGGCGCGTTGGCGCCATACGCGCGGTGTCCCAGCACTGCCACGGTGATCAGCGCGTTCGCGGCGGGCGCGATGGACGCGGTCGTGTATACCTTCCCGTTCGCAGTGGCGTAGCCCTGGGTGAGCAGCGTGTGCGCCAATGCAGCCGGTGGCGGCTGGCTGGTGACCTGCACGGAGGCCGTCTGGGTGAGCGGCGTCCCGCTCGCCGTGGCGGAGACGGTCTTGTTCTCGGCGACGCTCGAGCTCAGCGTACCCGTTGCCACCCCGCTCGTGTTGCTGAGGGCGGGTCCGCTCAGCGTGTTGCCGGTTCCGGTGGCGGAGAAGGTCACCGTCGCGCCGACCACCGGATTGCCGAAGCCGTCGGTGACGGTTGCGGTGAGCGTCGCCGTGCCGCTGTTCACGGTGATCGTGC
>QKHC01000084.1 GCA_003251175.1 Gemmatimonadota bacterium
GCCGGCGCCCGGGGCGGGGTCACCGGGACCGGCGCCCGTGCCGGTGCCGCGACGGGCGGCGCAACGGGCGGACGAACCGGAGGCGCCGCGGGAACGGCGGGGGGCGCAGACACCGGTCGCGGTGACGTCGGGGACGAGACAGCAGGTCGGACCGGGCCTCCGACCGGGGGCACGCTCACCGGAGGTGCGGGCGGGCGCTGGGGCTGCGCCGGGGGTGCGGGCGTCGGGGCCGGCGTGCTCGGCGCGGGCGTGAAGATCGGCGCTGGAGGCACCATCGGCCGAGCGGGCTCGCGCGGGGTCGTGGGCTCAACGGGCGGCCGGGGCGGCTGGGCTGGCGCAGCCGCTGGCGCCGACGGCGCCGCGGGAGCGGCAGACGGGCGGCTCCCCGTGCTGGAGGGCTGCCCGGCACTCACCGCTACCGGAAAGACGCCCCCGCACACGCTGCATCGTGCGCGCACACCGCCCGCTGGAATCCGGGCCGGGTCGACCCGAAACACGCTCTCGCAGGTTGGACACGTGACGTTCACGCGCGGCCCTCGCTACCCTTCTTCCCCGTGGTCGACATCCCGACGGCGATCCACCACGAACACCGATCCCGCCTGGGTCTTGGCGTAGCTCTTCATCTCGGTCGCCAGCTCGCTCACCTGCGCCGGGTGGCTGAAGCGCCGGTGCTGATTGGTCACGATCCCGATGGACAGCGACATCAGCGGGACGCGGTGCAGCTGCCCGCGACGGTCCTTCCCAAAGTAATACCCCGCGCGTCGATCCTGCTCAGAATACTGGTACGGGATCAGGGCGTCGAACACGCTCAGCACCTCGGTGCACACCGGCGTGATCTCGTCGAGCGGAATGACGAAAATGAAATCGTCACCGCCGATATGGCCCACGAAGCCACGCTGCTGAACCATACCTTTGACCACATCGTGCAGAATGCGCGAGAGGAGGTTGATGACGCGATCGCCGTCGTAGTAGCTGTAGCGATCGTTGAATTCCTTGAAGTGATCCAGATCGGCGTAGCACACGGCGAACAGCTCGCCGTTGTCCATGCGGCGACGGACCTCGCGCTCGATTTCTGTCGTGCCCGGCAGTCGGGTGGAGGGATTGACCGCGACGTCGCGCGCAGCCCGGGTGATCAATCCGTCGAGCCGGCCGGCCTGCTCCTGTGGCTCAAACAGCGGCGTAATCACCTCGTCTGCACCGGCGGCGAACCACTCCTGGACCCGCTCGGTGGTGTGCCGCGACGACCAGGCCGCCAGCGGCACGATCGCCGTGTAGGGATCGGCCTTGAGCCGCGTGCACAGCGCCAGCCCCCCAGCGCCCGTACCGTCCGCATCGACGAGCACCAACGCGGGCAGCGAGCGCAGAACCCGCTGCTCCACCTCGGTGGCGTCGGCCACGCGCAGTAGCGCGATGCCCCGCGTCCCCCCCCAGCGGCTGACGACTTCGGGTACCGCCCGACCGTCGGGGGTGAACACCAGGATCGTCTGGCGGGTCAGCACCACCGCTGCCGCGTAAGATCAATCATGCGTGTAACTTACGGTACACGCCTTCGCGTGTCAATTGAAGACACCTAAAGTGAGATCACAACCGTCAGCTGTGATCGCCGCGGAGCGATCACAGTCGCCACCTCCGCAGGTCGGCCGACCAGGCGCGACAGACGGGCGGATACGAGGGCGTCGGCGGCACTCAAGACGTGGTTCGCGAGCAGCAACCCGAGGTAGTTGCCGGCGCGGCGGTAGGCTTCATCGCTCGACCGAATCGCTTCGCTGAACGCCTCGTGCTCGAGCGGCGCATTGCGCCACGACCACTGGAAGTTGGGTCCCACGGCGCGCTCCTGGTAGAACTGGATCGCCCGGAAGTACTGCGGCGACGCAGGATCCGGCGGAACATCGGGATCATCCCAGTAGGTCTGCCGCGCCAGCAGCCAGACCGCCCCGTTGTACGTGGATGCGTCCGTCTCCGGGACCAGGGCGGGGCCCGGGTCGCGATCGAAGGTCCCGCTGTCGCGGTAGCGGGTCATGGTCTCGAAATATTCGAAGGCCGTGTCCAAGATCGCTGGAGCGAACGACCGCCGCGCCACGTCGAAAGCGAGATCCCGGAAGCGCCTCCCCTGGCTCCGGCCCTCCCCCGATTGCCGCAGGTAGGCGCCGATGGCAAATGCCTCGACGGCCAGGTACACGATGCCGCGGTCCTGTCGCAGCAGCAGCTGGCCCACACCGGGCAGCACCGCCGAAGCCAGGGGGGGAATCCACGATCCCTGGAACCCTCCTACCGCCGCGGTCGCCGCCGCGGCTGTGCTGTCCTGGGCGGCGGCGGGGGCCCCGATCAGGCTGACCACGCCGATACCCAGGCAGCGCAGCCGCGCCATCAAAAGGACACCCGGAATGAGAAGAACGTGGGGTTGGCGCTCTCGAGCTCGGACTCGTTCAGGAAGGTCTGGGCCAGGTCCACTCCGATGGCGCCCGACGCCACGCCCAGCCCAACGCTGGCGGACGCGGTCCCACCCGAGGCCACGCCGTAGCCGGCGCGAACCCGCGCGACCCGCCGGTACCCGACGTCGAACCCGAACCGCACCCCCGGCGAGGTCTCCCCCGTCCACGGTCGATCGACATCCGCGGCGACGCGCAGGTCGAAGTGCTCGCGCTCGGCCGGGCCCAGGATCGTCTGCCACAACGCGCCCACGCCCACGCTCGTCGGCAAGGGATCGGCCTGGTCGCGGTTTTCCACCTGCAGCGCGAACCCGACGTTGCGGATCGCCACCCCGATCGTCAGGGCATCCTGTCGCCCCACGCCGAACTGCAGTCCGGCGTCCACCGCGTGCGTCACGCCATCCCCGTTGGGCAGGCCGGTGCAGTCACCACTGCAGTCGACCTGGAACATCACCAGCTTGTAGCTGATGCCGAGGGACAGCAGACCCGGCAGCGCGGTCGCGAACGAGGCCAGGAACTCCATGTTGCGCGGCGAGATCCGGGCGATGGTGGTGTTCGAGGAGTCGGTGCGTTCGAGATCGCCGTAGTCCACGAGGTAGATGGCGCCCCCGAACACGCCGATGCGGGAGCTGGGGAAGTGCGCCGTGACGGCCGAGGTTCGTCCCGCAGCGAGCGACACCGTATGTAACTCGAAGCTCGCCGCCGCCAGTGTCGCGAGTCCGGCGGGATTCCAGAATGCGGCCTCGCCGGTCCCGCCGTCAGCGAACGCCGCCCGTCCCATGCCCACCGCGCGGGCACCGACGGGAAATTCCAGGAACAGCGCGCCCGCATTGCTTGGCGTTCCCTGGGCCCCGGCGGCGCTCACGGCCGTGCCGCCGATCACCGCGAGGAACGCCAGCACGCGGGGGCCCGTCAGACGGTCACCCCGGCCGGCCCTACAGCGGCGTGGCCTCATCGATCAACAGGATAGGGATGTCGTCCTCCACGGCGTACACCAGGCGACACGCATGGCAGACGAGCGCCTCGGTGGGGCTGATCCGGTGCTCCAGCGCCCCTTTGCATTGTGGACACACCAGGATCGCCAACAGGTCGGGCGCGAGACTCATGACAGATACCCC
Source organism: Gemmatimonadota bacterium (assembly GCA_003251175.1). GTDB lineage: Bacteria > Gemmatimonadota > Gemmatimonadetes > Gemmatimonadales > GWC2-71-9 > SZUA-544. Next base: position 3,548 of record QKHC01000084.1, read on the forward strand.
AATCGCTTGAGCGCAGCATCGCGACGGCGCCACGCCGGCAGCACCTTGACGTGCAAGTCGAGATAGACGCGGCGCTGCACGAGCTGCTCGATGCGCTGGCGAGCGGCGGTGCCGACGGTGCGGATGGCGTGGCCTCCCTGACCGATCACCATGCCCTTCTGACTGGCCCGCTCCACGTATAGTACCGCGCGAATATATACCGGGTCCGCGGACTCCCGGAATTCCTCCACGACACATGTAATGCTGTAGGGCAGCTCCTGCGAGAGGTGGGCAAACGCAGCCTCGCGCACGAATTCGGCGGCAAAGAACCGTAGCGGCTGGGTCGCCAGCTGATCGGCATCGTACAGCCACGGGGCGATGGGCACCGCGGCAGCCAGACGGGCGCGCAGCGCGTCGATGCCCTCGCCGCTGACCACCGACACCACGGCGGCGTCGGACGGCGCGAGCTCCGGGCGATCGGCCGCGGGCACCCGATCGGCCTTGGTGTACACCGTCACCACGGGCGCTCGGGGGGGCGTGGCCAGACCGGCGAGCTGCGGCAGCGACGGTGCCGGATGCTCGCTCAGCGGGTGCAGATAGGCGATCACATCGGCATCCGCCAGCGCGGCCAGCGCCGCCTGTCGCATCACTTCCTGCAACCGGTAGGCGGGCTCGAGCAATCCCGGGCAATCGGAGAAGATCAGCTGCGTCTCGCCGTCGGTGAGCAGTCCCACCACCGGAATACGGGTCGACTGCGGTTTGGGCGACACGATTCCCAGCCGCTCGCCGACCAGGGCATTGAGCAGCGAGGACTTCCCGACGTTGGGCCGTCCGGCCAGTGCAACGATCCCGCATCGCGTCATCGACGCCGCCCTCCGCCGCCACGGCCTCAGGCCGAGATCCGCTCGTGGAGTGCGATCGGCCGCGCCACACGGCGCAACCGCAGATTCAGCATCTCGACGAAGACCGAGAAGCCCATCGCGAAGTAGATGTAGCCCTTCGAAATCGGCTGCCCGAGTCCGTCCGCCAGCAGCGCCACCCCGATGAGCAGCAGGAAGCTCAAAGCGAGCATCCTGACGGTCGGGTGACGATGCACGAAATCGCTCACCGCGGTGGCCGCCACCATCATCACCCCCACGGCGATCACCACCGCCGCGATCATGACGGGGAGCTGCCGCGCCATGCCCACGGCGGTGATGACGGAGTCGAGCGAGAAGACGATGTCGAGCAGCACGATCTGGATGAGCACCGCCCCGAACGTGGCTCGCGCCCGCGGATTGCGCCACCCCTGCTCGCCCTCGAGCTTGTCATGGATCTCGAAGGTGCCCTTCCCGATCAGGAACAATCCCCCCCCGATCAGAATCAGATCACGTCCTGACACACCGTGACTGAACACGGCGAACAGCGGGGTGGTGAGGCGCATGATCCAGGTGAGGGACAGCAGCAGCCCGATCCGCATCAGCATCGCGAGCGACAGCCCCGCGCGTCGGGCGCGCCCCTGCTGCGCCTCCGGCAGCTTGCCGGCCAGAATCGAAATGAAGATGATGTTGTCGATCCCCAGCACGACCTCGAGGACCGTGAGCGTGAGCAGCGCGATCCACGTCTCGGGGGTGCTCAACCACTCCATGGTACCATGCCGGACAGGGTCGCAGCCAAGCTACATGTGAATGGAGGGACGGCGAGGGCATCGACTGGCTTGCGGTGGTGTCCCTGTACATGCAGCCCCCGCGGTCTGGGCCGCGCCGCTGGCCGGGCGCGCGGTGACCTGCAGCCTCGGGTTCCCGCCCCACAGGGAGCGGGCGTGGCGGGGCCCCATCAGGCGCGCCAATGCAACGAAGCCCGCCCGGGTGTACCGGGCGGGCTTCGAAGGAGTGCTGGCAACGGCCTACTCTCCCACCCCCTCTCGAGGGCAGTACCATCGGCGCTGACGGGCTTAACGACCGTGTTCGGGATGGGAACGGGTGTGGCCCCGTCGCGCGAGTCGCCAGCGAAAATCGAGCGAGTGGTGGTGTGTGCAGCGGAGGCGATCACGTCGGAGTCGAAGAGATCAAGCCTCACGGGCAATTAGTACGGCTCGGCTGAAGCGCTTGCACGCCTTACACCTGCCGCCTATCGACCTGGTAGTCTCCCAGGGCCCTTCAGGAGCCTTGCGGCTCGGGAGTGTTCATCTTGGGGAGGGTTTCCCACTTAGATGCATTCAGCGGTTATCCCCGCGCGACATCGCTAACCGGCGCTGCCGCTGGCGCGACAGCCGGGACACGAGGGGTCGCTTCGTCCGGGTCCTCTCGTACTACGGACGACATCCCTCAACACTCCAACGCCCACACCGGATACAGACCGAACTGTCTCACGACGTTCTGAACCCAGCTCATGTGCCACTTTAACCGGCGAACAGCCGGACCCTTGGGACCTTCTCCAGCCCCAGGATGTGACAAGCCGACATCGAGGTGCCAAACCGCGCCGTCGATGTG
>QKHC01000130.1 GCA_003251175.1 Gemmatimonadota bacterium
CGTGGGTGTTCTCGACGATCTCACCGGGACGCCACCACACGGTCGTGAAGTCGCCGTTCGGCGCCACCGTCATCCGCATCCGCGTGCCGAGCGCGTCGGCGTCCACGGTGTCGCTGAGGTCCTCCAACCAGATCAACCTGAGCAGGGTAGCGTCCCAGGTGCCGTACATGTCGGCCAGGCCGAGGCCCTGGTTGTCCCCGCGGATCTGCACGCCGCCGTTGGTCCACGGGCGCATGATCAGGGATTGCGGCTGCCACAGACACGCCGAGGGCGGGAAGTTCTGCTCGGGTTGCCAGACGAAGCTGCTGATCCGGTCGGGGGCAGCAGACTGGTCCTGCACGCGCCACAGGAACACGCCACCCACATAGAACTCCGGGTTATCCGAGCTGGTCACCGGCCCCGACAGCCACGCCTGGTTCCCGCGGACCACCACGCACGTCACGGCGATGTGGAGGTTGGCGGGGCTGCTGGTGAAATGCACCTCGGCCTGTCCCGAGGCCTTGCCGGTCGCGTCGAGCGTCGCACTGAATGCGTACACCGATCGACGCGGTCCGGCTGGGTCTTCCCGAACCACGGAGCCGCCGCCGCTCACCTGGTACACCGGGCGGCTGCCCACCCGAGCGAACAGTGGCCCGTCGTCCGGCACAGTGGGAGCGTCGTCGTGGCACGCCGCGACGGCGGCGGCCAGCAGCAGGAATGGAATGGTGCGTTTGACGAGATCGGATCTCACCGCCATGTCAGCCTCCCCACGTGACCGTGTCGTAGCGCTGGCGGTCAGGCGTCGTCGGGAGGCGGGGGGGTCTGCAGCGGTGAGCGTCGCTCGGCGGCGGCCGTTGCCGCCCTGGTCAACGCAAGCAATAGCTGCGGGTGCGTGAATCGTGGGTGAATCGAGCCTTAAGATTGTGGCGAATCGGGACGTGAACGGTCCACAAACCGGCGCGCCCTGCCCATCGGGCGCGCGACCTACTGAGCGGTCAACTCTGAGGCGTGCGCCGCTCGGTCACCGTACGGGTTCGCGGCGCCGGAACGCCCATCACCCTCCCACCTGTGCACGACAGGCGGGACGCGCCATGCTGCCCGCGCATCCCGCCTGTCGTGATCCAGCCTCAATGGAGGCGCGGGGAATCGAACCCCGGTCCGAGCAGAATTCCGAAACCGCGTCTACGTGCGTAGGCGACGCTTCTTGGGTCTCGCGGAAGCGGCGCCTCGCCGGCCTCGACCGCGACCAGCCCCACCTGCTCTCACGCGCTCCCGTGGGGCCCGGGATCGCGCCAGCCCGACTTTGCGATACGTGAGCGCCGCCTCAGGCGGGCTGCCACTCACGCAGGTGCGTGAAGCCGAAGCTTACGCAGCCAGTGCCAGTTCAGAGTTGGCAGTTGTGTCTGTTCTCGACGGTTTTACCAGGTATCGAGACCTGGGCACGCAGCGACATCCTCGTCCAACCCGTCGAAGCCTGTCGCCCCCTCGACTGCAAGCTAGTCGGCGCGCACGGCCGCAGCAACTCCTTCGGCCGCCACGACCCGATTGCGCCCCGCGCCCTTGGCACGGTAGAGCGCCGCATCGGCCAGCGCCGGCAGGTTGTCCCACTCGCCCGTACTCTCCGGGAAAGCCGCCACGCCGCAGGAGGTCGTGAGCGGGTAGGTGCCGCTGTGCCAGTGCCATACGCTCTGCTCGATCGCACGCCGCATCCGCTCGGCCACCTCGAGCGCCCCAGCCAGACCGGTCTGCGGCAGCCACACCGCGAACTCCTCGCCGCCGATGCGGGCCACGAGATCGCCCTCGCGGACCTGCGCCTCGAGCAGTCCCTTGACGTGGCGCAGCGCCGCATCGCCTGCTGCGTGACCCAGCGTGTCGTTCAGCCGCTTGAAATGGTCGAGGTCGGCGTAGATCAGCGAGGCCACGCCTCCGGCATGAGCCAGCTCGCCGAAGCGCCCCAGCGTCCGCTCGAACTCGCGCCGGTTGGCGAGGCCCGTGAGCGGATCCGACACCGCTCGCCGCTCGGCTTCGTGCACCGAGCGCGCCGCCGCGATCCGCGGCCCCAGCTCCATCACCAGCCGGCCGATCTGCTCCGCCAGCGATCCATCGGGCGCGACCGGCGGGCCGAGCAGCACCAGCGCCCCGACGGCCGTGTGACCGTCGAGCAGCGGGTACGCCGTTCCCGAGCGGTCTCGGCGCCGGCGCTCCGGCAAGCCGGGCCCGAAGATGTCCTGGTCCCCGCTGGTGACGAGCGGCAGGCCCTGCTCGATGGCCCGGCACGCGGGAGCCGACGCATCGAGCACGAGCTGGTGCAACCGATAGTCCGCGTTGGATGAGAGGCCGACGATCCGGGCGTGGTGCGCCACGGGGTCGTGGACGAGCACCGCGGCCGGTCGCTGCGACAGATCCTGCGCGAGCTCCGCACCGGCCCGGGCCACGCCGTCCAGCGTGTGCGCCGTCGCCGCGTGCAGCGCCAGGCGCCGCGCCACCAGCTGCCCCTGGGCGTCGGGGAGCGCCACCTCCGCGATCCGTACGCCGGCGATGAGCCGCCGCAGCTCGGCGGCCGCCCGCCCGGTCACCTCCGGGGGAGCGTCCCGCTGCGCCAGCAGGACGCCCGCGCCGTAGGGAAAGTCTCCGGTCGCGACGAACGTGCCGACCTCCTCGCGCGCGACGTGCACTCGCCCGTCGACCGAGGCAAGCCGCACCAGCGCATCGCCGCGTGCCATGGTGGGCGCGTCAGGCCGGTCCTCGCCCGCCTCGATGGCCACGTCGCCGGTCTGCAGGCCGATCGCCCAGGCCGCCCGGGCATCGTGCGCGCGTGCGAGCAGGTCGAGCGTGTGGGCGAAGTCCAGCGGGCGGTTGCGGGGCGCCGGGCCTGCACCGAGCGCCCACCGTGCCAGACTCACGGCGATCGCTGCGCCGCCCGCCGCCGCCAGCAGTGTCCAGCGAGTGCCCTGTGTGAACGACAGCAGTACTGCGGCGGTCCCCAGCGAGGCGATCGTGAGACGGCCGATCGACCCGAGCGGTCTCACCCGTGGTTGATGCGACTGGCGGCCGCTGCGGCGCCGAACCCGTTGTCGATGTTCACCACGGTGACTCCGGCGACACAGGAGTTCAGCATGGCCAGCAGCGCCGCCACGCCGCCGAAGGAGGCACCATACCCGACACTGGTGGGGACGGCGATCACGGGCACCCTCACGAGACCCCCCACGACGCTGGGCAGCGCGCCTTCCATCCCGGCGACGACGATGATCACCGCGGCCTCGCGCAGCGCGTCCGTTTCCGCCAGCAGGCGGTGGATTCCGGCCACCCCCACATCGGTGAGCCGCGCCACCCGGTTGCGGAACGCGCGCAGCGTCACCGCCGCCTCCTCCGCAACGGGCAGATCCGCCGTCCCTGCCGTCACCACCAGTACCGTCCCCCGCCCTGTCGGCGGAGGCTCCGGGTCCGGAGCCAGGTACACGGTCCGCGCGGCGTCGTGGGCTTCGGCGCCGGGAAACCGCGTCAGCAGTGCGGCAACGTGCTCGGCCGGTGCCCGCGTCGCCAGGAACCCCCCAGCCTTCGTCACCAGCCGCTCGGCGATGCCCACCGTCTGCTCCGCCGTCTTGCCGGGACAGAAGATCACCTCAGCCTGCCCCTGGGTATGCGGCCGCAGGTGATCCAGGGTCGCGTACGGCAGCCGCTCGAGCAGCGCCCGCAGGTCGTCTCGCGTCACCGCGCCGCCGACGCCATCGCGGGAGTGCGATCCTCGAGATACGCGGCGAAGATGCGCTCCGCCTCCGCCATCGATTCGATGGCGAACAACCGCTGGCGGAGCTCCGCGGCGCCCGGCAGGCCCTTGGTGTACCACCCGAGGTGCTTGCGGAATTCGATCGCCGTGCGCCGCGTGTTCCCCTGCAGCCGCAGGGCGAGTCGAGCGTGCGCCAACGCGACCTCGAAGCGCTCAGCTGGCGTCGGATCGACCGGCCGGAGCCCGCCCGTCAGCAGCGCGCGGGCCTGCCGGAACAGCCACGGATTCCCGAAGGCCCCGCGCGCAATCATCACGGCGGCACAGCGGGTGTGGTTGTGCATGGCCACCACGTCTTCCGGGGTGGTGACGTCGCCATTGCCAATGACCGGGATCTCGAGGGCCTCGACGAGTCGGGCGATCTCGTCCCAGTCGGCATCGCCTGTGTACATCTGCGTGCGCGTGCGGGGGTGTAGCGTCAGCGCGCGTGCCCCTGCATCCTGGCAGCGCAACCCGATGGTCACGGGGTCGCGGTGCAGCTCGTCCCAGCCGCTGCGGACCTTCGCTGTCACCGGCAGATGCGTAGCCCCCGCCACCGCCCGCACGATGTCCTGTACCAACCCCAGATCCTTGAGGCAGCCCGACCCTCCGTTGTTGCGCACGACCTTCTTGACCGGGCAGCCGAAGTTGATGTCCACGAAGTCCGGTGCGAACAGCTCGGTGACCAGCGCCGCCGCCCGTGCCATCACGGCGGGGTCGGCGCCGTAGAGCTGAATCCCGATGGGACGCTCGACCGGCTCGAACCGCATGTCCGCCAGCACGCGCTCGATCCCGAGCGACACCCCGACCGACGAAATGAACTCCGATACGACGACGTCGGCACCGAACCCCCGGCAGATCTGCCGGAACGGGGATTCGGACACGCCGGCCATGGGGGCCAGGATGAGGGCAGGCGCGGAGGCATGCCCGTAGGGCAACTTCATGAAAATCAACGTAATGGCGCGTTGCGCCGCGGGCAACGGATCGTTAGTTTCGCGCCCGACCCCACATCGTGAGTGGCGCGTGCACCTGCGCGAGTTCTTTTCGGAAGACGCGGTGAGTCTCGATCTCGCGAGCGCGAGCAAGGACGACGTGCTGCGGGAGCTGGCGGGACTGCTGCGGCTCGACGCCAAGGCCGAAGGCATGCTGTTCAAGATGCTCAAGCGGCGCGAGACCCTGGGATCCACCGGGGTTGGCCAGGGGATTGCGATCCCCCATTGCCGTTCGCTGGTGGTCAATCGCCTGCGCGTGGCGTTCGGACGGAAGGCCTCCGGGATCGACTTCAAGGCCATCGATGACAAGCCCGTCCACTACTTCTTCCTGATCGTCGCCCCGCCGCTCGAGGTCTCCAACCAGTACCTGCCGGTGCTCGGCAAGCTCGCGCAGTTTGCCAAGGAACCGGATGTGCCCGCCCGCCTCGCGGCACTCAAGACGCCTCAGGATCTTCTCGCGCTGCTCGAAGAAAAGGCGATCTAGGGGGTCACTCCCACTCGATCGTGGCGGGGGGCTTGGAGCTGACGTCGTAGGTCACGCGGTTCACCCCCCGCACCTCGTTGATCACGCGATTGGAGATCCGTCCCATCACTTCCGGGGGGAACGGGAACCAGTCCGCGGTCATTCCGTCGCGGCTGGTCACGGCGCGCAGCGCCACCACGTGCTCGTAGGTGCGCCCGTCGCCCATCACCCCCACCGAGCGAACCGGCAGCAGCACCGCGAACGCCTGCCAGATCTGATCGTAGAGTCCCGCCGAGCGGATCTCATCGAGGTAGATCGCGTCCACCTGCCGCACGATGGTGAGGCGCTCCGCGGTCACCGCCCCCAGCACGCGAATCGCCAGGCCCGGACCCGGGAACGGGTGGCGGCCGATGATCTCCTCGGGGAGCCCCAGCTCGCGACCCACCTGCCGCACCTCGTCCTTGAACAACTCGCGCAGCGGCTCGATCAGGGCCCAGGGCAGATCGGGTCGCAGCCCGCCCACGTTGTGGTGCGTCTTGATGGTGACCGATGGCCCGCCCCGCGGGGCCACCGACTCGATCACGTCCGGATACAACGTGCCTTGCACCAGGAAGCCGACGTCCCCCTCCACGTGCCGCGCGGCGTCCTCGAACACGTCGATGAACGTGTGTCCGATGCGCCGCCGCTTCTCTTCCGGCTCCTCGATGCCGGCCAGCTCGGCCAAGAATCGGGCACTGGCGTCCACGACGCGCAGGTCGATCCCGAGATTGGCTCGAAAGGTGCGCTCGACCTGGTCCCGCTCGTGCTGACGCAGCAGCCCGTGATCGACGAAGATGCAGGTCAGCCGGTCCCCGATGGCGCGGTGCACCAGCTCGGCCGCCACTGCCGAGTCGACTCCCCCCGACAGGCCACAGATCGCCCGTCGTTCCGGTCCGACCTGCTCGCGGATGCGAGCGAGGGACAGGTCGATGAAGTGTCCCGGCGTCCAGTCAGGCGAGCAGCCGCAGATGGCGAACAGGAAGTTCGCGATGATCTCCCCGCCGCGCGGCGTATGCGCCACCTCCGGGTGGAACTGCACGCAGTGGATGGCCCTGGTCTCGTGTCGCATCGCCGCCAGCGGCGAGCTGGGACTGGACGCGGTCACGCGGAATCCCGGCGGCGGCTCGTCTACCTTGTCCCCATGGCTCATCCACACCGGCATCACCGTGCCTTCGCCGAGCCCGGCGAACAGGCCCGCCGCCTCGCGCACCGTCACCTCGGCACGGCCGTACTCGCGCTCGGCGGAGGGCTGCACCCGTCCACCGGTGAGATGGGCGATGAGCTGCATCCCGTAGCAGATTCCGAGCACCGGGACCTCCACGGCGAGCAGCGACGCGTCCGCTGGCGGGGCGTCGGGATCAAACACCGACGCGGGCCCCCCCGACAGAATGATGCCGCGAGGCGCGAAATCGCGGACGAACGCCCCATCCACGCGGTGTGCCGAGTGGATCTCGCAGTAGACGTGCGCCTCGCGGATGCGACGCGCGATGAGCTGAGTGTATTGGGAACCGTAGTCGACGATCAGAATGCGATTCACAGGCGCTGCCATTCCACGGGCTCGTCCACCTCGCCCCGAACCAGGTCCTCCAGCGTCTCGCGCGGACGGGCGACGTACCAGCGGTCACCTTCGACGATCACCTCAGGGGGACGGGGACGGGCATTGTACGTCGAGCTCATCACGAAGCCGTAGGCGCCGGTGCCGAGCACCGCCAGGTACTCGCCGGGCTCCACCAGCGGCAGGCGCCGATCCAGCGCCAGGAAGTCACCCGATTCACACACCGGTCCCACCACGTTGACCACGCGGGACGGACGGTTGCCGTCCCGCAGGGGCACGATCTCGTGATGGGCGTGGTAGTGGCTGGGACGCACGAAATCAGTCATGCCTGCGTCCACGATCACGTATTCCCGTCCCCCCGCGTGCTTGCGGTACAGCACCCGGGTGAGCAGCACGCCGGCGTTGGCCACCAGAAACCGTCCCGGCTCGAGCAGCAGCGTGAGCCCCGCGGCGCGTACCGGCGGGGCCACCGCCGCCGCGAAGTCCCGCGGCGATGGCAGCTCCTCCTCGTGGTAGCGCACGCCCAGGCCCCCCCCGACGTCGACGCACTCGAGCGTGTGAACGCCGGACGCGCGCACCGCCGCCACCAGCTCCAGCAGCCGCACCGTTCCACGGCGATATGGCTCGACGTCCGTGATCTGCGAGCCGATGTGCATCGCCAGGCTGCGCAAGCGCACGCGCGGGTCCGTTGCGATGCGGCGCGCCAGGCCGACGACTTCGTCGTACGGGACGCCGAACTTGGTCGTTCGCTCGCCCGTCTTCGTATAGGGATGCGTATCGGCGGTCACGTCGGGATTGACCCGCACTCCCACGCCCGCCGCCCGCCCGGTCCGTTCCGCCGCGGCGATCAGGCCTTCCAGCTCACCGGCTGACTCGACGTGAATGAAGCCGACGCCGGCGCGAACCGCCTGCTCCAGCTCGGCCTCCGTCTTGCCGACCCCCGAGAACACGATCTGCTCCGGCTGGAAGCCGGCCCGGGTCGCCCGGTGGAGCTCGCCCACCGATACGATGTCCGCGCCCGCCCCGAGCTGTCGCAGAATGCGCAGGATCCCGAGGTTCCCGTTCGCCTTCACCGAGTAGTGAATGCGATGCGGGATCTGCTGCAGGGCGTCCTGGAGCGCGTGGTATTGCGCCCGAATCGCGTTGCCACTGTACACGTAGACGGGAGTCCCGCAGCGCCCCGCGATGCCCGCGAGGAGTGCCGGGTCCAGGGTCAGTACGCCTGGGCCCACACGGCCTCCGTGATGCTGGCCTCCCCGCACCAGGCGCACACCTGCGGAACCTCGGCCGAGCGGAATTCCGGATCGGGCAGCACGCGGATCGTCGCCGAGACCTCTGCCTTGATGCCCTCCTCGCACGACTCGCGCCCGCAGAACCCGCCGTATGCGAAGCCGCCGGCGCCGCGAAACCAGTCGAGCAGCTGCTCGCGGTCCACGCCGCGTATCGAATGCTGCTCCCGCCGCGCTCGTGCCGCGGTGAGCAGTTCCGTCTGGATCGCCTCCAGCGTCGAGCCCACTTCGCCGACCAGCGTGTCCATCGCCAGCGGTGCTTTGCCCCCGGTGCGCCGAGCCGCCACGACCTGCCCCGCCGCCACGTCGCGCGGCCCCACCTCCAGCCGCAGGGGCACTCCGCGCGCCTCCCACTCGAAGTACTTGGCCCCGGGTTTCATGCCGTCCCGCAGGTCGGCCGCCACCCGGTAGCCGGCGCGCTCGAGGTCGGTCCGCGCCCGCGTGACCACCTCGGTGACACGGCTGCGCTCCTCCTCCGAACGCCAGATCGGCACCAGCACCACCTGCACCGGTGCCAGGCGCGGGGGCGCCACCAGTCCGTGGTCGTCGGAGTGCGTCATGATCAACCCGCCAATCAACCGCGTCGACACGCCCCACGAGGTGCTCCACACATGCTCGAGCCCACCCGACGCGGTCTGGTAGCGAACGTCGAACGCCTTGGCGAAGTTCTGCCCAAGGTCGTGAGAAGTCCCGGCCTGCAGCGCCTTGTTGTCCTGCATCAGGGCCTCGATCGCGTAGGTGCGGAATGCACCCGCGAAGCGCTCGCGCTCGGTCTTGACTCCGGTGATCACGGGCATCGCCATCCATTCCTCGGCGAAGGCGCGATAGATGTCGAGAATGGTCCGCGCCTCGCGCTCCGCCTCCTCGTGGCTGGCGTGCGCCGTGTGTCCCTCCTGCCAGAGAAACTCGGTCGTCCGCAAGAACAACCGGGTGCGCATCTCCCAGCGGACGACGTTCGCCCACTGATTGAGCAGCAGCGGCAGATCGCGGTAGCTCTGAATCCACTTGGCGAACATCGCGTAGATGACCGTCTCCGACGTCGGACGGACCACCAACGGCTCCTCCAGCGCCGACGTTGGATCCACGGCGATGGCCCCCGCCCCCTCCTTCCCCGTCGCCCGGAGCCGCGTGTGGGTGACCAGCGCCACCTCCTTCGCGAACCCCTCGACGTGTGCAGCCTCCCGGGCGAGGAAGCTCTGCGGAATGAACAGCGGGAAATAGGCATTCTGGTGGCCCGTCTCGCGAAACCGCGTGTCGAGCGCCTGCTGCATCAACTCCCAGATGCGGTAGCCGTTGGGCCGGATGACCATGCAGCCGCGCACCGGCGAATAGTCCGCCAGCTCCGCCTGCATGATCACGTCGTTGTACCACGCGCTGAAGTCCTGCGCGCGCGGGGTGATCTTCTCGGCGCGTGCCATCAGGAGAGCCGTCCTTCTTCCAGGTCGGTCAGCGGCACGCGCGACTCCGTGCCGGTTCGCAAATCACGCACGACGGCGAGGCCGCTGGCCCGCTCGTCGGGCCCGAGAATCACGGCCCGGGGCGCACCGCGTGCGGCCGCCAGCTCGAGCTGACGCCGTACGGATCCCGATCGCAGGGCGTATTCCAGCGCCACGCCACGATCGCGCAGCGCATGACCGAGCCGCAGGACGAGTTGCTCATCCTCCGCCGACACCGCCACGAGAAACACCTCGAGCCGACGTGACACGGCGCGCTCGAGGGCGCGGGTGCGCAGGAGCTCCCCCAACACCACATCGCCCATGCCAAACCCGACGCAGGGAAGATCGATGCCGGCGATCTGCTGCAGCAGGTGATCGTAGCGGCCCCCGCCGCAGATCGCCCGCAGCGACCGCGCTGTGTCGAAGAGCTCGAACACAATGCCCGTGTAGTACGCGAGACCACGCACGATGGTGAGATCGACCTGGACGAACTGCGCCAGCCCCATGGCCTCCAGCGCGTCATGGACCTTGCGCAGCGGCTCGCCGATCGTCTCGCCGTCCGGCAGGCTCTGGAGCGCCTGCAAAATCGCAAACAGGCCTCGCAATCCCGCGACCTCGAACACGGCGTCGGTGGCCCGCTTCGTGACACCCGCCCGGGCCAGCTGGTCGGCGAGAGCGCCCTGCGCCTCGCGCTCGCTCTTGTCGATCACGGCAAATGCCAGGTTGAGCTGGTCCGCCGAGACACCGCTGCCCAGCAGCAGCGCCCGCACCACGCGACGGTCGGACACCCGCACCTGGACCTCCCGCGGACCTAGTCCGAAGGCGCGGAGAATGTCCAGGGCGGCCGCGATCAGCTCGGCATCGGCCAGCGGCCCGGCCTCGCCCACGATGTCCATGTTCAGCTGGAAATGCTCGCGCAACCGGCCGCGTTGCTGCCGCTCGTAACGGAACAGCTGGGGAATCGAAAACCAGCGAATCGGCTTGCGCAGCGCCTGCGCCCGGGCGCCCACCATGCGGGCCAGCGTCGGTGTCATCTCAGGACGCAGCGCCACCTCCCGGTCGCCCTTATCCCGGAAGTTGTACAGCTGGCCGACGATCTCCTCGCCGCTCTTGTCGGTGTACAGATCGAGCGGCTCGAGCGGTGGCCCGTCGTACTCTTCGAACGCATAGCGCGCCGCGACCGCCCGCCAGGTGGCGAAGATGTGGCTCCGGAACACCATGTCTTCAGGGTAGAACTCCCGGAATCCGGGAAGCGCTTTTGCTTGCATCGCAACAACTTACCCGAACGGCGCGAACCCGGGCAAGCGGGCCATCGCATCGCCTACGGTGTGAAACGACCCCGTCACCAGCGTGGTGCGCGCGCCGCGCGGCGCCCGCTCGAGCGCGCGATCGAAATCCGGCTCCACCTCCAGTCGCCCATGCTCCCGACGCGCCGCCGCCCAGTCGCGCACCTCGGCCAGCCGCCAGTGCTGTCCCTCCGGTACCGAGGGTGGCATGGTCACCACGCAGCGGTCCACGGCGGGGAGCAGCGCCGACAACATCGGCTGCCACTCCTTGTCCCCGCGGATGCCGACCAGCCCGTGCAGTGGGCGCGGCGGTCGCGCCTCGGCCAGCGCCGCCACCAGCACCCCCATCCCGTCGGGGTTGTGCGCCACGTCGAAGATCCACCGCCCACGCACGTCGAAGCGACCGGGCAGAAACGCGCTCGCGAAACTTGGCGGCACGTCATCGCCGACCACCCGTCCCAGCGGCGGCGGCAACGCCTGCAGCGCCGCGACAGCGAGCCACGCGTTGTGCCACTGGTGCGGCCCCCGCAGGCCCAGCGGGCCGCGCCCGGCGGCGCGTGGCTCCACCACCCGAACCGGCTGCGCCCCGAGACGGCGCGCGGTCTCGACGAGCACCGCCCGGAGCAGAGGATCCGACTCCCCGGTCACGAACGGCACGCCGGGCTTCGCAATGCCCGCCTTCTCCCGGGCGATGCCCGCGAGGTCGCTCCCCAGATAATCGGTGTGCTCCCGGGCCACCTTCGTGACCACGCTGACCAGCGGTGTGATCACGTTCGTCGCATCGAGCCTACCGCCCAGGCCGACTTCGACCACCGCGACGTCCACCCCCCGCGCCGCGAAATCGGCAAAGGCGATCGCCGTGACCGCCTCGAAGAAGCTCGCCCCAACGCGCTCGATGGCGGGCTGCAGCCGCCGCGTCCACTCCGCGAGCGCGTCGCCCGCGATCGGCGACCCGGCTACGACGATCCGTTCGCGCGCGCTCACCAGGTGAGGCGACGTGTATACACCGACGCGCAGGCCTCGCGCCGCGAGCTCCGTCGCCAGAAAGGCGCAGGTGGAGCCCTTGCCATTGGTCCCGCCGACGTGGATGGCGTGAAAGTGGCGCTCCGGATGCCCGAGATCGGCCAGCAACGCCGTCGTGGGACCGAGGCTCCAGGTGATACGGCCGGCGTGTCGAGCGAAGAGGTAGCGGCAGGCGTCCGCGTAGGACCAGCCGCTCAGGCAGCACCCTCCGCCAGCCGCGCGCCGGTCATGTGCCGCAGGAGTTGCGCGGAGGTGCCCTTCAGTTCGGTGCGCGGGACCACCAGATCCACCATGCCGTGATCCACCAGAAACTCGGCCGTCTGAAACCCAGCGGGAAGGTCCTGTCCGATCGTCTGCTTGATCACGCGCGGGCCGGCGAACCCCACCACCGCACCGGGCTCGGCGAGAATGGCGTCACCCTGCATCGCGTACGACGCGGACACGCCGCCGGTGGTCGGATTGGTCAGCACCGAGATGAACGGCAGTCCCTTCGCGGCGAGCTCGGCAAGCACCACGGACGTCTTCGCCATCTGCATCAACGAGAGCACGCCTTCCTGCATGCGCGCCCCGCCCGATGCCGACACTACGATCAGCGGCTGCCGCTTGTCGATCGAGCGCCGCGCCAGGCGAGCCACCTTCTCGCCCACGACCGAGCCCATCGACCCGCCCATGAAGGCGAAGTCCATGACACCGAGATTGACCGCGATGCCGTCGAGCCGTCCGTACCCGGCGCGCAACGCATCGAACGGCCCCGCCTTGCGGTGCGCCGCGTCGAGTCGCTCGCCGTAGCTCTCGAACGTGAGGGGATCAGTGGACTTGAGGTTGGCGTACAACTCGTGCCACGACCCCTCGTCGATCAGCAGATCGATGTACTCCTGGGCCGTGATGCGGCGATGATGACCACAGTTGGGACACACGTTCGCCGCGCGGAGGAACCGATCGCGGATATCGATGTGGCCGCACTCGTCACACTTCTCCCACGCGTCGGCCGGGATCTCCCGCTTGATCCGCTCGGTCGACCGCGGCTTGCGTTCCTTCTTGAACCAGGCCATGCGCGCCATATGTCGGAGGGGGACCAATTTGGACCCCCCCTTGGGACAGCGCTAGTCCCTGGCCCGTAACACGTTGTCAGAAATCGCGATAGCCTGACTGCCGCGCCTGCCATGCGGTCCGCAGCGAGAGCGCCACCGCGATCCACGTGACCACGGCGAACGACCCGCCGTAGGAGAACAGCGGCAGCGGAATGCCCGTGACGGGCATCAGGTTCACGGTCATCCCGATGTTCTCGAACACGTGGGTAAACAGCATCCCCAGCACGCCGAACGCCAGCAGGCTGGAGTAGGGATCCACCGCCCGGCGGGCGATCCGCAACAGGATCAGGAACAGCGTCACAAACAGCGTCACGCCGACCAGCACGCCCAAAAACCCGAGCTCTTCACCCACCACCGAGAAGATGAAATCGGTATGCTGCGCGGGGAGAAATGCCAGCCGCTTTTGCGTCCCCGCCGTGAACCCCTTGCCCAGCAATCCGCCGGAGCCAATCGCGATCTTGGACTGGATCACATGCCAGCCCGCGGCGCGGGGATCGATCTCCGGATTGAGAAACGCGAGCAGCCGGTTCTGCTGGTACGGCGCGAGAGAGCGCCACGCCGGCAGCGCCACGACGCCCATCACGATGTTCGCCAGCATCACCGCCAGCCCCTCCCAGACGTAGGGCCGCCACCACAACACGAGGCCGAACAGCAGCACGATCCACGCGCCCCACGCCACAGTCGAAAACGCCAGGATGAGACCGATCACGGGGGATGCGAGCAACAGGAGCAGCGATGGCCGTGTCCCGGCCCAGAAGAGCATCGCGAACAGGATGGCCACGAACACGATGCCCGATCCGAGATCGGGTTGCAGCAGCACCAGCACGAACGGGATTCCGGCGATCATCCCCGGGACGATCAGCTCGCGCAGCGTGCCGGGCGGCTCGCGTCGCTCGGCCAGCCACCGCGCCAGCATCAGAATCACACCGAGCTTCGCCAGCTCCGCGGGCTGCCCGATGCGGAGCCCACCGATCGCCAGCCACGATTTGCTGGCGCTGGCCGTGCCGCCGCCCACGCCGACGGCGAGTGTGAGCAGGAGCAGAGCCACACAGCCGGCATAGAAGTAGGGCGTGCTCCACTCCAGCAGCTGAGGCGAGATCCGCACGACGAACGCAGCGGCGCCGAGCCCGAAAATGAACCACGCCAGCTGCCGTCGCCAGATGTGCGCGAAGGCGACCGGGACATCGGTCTGCCCCGCGGAGTACAGCGTCGCCAGGCCGAAGGCCGCCAGCGCGAGGGTGGTCGCGAGCAGGGGCCGATCGAGGTCACGGAATCGGGGCGTCATCTACGGCACCACGATCGGCACGAAGTCCGGAATCGTCATCACGCCGGGGGTGGTGTCGGACGGCAGATCGAGCGGCCGCACCTCGAGCGTGTCGACGCGGAGATAGTGGGAAATGACCCGGGTCACCAGCGGCGCCACGGCCGTCCCGTGCTCGGCGAACTCGATGATGGCGGCGACCACGATGCGCGGCGCCTCCGCAGGAGCGAACCCGATGAACCACCCGTGGTCCGGGCCGTGGGAGTTCTGAGCCGTCGCCGTCTTGCCGCCGATCGTCACCGCGGCGACGCGCGACCCGCGGGCGGTACCCGTCTCGACCACGCTGATCATCGCCCGCCGCAATCCGTCGAGCTGCTCCAGTGTGAGATCCAGCGACGCGGCGTCGCGGCGAGCGCGCGCCCGCACCAGATGGGGCACCTGCGGCCGCCCGTCACTGGCCAGCATCTGGAACAGCCGCGCCATGTTGACCGGCGTCTGGGCGTTTTCGCCCTGGCCGATGGCGAGGTTGAGCGCCACGGCTGACGTCCACCGCCCCGGCCCGTAGAGTCGGTCGTAGTACTCTCGCCCGGAGGGGTACTCCGGCTGCAGCTCGCCCGGCAGATCGATCCCCGTGCGGGAGTGCCCACCCCAGGCGCTGGCGTCCTCCAGCAGGCTCGTCACGCCGAGCTTCAGGCCGAGCTGGTAGAAGTAGACGTCGCAGCTGTGGGCGATTGCCTGCTCCAGCGTCAGGTCACCATGCCCCAACGGCTCCCAGCAGCGGAAGTACCGATTGCCGTACTGGAGTCCACCCCGGCACGGGATCGGCATCCGCGAGCGCAGCCCCACGATGCCACGCTTCAGGGCCATGGCCGCAACCGCCAGCTTCCACGTGGACCCCGGCGGGTATCGTGCCTGGATCACGCGGTTGAGGAGCGGGTGCGCGGGATCCTCCGTCAGATGTCGCCAGTATTCCGGGGCAACGCCGCCAACGAACGCGTTGGGATCGAACCCCGGGGCGCTGTACAGGGCCAGCACCTCGCCGTTCGCGGGGTCGAGGGCCACCACCGCGCCCCGCCGGTTGGGCGGGAACGCGGCCGCGACGAAGCGCTGCAGGTCGAGGTCCACGGTGGTCCGCAGCGGCGTGCCCGCCTGCGGTGGCAGCGGCGGGACGATGTCTTCCCGGACCATCCGCCCCAGCGCGCTCACCTCGACGTAGCGCATCCCGTCCCGCCCCCGCAGCGAATCGTCGTACTGCCGCTCCAGGCCGTCTTTGCCGACGAGCCCGCCCAACCGGACCGCCGCGAACCGGGGCTGTGCCCGCTCGCTCTCGGCCACTTCGCCCACGTAGCCGAGCAGGTGGGCGGCCACCGTCGAGTCGGGGTAGTAGCGCTTCGGCTCGGTCTGGATCAGCAGGCC
This sequence comes from Gemmatimonadota bacterium, assembly GCA_003251175.1. Lineage (GTDB taxonomy): Bacteria > Gemmatimonadota > Gemmatimonadetes > Gemmatimonadales > GWC2-71-9 > SZUA-544. Next base: position 15,594 of record QKHC01000130.1, read on the forward strand.
CGGGAACTGCAGCCGCCGCTCTTCGAGCGCCGCGACCATGGCGAGGGGCGCGTCCGCCCGCACCACGACGGGCTGGTAGGGCGCCCGCCGGTATCGGTCCACGATCCGGCCCACCTCGCCGGTACTGAGCCGCGCCAGCGGGGCGATGCGTCGCAGGGTGGCCAGCACCGAATCCTCCGGACCAGGCAGGACCGCGACGGTGAACCCCGGCACATTTTCCGCCAGCACCTGCCCGGCCCGGTCGTAGATGATGCCGCGGGCCGCGGGCACCGTGATCGGCCGCATGCGATTGGTCCGTGACTGCAGCGCGTGCACGCGATACCCGAGGATCTGCGTGCGGAAGAAGGCGCCCAGGATCACGAGGCCGGTTGCCAGCATCACGATCCGCACCACCTGGGCCCGGCGCTCGGCGAGCAGCGGGTGGAAGGCGTTCACGATCCCCGTGTCCGCACCGCCGGCCAGCCGCGAAACACCAGCAGGATCGCCATGCCGACCGCGGCGGTGCTCAACCCCTGGAGCGGTGACCAGATCACCAGCTCGCGATACAGCCGCTCACCGGTGAGGGTGCCGGATGCCAGCGTGAGCACCGCATTCCGGATCCACGTGCCGGTAAACACCAGCGCGCCGTTGACGATCACGTTCTCGGCGAAGAACACCGCCTTCCCCCAGCCGGTGAGGTATCCGACGAGCGTGTGCGCCAGCGCGCCCGCGCCGAAGCTCGCCGGCGTGAGCGCGTCCCGGAACAGACCCACCACGAACCCCGCCGCCGCCCCCGCGCCCGGCGTTGCGCCGATGGCGTACATCTGCAGCGCCAGGAGCAGCAGGTCGGGTGCCGCCCGCTCGCCCCCCAGCCGACCACGCAGCGCGAAGTGGGCCACCACCAGCGTGCCGAGCAGCGCGGCGAACCGAAACCGATCGGGCCGCTTCACGGCGTGCCGCCCGCGCCCGCGAACGCCCGGCTCAAGTCCGCATCCGCCCCAACCCGCAGCACCATGACGTGGGCGACCCCACCCGGCTGGGCTGCCGGGCGGACCAGGTAGCTGCGCTCCCAGCCGGGCTGCTCGCTCGCCACCCCCATCACGACGCCGATCGGAATGCCACGCGGAATCACGCCTCCCAGCCCGGCGGTGACGATCGGCGTTCCGTCGGCCACCGTCTGCCGGTACGGCACGCCGCGCAGCTCCAGCAGCCACGCCTGCCCCGACGTCCCGCCGGCAGGGCCAACGATCCCCACCACGCTCCCGTCGGCGGCCATCGCGCTCGCCCGGAATTCGGGATGCGCCCAGGTCACCACCACGCTGGTGGTGGCCCCCGCGCTGGCGACCGTGCCGATCAGCCCCGCCGGTGCCACGACCGGCGCGAGCGGCTCCACACCCTGTCGCCGCCCAGCGGAGACGATGAGCATCAGTGGGCTGGTGGGCTCTGCCTGGTGCAGCACTTCGGCGGGAACAAACCCGGTCCGCAGGCGATCGCCCAGGCCGAGCAGCGCGCGCAGCCGATCATTCTCGGCGCGCAGCGCCGGCAGGAACGTGGCGACCAGGGCCGCCGAATCGCGCTGCTGCTCGAGCAGGACGAAGCGGGCACGGGACGTCTGGATCTGCACCGACTGCTCCTGCACCGCGAGCAGCGGCGATAGTACTGACCGACGGAGCGCCCCCGTGAGCCTGTTCTGCCACCCCGTGGGGAGCGCCATGGCCACCAGCGACAGCGCCACACACACGAGGAACGCGAGCGTGTCAGCGCGCGAGCCGTAGCGTTCCGCCTCGAGCGCCATTGGTCAGGTAGACAGAACCGTGCGGTACTTCTCCGGATCGTCCAGGATCCGGCCGGTGCCGCGCACCACGCACGTCATCGGATCCTCGTCGAGGTGGATCGGCAGACCGGTTTCCTGCTGCAGCAGGACGTCGAGCCCGCGCACCAGCGCCCCGCCACCGGTCATCACGATGCCCCGATCCACGATGTCGCTCGCCAGTTCGGGCGGCGTGATCTCCAGCGCGCGGCGCACGGCATCCACGATCTGCTGGATCGGCTCCTGCACCGCCTCGCGGATCTCGCTGGAATGCACGCGCACGATCTTCGGGATTCCCGAGACCAGATCGCGCCCGCGGACCTCCATTTCCCGCTCTTCTCCCACCGGGGCCGCCGAGCCGATCTGGATCTTGACCTGCTCGGCCGTGGGCTCGCCGATCAGCAGATTGTAGTTCTTGCGCATGAACTGCACGATCGCCTGGTCCAGCTCGTCACCGCCGACCCGGATCGAGGTGTCCGACACGATGCCCGACAATGCGATCACGGCGATCTCGGTTGTGCCACCACCGATGTCGATCACCATGTTCCCCGTCGGCGTTTCCACGGGAAGCCCTACCCCGATGGCGGCCGCCATGGGCTCCGCCACCATGTACACTTCCTTGGCACCGGCTGACTGGGCCGAATCGCGCACGGCCCGCTTTTCGACTTCCGTGATGCCGCTCGGCACACAGACGATCACCTTCGGCTTGACCCGGAACAGGTGCCGGTCGATGATCGTCTTGAGAAAGAACCGCAGCATCTTCTCGGTGACGTCGAAGTCGGCGATGACGCCGTCCTTCAAGGGACGGACCGCGAGAATGCCCTCGGGCGTGCGCCCCAGCATGCGTTTGGCCTCGAGCCCGATCCCCTTGATCTTCCCGGTGGCCTTCTCGATCGCCACCACGGAGGGTTCGTTGAGCACGATCCCCTCGCCGCGGACGTACACGAGCGTATTGGCGGTCCCGAGATCGACGGCGATCTCGTTGGCGGGACTCCACGCCTTCAGGTTGACTTTCGGCCAGTTGATCGCCACGGCGCGTCGGGTCAGAGAATGCGGCGAGGATGCAACACCGGCGCTCATTGTAACGAGTTGCGTAACTGCAAGCAAGTCCGATGCTTGACGCGCCTGCCCGGGGCCGCTAGCCTTGCCGCGATGATCGCCGCCCGCAGCCCGGAGATCGCGGCCGTGGACCTCGCCAGATGTGACCGCTGCGGGTTGTGCCTCCCGCTGTGCCCGCCGGCGGCGATCCGCCTCGGCTCGGTGGACCTGCTGATTGATGCGGGCGCCTGCACCGGGTGCCGCAAGTGCATTGCCCCCTGCCCCGTCGGCGCGCTGCGCATGGGCCTCCGTGCCTGACGTCGATGTGCTGGTCGTGGGGGCCGGCCCCGGTGGCTGCATCGCCGCGCGAGAGGCCGCGCGCGCGGCGCCCGAGCTCGCGGTCCTGCTGATCGAGCGCGACCCAGCGGTCGGCGTCCCGGTGCGGTGCGCCGAGGGAGTCGGTGACGCCGGACTGCGGGAGTTCGCCGACCCCACGGACGCCTCATGGGTGTCACGGCGCATCTCGCGGGTGATCTTCATCGCACCCGACGACACCGAGGTGCCGGTGGCGGAGCGGGACGTCGGCTGGATCCTCGACCGCAGCCGCTTCGACGCCTGCCTGGCGGCCGAGGCGGCGGCGAGCGGCGCCGTGGTGCGCACCGGCGTCGCGGCCTCGGGGATGGACCGGGTGGGCGAGCGCTGGGCCGTGACGCTGCAAGGACCGGGAACCGGCGGTCGGGAGGAGACCGTCCGGGCGCGGGTCGTCATCGGCGCGGACGGGGTCGAGACGATGGTCGGACGCTGGGCCGGTCTCGACACTCGCGTTCCGGCGCGCGACATGGAATCGTGCGCACAGGACCTCCTCGCCGGCATCGCCTTCGACCCCGACGCGATCTACCTGCAGTTCAGCGACCGGGATGCGCCGGGTGGATATGCCTGGCTGTTCCCCAAGGGCCTCGGCGTCGCCAACGTCGGGTTGGGCGTCGTCGCCCTGCGCGCACGCGGCCGCACCGCGCGGCAATACCTCGATGCCTGGATCGCACGCCGCTACCCGGCAGGCACACGCCTCGGCACCACGGTGGGGGGCGTGATCGTGCATCCCACCGTCAGGCGCGCCTTCACCGACGGCGTGCTCCTGGTCGGGGACGCGGCGCACATGGTGAATCCGCTGTCCGGCGGCGGCATCGTCAACGCAATGAAATCCGGACGGCTGGCCGGTCGGGCAGCCGCCGCGGCGATCCGCGCCGGCGACATCAGCGCGGCGCGCCTGGCCAGCTACCAGCGGGACTGGATGACGTTGCTGGGCGATGACCACCTGAAGTACTATGCGATCAAGCGCGCGCTCGAGCGCTGCGACGACGAGTTCTTCAACGCGCTGGCGCGCACCGTCAACCGGATCGCCCCGGCGAAGCGCACGCTGGGGCGCATCTTTGCCCACGCCCTGGTGCGTCACCCCCAGCTGCTGGCGGTGGCGGCCAGGTTCTTCGTGTAACGAAGCGGAGGCCGTATGCTGAGCATCGATCTGCGGGGGAAACGCGCGCTGGTCGCCGGTGTCGCCGACGACGCCGGGTACGGGTTCGCCATCGCCAAGGCGCTCGCCGAAGCCGGCGCCACTGTGTGTGTCGGGACCTGGCCTCCGGCCCTCACCATCTTCCGCAACCTCCTCGAGCGCGGCAAGCTCGACGACGCCCGCCGCCTGCCAGACGGCGGGCAGCTGGACTTCGAGCGCATCTATCCGCTCGACGCCGTGTATGACACCCTCGACGATGCCCCGGCGGACCTCCGGACGAGCAAGCGCTACAAAGAGGTGGGTGATTTCTCGATCGCCGGCCTCGCGGAGCGGCTGGCGGCTGATTTTGGCTCACCGTGCGTCGACGTTCTCGTACACTCGCTCGCCAACGGGCCCGAGGTGACCAAGCCGCTGATCGAGACCAGCCGGGCTGGTTACCTCGCCGCCGTCAGCGCCTCCGCCTATTCCCTCACCGCCCTGGTGGCGCGCCTGGCCCCGTTGCTGCGACGCGGCGGCTCCGTCCTGTCCCTCACCTACCTCGCCAGCGAGCGGTTCATTCAGGGGTACGGTGGTGGGATGTCCTCCGCCAAGGCCGCCCTCGAAAGTGACACGCGCACGCTCGCGTACGAAGCCGGGCGCCGGTTCGGCGTCCGCGTCAATACCATCTCGGCCGGCCCGCTGGCCTCACGGGCTGCCCGCGCGATCGGCAAGATCGACCGCATGGTCGAGTACTACGCGGCCAACGCGCCGCTCCCCGAGGTGCTCTCGGCGCGCGAGGTGGCGACCGCCGCCGCGTTTCTCGCGAGCGACCTCGCCAGCGGCCTCAGCGGCGTCACCCTGCACGTGGACAAGGGCTATCACGCCATGGGGATGGCGGTCGCCGGCGCCGCGGGGCTGTAGCGCGCCACCGGTCAACCGGCCCGGCGGCGCGCCGCGCGCAGCATGAGGCTGGTGCCCACCGCACAGCGATTGGCGAGCCGCGCGAGCGTGCGACCGGCGCGCCCCCACCCGCCGTCGCGCCACACCAGTGGCGGGCACCAGCGATCCCAGGCGTATACCGGCAGGCGCGGCAGTCCCAGCCGCTCCGTGGGGCTGCCCGCGGCGCTCGCGAAACCCACGCGGTACCCCACCGCCGCGGCGATACGGCGCACGCGGGCGTCGGCCGCCCCGAAGGGGTAGGCCACGGCGGCGCCGGCACCAGCGCCCAGTCGGGCGCGCAGTGCGTCGCGCGAGCGCTCGAGCTCAGCTCTCACCGCGGCGT
>QKHC01000107.1 GCA_003251175.1 Gemmatimonadota bacterium
CGACGCGCTGCCCCCCAGGCAGGAGCGATAGGATGGAAGACATCCTCGCGATCATCCTGATCTTCGGCGGCGGCACATTCGCGGCGGTGGCGTATTCGCCCATCGGGCGTGCGTTGGCGGACCGGATCCGGGGACGGGTGGCGGGCTCCGAGGACGCCGCGGCACAGCGCGCCGAGCTGGCGGAGACGGTCGATCTGCTGCGGCGCGAGGTGGCGGAACTGGCGGAGCGGGTAGATTTTACGGAGCGCCTGCTCGCCCAGGCCCGGGATGCCGATCGCACCGACCCGTGCGGCGTACGAGGAAGACGTGATCCAGACGGCTCCGCCGCTGCCCGACCCGAACATGATCGCGATGCAGCTCAGCGATCTGCTGACAACGGTCCTGGTGTTCGCGGGTACTCTGATCATGGTGCGGTGGGTGCTGCGCTCGCCGATCGCGGAGGCGATCGGGGACCGCATCCGCCGGGGAAGGAAGGGCGGCGAGGTCACCGCAGCCCAGGAAGAGCGGGTGGCGCGCCTCGAAGGAGATCTGACCGCGGTGCGCGGGGAGCTGGCCGAGATGGGCGAGCGCCTCGATTTCGCCGAGCGGATCCTCGCCGAGCGTCGCGAGCGGCGCATCGGCGCGGGGCCGTAGCGGAGCTGGCAGGGTCACCGGACACCGAACTGTTCCAGGAATGCGGCCGCGCCCGCGGGGCGGGTGATGGCGCCGTGACGAACGCGAGGATACGCCATGGGGATCTTTGACCGTCTCTCGGCCCTGATCCGGTCGAACATCAACGACCTGATCAACCGGGCTGAAGACCCCGAGAAGATGCTGAACCAGCTGATCATCGACATGCGGAGTCAGCTGGCCAAGGCCAAGCAGCAGGTAGCGGCGGCCATCGCGGACGAGAAGCGTCTCTCGTCGCAGGTCGAGCAGGAGCGAAAGCTCGCCGAGGACTGGGAGAAGCGCGCGGTCCTGGCGGTGCAGGAGGGACGGGACGATCTCGCGAAGCAGGCACTGCTGCGTCATAACGAGCACGCCCACGCCGCCGTCCAGCTGCACGAGACGTGGGTGAAGCACCGCGAGGAGACGGAGAAGCTGAAGAGCTCCCTGCGGCAGCTCAATGACAAGATCGAGGAAGCCAAGCGCAAGAAGAACATCCTGATCGCGCGACAGAAGCGGGCCGAGGCGCACAAGCGCATTCAGGAAACGATGTCGTCGATGTCCGACAAGAGCGCGTTCGAGACCTTCGATCGGCTGGCCGAGGCGATCGAGCACGAGGAGCGCAAACTGATCGCGGCGGCGGAGGTCACCGAGGATCTCTCCGGCGACACGCTGATCAAGCAGTTCCAGTCGTTCGAGCAGAAGGCCGATGCCGATCAGCAGCTGCTGGCACTGAAGGAGAAGATGGGCCTGCTCGCGGCAGGCTCGCCACCCGAAGCCCGCCAGCTGGGCAAGGGGGCGGCGGAGGCCGAGCTGGTCGAGGACGACGAGAGCGAGGCCACCTCCTAGGCGCCGCGCCGCGGCCCCCACGCGCACCGCTCGCCCGCCGTCGTCGTGCCGTCGCCCGCGCACCGCTTTCTGATCCTGGCCGACGGCCAGTTCGATCCCCTCACGTCCAAGACGGCCAATTCCTGCATCCGCTATTTCCCCGAGCGGATCGTCGCCGTGCTCGACCGCACGCAGGCCGGTAAGACGGTCGCCGAGGTGCTCGGGTACGGCGGGACGATTCCGGTCGTGGGGGACTTCGCCGCCGGCATGAGGAGCGGCGCGGGCGCGACGGCGGTGCTGGTCGGCATCGCGCCGCCCGGCGGGCAGCTGCCGGCCGAGTGGCGGGGGTGGCTGCGCCAGGCGATCGAGGCGGGGCTCGAGTTATGGAGCGGGCTCCACACCTTCATCGGGGACGATTTCGAGCTGGGGTCGCTGGCACGGGCCCGGGGCGTGCGCATCTTCGACGCCCGGCGGCCGCCGCCCGATCTGCCCGTGGCGGACGGTCGCGCCGCTGAAGTGGGGGCGCTGGTGGTGCTGGCGGTCGGGTCCGACTGCAATGTGGGGAAGATGACCGCGCAGCTGCAGCTGCGGGACGCGCTGCGGGCGCGGGGCCATCGTGTCTCCTTCGCCGCGACGGGTCAGACCGGCATTTTCATCGAGGGCTGGGGGATCGCGGTCGACGCGGTAGTCGCGGATTTCATCGCGGGGGCCGCCGAGCAGCTGGTCATGCGCGCTGCCGTGGATCACGACATCGTGCTGGTCGAGGGTCAGGGCAGCCTGGTGCACCCGGGGTATTCCGGGGTGACGCTGGGGCTGCTCCACGGCTCGTGCCCGGGCGCCATGCTGCTCTGCCACCAGCCGAGCCGCGAGTGGATCGGCGACTATCACGGTCGCGAGCCATGGCTACGCATCCCGCCGCTCGCGGATCTGGTGGAGCTGTACGAGCGGGCGGCGGCGCCGGTCCGCCCGTCGCGCGTGATCGGTATCAGTCTCAACACCTTTGACCTGACCGAAACCGCCGCCCGCGAGGCGGTGGCCCGGGCTCAGGAAGAGACTGGTCTTCCCGCCACCGACCCGGTTCGCTTCGACCCGCTCCCGCTCGTTTCCGCCATCGAGGACGCCGCCGCGCAAGCGGCCTGACAGCCCGTCGTACTATCGGGATGACGCGCGCGTCGTTCGGATACACGAACGCCGCTCCGCCCGTCCTATCGTCGCGACGTGGCGATCCTCACACACGCGCTCGCCGAATGGCAGGCGGTGGGCGTCCGGCTGACGCGCTCGCGGCTGGGGCTGTGGCTGGCGATGCTCGCGACGAGCGGGGCACTGCTGGCCGCCCGCCATCCCCAGGTCGAACCGGCCGGCCCGGCTGCGCGTCTCGGCCTGCTTGCGGGACTGATCGCGGTCGCGTTCGCGGGCGGCGCCACGCCGGACCGCAGCGCACTGCGAGCGACCCTACTCCATCCGGTCACGTCGCCGGCGCTCATCGCCGGCCGCGCGCTGGCGCTCACCGCGGTGGCCGCGGCGGCGGTGGTTGGCGGCACGGCCGTGCTCGGCGTGCTCGCACCGGTGTCCCCCGCCGCGCTCGTGACCGGGGCGCTCGGCGGCGCGGCAGCAGCAGCGGCCGCCGTCGGGGCTGGTCTCGCCGCCACGTGGGTCGGGGGGGGTACCTGCGGCGCGCTGCTGCTCGGCTACGTCGCGCTCGTGAGCGGCATGCCTCCCGAGGTGTGGAGCGCCGTGGTGGCGGTGGAGCCGGTGCGGTCGCTCGGGCGGCTCGCGCTCGTGGTCCTGCCCGGGCTGTGGCGGTATCGCTCCCTCGCCACCGGGGATCCGGGGGCCTGGGCCCATGCGGCGGCCTGGGCGTGGGGTGGCGCGGCGCTGGCGGGGTGGCGGCTCGAGCGGGCGCGCCGGTGATCCCAGCGCTCCTGGTCGCGCGGGCCGTCTCGCGGGCGTTCGGTCGCGGCGGCCGCCGCGTCCAGGCCGTGTGCGGCGTCTCGCTGCAGCTCGAGCCGGGGGAGGTGGTGGGGCTGGTGGGCGCCAACGGTGCCGGCAAGACGACGCTGCTGCGGCTGCTGGCCGGCATGCTGCGACCGGATCGCGGCCGGATTCGCGTAGCCGGTCACCCGCCCCAGTCGGCGGCGGCACACCGGTTGGCCGGGTTCGCGCCGCACGCGATGGCGTTCCCGCCCTGCCTGACGGTGCGCGAGGCGCTCACCTACTACGCCCGTTTCCACGCACCAGGCGGGCGGCGCGACGCGATGGTGGATCGGGCGCTGGTGGTGGGGCAGCTGGCGGATGTGGCCGATCGGCGCATCGCCGGGCTTTCCGCCGGATGGGAACGCCGCGTCGCACTGGCGCAGGCAGCCCTGGGGAACCGCCGGGTACTGCTGCTCGACGAGCCGCTCGCGGGCCTCGACCCGCAGTCGCGCCACGCTTTGTGCGAGCGTCTGGCGGGCCTCGCCGCCGACGGGATTGCGATTCTGCTGTCGTCGCACGACCTGACGGCCGTGGAGCGCCTGGCCGCCCGCGTGGTCGTGCTGCGTGCGGGGTCAGTCCGCTGGACGGCGTCCACCGCCGCCGTGCCCCGGGGTCGCGTGCTCGAGGTGGTGCTGGACCGGCCCCCGGCGGTGGTGCCACCGGGCTTTCGCCGCACCGCGGCCGGCGTCGAAATCGACCTGCGGGACGGCACCGCTGAGGCGGCGCTGGCGCTGTGCCGGGCCCACCGGCTGCGGGTGCGCGCCTCCCGGGTGCGGCTGCGCTCCCTCGAGGAGGCCGTCGTGGGCGCGCTCGACGCGCCCGCCCGCGTTGACGCGTCCGGGTAGCGCCGCCTAGGTTTCCCGGCCACCCGGCCGGCGGCGCGATGAGTCTCTCCCTCTACAATACGCTCACCCGACAGATCGAGCCGCTCGTTCCCCTCGCGCCGCCCCGTGTGACGCTGTACACCTGCGGACCGACGGTGTGGAACTACGCGCACATCGGGAACTTCCGCACGTTCCTGTTCGAGGATCTGCTGCGCCGCCACCTGGAAGCGTCGGGGTACGACGTCTTCCACATCATGAATCTCACCGACGTGGACGACCGCACGATCAAGGCCGCGGCGGCGGCGGGGAAAACGCTGGCCGAGCACACCGAGCCCTTCGCGCAGGCGTTCTTCGAGGATCGCGATTTCCTGCGCATTCGGCCCGCGCACGTCTACCCCCGTGCGACGGGGAGCGTCGCGGTGATGGTAGCGCTGGTGCAGCGGCTGCTCGAGCGCGGCGTCGCCTACCGCGGCGAGGACGGGTCGGTGTACTTCGCCATCGCGAAGTTCCCGGCGTACGGGCGGCTCTCCCGGCTCGACACGCGGGAAATCCGGGTGGGCGCGCGGGTGTCGAGCGACGAGTACGCCAAGGACGATCCGCGCGACTTCGCCCTGTGGAAGGCGGCCGAGGCGGTGGACGAGCAGGTCGGTGCGGCCTGGGACGCGCCCTTCGGCCGCGGGCGACCCGGGTGGCATCTCGAGTGCTCCGCGATGGCGCTGCAGGAGATCCGCAGCCGGTTCGGTGTGGAGACGCTCGACCTCCACGCGGGCGGGGTGGACCTGATCTTTCCGCATCATGAGGACGAGATTGCGCAGTCCGAAGCGGCGACCGGGCAACCGTTCTGTCGTGTCTGGCTGCACGGTGCGTTCCTCAATATCGGCGGCACCAAGATGTCCAAGCGGTACGGCAACATTCTGACGGCCCGCGACCTGCGCGACGAAGGGGTCGATCCGGCGGCGGTGCGGCTGCTCGTGTTCCAGTCCCACTATCGGCAGCCCCTGGACTGGACCGACGAAGCCCTGGGGGCGGCCGGGGAGGGGGCGCGGCGCATCGGGGAGCTGGGGGCGCGCTTGCGCGAGCGCGCCGGACAGACCGCCGATGCCGGCGGCGGCGCGCTGGCGGATCTCGGGGCGGCGCTGACCGGCGGCGTGGCGGCCGCGCTCGACGCCGATCTCAACGCCCCGCAGGCGGTGGCCGCCCTGTTCGAGTTCGTGCGGGGGGCGAACCGGGCGCTGGACGAGGGGGCGAGCGGCGCGGGGGCGGCGCTGGCGGCGTTCGACGGGGTGATGGCGGTGCTCGATCTGGAGCCGGCGGCGCGCGCCCTCGATCCCGCGCTGGTACGGTGGATCGAGGAGCGGATCGCCGCCCGAGGGGCCGCCCGGGGGAGCCGCCGCTACGCGGAGGCCGACCGGGTCCGTGACGAGCTGCGGGCCCGCGGGGTGGAGCTCGAGGACAGCCCGGCCGGCACCAAATGGCGCTATCGTCCTGGGGGGCCGTCGGGTACGGGGGTCTAAACCGTTCCCGTCCCGTCCCTTGCGATGGGCAAGAGGCCGGGTTAGGCTTTCAGTCTGGGAAAATTGGCGGGCTGCCAGCTGACGTAGCTCAACTGGTAGAGCGGCTGATTTGTAATCAGCAGGCTGAGGGTTCGAGTCCCTTCGTCAGCTCACGTTGCCGAAGACCGGTGCTCGCACCCCGCGTCTTCCCGATCGCGCAGCTCACCCCTCGTCATGGGGACGACGGATGGGGTGGCGCGCACGACAGGCGGCACAGCGGGTGGGGTGCCCGAGTGGCCAAAGGGAGCAGACTGTAAATCTGCCGCGCGACGCGCTACGAAGGTTCGAATCCTTCCCCCACCACTCGGTCCCGCGGGCGTAGCTCAGTTGGTAGAGCATCAGCCTTCCAAGCTGAGGGTCGCGGGTTCGAGCCCCGTCGCCCGCTCTGGTCGCGAAGGTCGCTCGCGTAGCTCAGTCGGTAGAGCGCGTCCTTGGTAAGGACGAGGTCACCGGTTCGTCGCGAGCTCTGGGGGACGAACGGCGACGAGCCGTCGGTCGGATTGGAAGCGGCGTGGTGGGTGGTCCGTGGTTCGTTCCGATGGACGGAGCACCTCGGGCTTGGAGTGAACCACTCGCCACGTACTACGCACCATGCACTACGCTATCACGCACTGAGGGACACTCATGGCGAAGCAGAAGTTTGAGCGGACGAAGCCGCATGTGAACGTGGGGACGATTGGGCACGTGGATCATGGGAAGACGACGTTGACGGCGGCGTTGACGAAGGTGGCGGCGGACAAGG
>QKHC01000047.1 GCA_003251175.1 Gemmatimonadota bacterium
TGGCTTCGCTCAACGTCCGCCACCCGTTGAGCTGCAGGAACTGACGATACCAGGCCAGCACGGCGTCCGCCGGGGCTGGCGCCACCAGAGTGAGCTCCGCGGCATCGCCGCCCGCCGAGACCCGGGCGACCGTGGACTGCGGGTACGCCAGCGCGGTGGGCAGGGCGCGGGCGACCATCTCGCGCTCGCGCTCGCCCGCGGCCGGGCGCTCGCAGGCGACGGTCGTCAGCGCGGTGGCGCAGAGCGCGACGCAGAGGGAGGCTTTCATGCGGCGGGAATCCTACCGGTGGCGGGGCGATTCGGTCAAGTTGTAAGTTGACGCGTGGACTGCACACCGCGCCGGGGGCGGTTCGGCCGTCCGGGATCCGGGGTGCATTATGGCTGGCCATTCCAAATGGAAACAGATCAAGCGCAAGAAGGCCGTGACCGATCAGCGGCGCGGCGCGCTGTTCACCAAGCTCATTCGCGAGATCACGGTGGCCGCGAAGCAGGGGGGCGGCGATCCTGCAGGCAACGCGCGGCTGCGCGTGGCGATTGACGCCGCGCGCGCCGAGAACATGCCGCAGGACAACATCGAGCGCGCCATCAAGAAGGGTACCGGCGAGCTCGAGGGCGTCGAGTATCAGGACGTGACGTACGAGGGCTACGGTCCCGGCGGTGCCGCCATCTTCATCGAGGCCACGACCGACAACGCGAACCGCACCGTGGCCGAGGTGCGGCATCTCTTCTCCCGGAACGGCGGGTCGCTCGGCTCGGCCAACGCGGTGGCGTGGATGTTCGATCGCAAGGCGCAAATCGGGGTGGACGCGAGCCAGGCCGACGAAGACACGACGATCGAAGCCGCGATCGAGGCTGGAGCAGACGACGTGGTGCGGGACGGGGACCAGTTCGTCGTGACGGCCCCACCTGCCGCCCTGCACGCCGTGCAGGATGCGCTCAAAGCCAAGCACATCGCGGTCGCCACTGCCGAGCTCGCCATGCTCCCCAAGAGCACCGTGAAGGTCGAGGGTGCCGACGCCCGGGCGCTGCTGAGGCTGGTGGAGGCGCTCGAAGAGCTGGATGACGTGGGCAAGGTGTGGTCGAACTTCGACATCGACGCCGAGGCAATGGCGGCGGTCGAGTGACGTGAAGATCCTCGGGATCGATCCGGGGACGGCGGTCACCGGGTTCGGCGTGGTCGAGGCCGGCAACGGGGTGCCCGGCGTCGGCCGGCTCGTCGAATGCGGGGTGATCCGGTTGCGGGCGCGCAGCCCCCTGCCGGACCGGCTGGCCGACCTGCACGAGGGAGTGGTCGCGCTGATTCAGCGGCACCGCCCCGACGTACTCGCCATCGAGAACGCTTTCTACCACCGCAACGTGCGCACCACGCTGGTCCTGGGGCACGCACGCGGCGTTATCCTGCTCGCCGCCCGCCAGGCGGCGGTCCGCGTCGCCGAGTACCCGCCGGCGACGGTGAAGAAAGTCGTCGGGGGCGCGGGGGCGGCCCGCAAGGCGCAGGTCGCCACCATGGTCGCCCGACTGTTGCGGCTGCGTCAGGCCCCTCGGCCTGCCGATGCGGCCGACGGCGTCGCCGTGGCGCTGACGCACGTGCTGCGTCCATGATCGCATCCGTTACCGGGCGCCTGGCGGCCAAAGGGGCCGACCGCGTTCTCATCGAAACCAACGCCGGCTTGGGCTACGAGGTCACCGTTCCGCTCGACGTCATGGAGCGCCTCCCCGCCGTGGGGCAGACCGTGACGCTGGCCACGGAGCTGGTGGTGCGGGAGGACGGGTGGGCGCTGTATGGCTTCGCCGACGCGGCCGGACGCCGCTTCTTTCAGCGACTGATGAGTGTGAGCGGGGTGGGGCCTCGACTCGCGATGGCGCTGCTGTCGCACCTCGGCGCCGAGCGGGGCGCGAAGGCGATCCGCGACCGGAATGTGGCACTGCTCGCCTCGGTGAGCGGCATCGGCAAGAAGACCGCCGAGCGCCTGGCGCTCGAGCTGGGTGACAAGGTGGACGAGCTGGCGGGCGGTGTCGCGCCCGCCGGGGGCGGCGCCGCCGAAACCGCGCTGCGGGCGCTCGAGCGACTCGGGTACGCCACCGCTGAAGCCGACACCGCGCTGCGACAGTCGCTCGCGCGAAACGGCGATCTGGCTGGAGATGCCCAAGCACTGCTGCGGCGGGCATTGACGCTGCTGACCAGTCGCTGACGGCCGGTGCACCTGTGCCCGGCGCGGCCGCCGCGCTAGCATTGTGACAGACTCCGGTCGCTGCGAGGACCCGTGACGACTCCCACCACCACTGCCGAATGGATCTGCACCCGGTGCGGCTCCACCAATCGCCGGCTCGTGCCGATGGGCACCACGCTCGCCCGGGATCGCTGCGTCACCTGTCACACCAGGCACGAGATCGCAGCGGAGCCGCGCCCCGTCCGCTGGGCCGCCCGCCCGCGGTGACGCCGCGCCCCGAGATCACCACCCCTGACGTGCTCCCCGACGAGCGCGTCGCCGACGCAGCCCTGCGGCCGTCGCGCCTCGACGAGTTCGTGGGTCAACGCAAGGTCAAGGAATCACTGCAGATTGCGATCGACGCCGCCAAGCAGCGCCAGGAGCCCCTCGACCACGCGCTGTTCTTCGGCCCCCCCGGCCTCGGAAAAACCACCCTGGCCATCCTGCTGGCGAAGGAAATGGGCGTCGACATCCGCGTTACCTCGGGGCCCGTGCTCGAGCGCCCGGGGGATCTCGTCGGTCTCCTGACGGGGCTCAAGGCAGGGGACATTCTCTTCATCGACGAGGTGCACCGCTTACGCGCCGTGCTGGAGGAGTTTCTCTATCCCGCGATGGAGGAATTCCGGATCGACGTGCGCATCGCCGACGGCAGCCAGGCGCAGACGATCCCGATGCCCCTGGAGCGGTTCACGTTGATCGGTGCTACCACACGATTCGGCCTGCTGACGCCGCCGATGCGCGCCCGTTTCGGTCTGATCGAGCGGCTGCACTACTACCCCCCCGACGAGCTGACCCAGATCGTCACCCGCTCGGCCGGGCTGCTCGCGGTGCCCATCGACGCCGCGGGGGCGACCGAGATCGCGCGCCGCGCGCGCGGCACGCCGCGGGTCGCCAACCGGCTCCTCAAGCGCGTCCGCGACTACGCGCAGGTGCGCGCCGGCGGGACGATCACTGCGACCGTCGCCGCCGACGCGCTCCAGCGCCTCGACGTGGACGAGTTCGGGCTCGATGACATGGATGCCCGCATCCTCAAGACCATCATCGAACAATTCGAAGGCGGCCCTGTCGGGGTCCAGACCATCGCCGCCGCCGTCGGCGAAGACGCCGGCACGCTCGAGGAGGTGTACGAGCCCTTTCTGATGCAGCAAGGGTACCTCGCGCGCACGTCGCGGGGTCGCGTGGCCACAACGGCCGCGTACCGTCACTTTGGGTATACCGCCCCACCCCGCGCGCCCGAGCAGCATTCGATGTTCGACGGGTGAAGCACGCGTCCGACTTCACCTACGATCTCCCGCCGGAACTGATTGCCCAGGAGCCCCTCGCCGACCGTGCGGCGAGTCGGCTGCTCGTCCTCGACCGGGCAACCGGGGCGGTCCACCACCGCCGCTTCCGCGACGTGCTGGAGTTGATCGCGCCTCCCGACGTCGTCGTCCTCAACGCTTCGAAAGTCATCCCGGCACGACTCCACGGTCGACGCGAAAGCGGCGCCCCCGCGGAACTGCTTCTGGTGCGCGAAGACCGCGACGGGTCGTGGCTGGCGCTAGGGCATCCCGGAGGGAAGCTCAAGCGCGGCCGCCGGGTGCACGTCGGGGAGGAAAGCACGATCGAGATCGTGGATGTGCTGGGGGGCGGTCTGCGACGGCTGCGCTTCGTCGGTCGGCTGGATGCACGGGCGACCCTCGCCCGCTACGGCGAGGTTCCCCTTCCCCCCTATATTCGCCGCGCGCCGACGGCTGAGGATCGCGACCGCTATCAGACGGTGTACGCTGCGCACGAAGGATCCGTGGCGGCCCCCACCGCCGGGCTCCACTTCACCGCCGACCTCCTCACCCGACTCGAAGCACAGGGGGTGGCCGTCGTCACGCTCGATCTCCACGTCGGCCCGGGAACGTTCAAACCGGTGGAGGTGGAGGACCCCGCGGCGCACCCGATGCACCCCGAGGTGTACAGTGTTTCGGCGGAGACCGCTGCCGCGATCAATACGCGCCGCGCCGAGGGCGGCCGCGTGTGGGCCGTAGGCACGACCGTCGTGCGCACACTCGAGACCGTGACCGACACCACCGGACGGGTATCACCCGGCACGGGCGAAACCCGGCTGTTCATCTATCCGCCCTATCAGTTTCGGGTGGTTGACCGCCTGTTGACCAACTTCCACCTGCCGCGCTCGACGCTGCTGATGCTGGTCTGCGCGTTCGGCGGCTACGACCCCGTGCTCGCGGCCTACCGGGCCGCGGTCACGCACCGATATCGGTTCTACAGTTACGGAGACGCCATGGTGGTGCGGTGAGCCACACCGCGCGTGCAGGCGGCTAGCGCGGGGTCGTCTGGAATCGCTCGACCATCCCGTCGGCCAGATCCATCAGCTTGAGCACGTAGCGGCGCAGGTGCTCGCCCGCCAGCCGTGGCAGCAGCAGGCGATTGAGCCGGTCGATCACGGCCCGCATCCGATCCTGCAGTCGGCGCTGGCCCTCCGCGTCCTGGCGCAGACACGGCCCGCAGACCCCTTCGGGAACGGCGGCAAAAAACGCCTCGATCGCCGCCACCAGCTCGGCATCGACTCGTCGCAGGCCCGCCAGCCGCTCGGGTGACGGCCGCTCGGCCGCCTCGCGCGCTTGGCATCGCACGCACAGCACCGCTACAATCTCCCCGTGTTCGAGTTCGCCGTTCTCGCCACATCCGGCGCAGCCCGCGCCGGGCGACTCACCCTGCCCTACGGGCGCGTGGATACCCCCTGTTTCATGCCGGTCGGCACGCAGGGCACGGTGCGGGCGCTTTCACCGGCGGACCTACGGAGCGCCGGCGCAAGGATCGTGCTGGCCAACACCTATCACCTCCATGTCCGGCCCGGCGATGCGGTCATCGCGCGCCTCGGGGGCCTGCACCGCTTCATGGGCTGGGAGGGCCCGCTGCTCACCGACTCGGGCGGGTTCCAGGTGTTCTCGTTGGGGGGGTTCAGGCAGATCGATGAAACCGGGGTGGTGTTCACGAGCCACGTGGACGGCTCGCGCCACCAGCTGACCCCGGAAAGCGCGGCGGAGATTCAGTGGCGGTTGGGCGCGGACATCGCCATGGCGTTCGATCATGTGGTCCCCGGCGCCGCCGACGAGCCAACCGCACGGGATGCCATGGAACGCACCATTCGCTGGCTGGAGCGGTGTCGCCGGCGTCACCGCGAGCTGGCGGACGACGATGGACGGCAGACCCTGTGGCCGATCGTGCAGGGCGGCGCGCACGCCGGGTTGCGGCGCGAGAGTCTCGCCCGCACCCTGGCGTTGGGGTCGTGCACGGGAATCGCGATCGGAGGCCTGTCGGTGGGAGAGCCCAAGGCGGTGATGCACGCGACGCTCGAGCTGCTGGAGCCGGACCTGCCGCGGCACGTCCCCCGTTATCTTATGGGCGTCGGGTTCCCCGAGGACCTGGTGGCGGCCGTGGAGCGCGGCGTGGATCTGTTCGACTGCGTGGCGCCCACGCGCAACGGCCGCAACGGCTCTGCGTTCACGCCGGACGGCCCCGTCAACATCCGGAACGCTCAGTTTCGCGAAGACGACGCGCCGCTCGACGCGGAGTGCAACTGCGAGACGTGCACGACATTCTCTCGGGGATACCTGCGGCATCTGTTCGTGGCCGAGGAGCTGCTCGGCCTGCGGCTCCTGTCGCTGCACAACGTGCGGT
>QKHC01000028.1 GCA_003251175.1 Gemmatimonadota bacterium
GGGCCCTCATCCCAGCGCACCGGGTTGGTGCAGTCAACCAGCGTGCGTCCCGTCAGGTCACCGGCCGCTCGGGCCACGCTGACGGCGGCACCGGCGGGAACCGCGAGGAGCACCACGTCGGCCCCTGTCGCGGCGTCGGCGAGCGGTCGCACAGGGACATCCGCCAGCTCGGCGGGCAGCTTCGAACGGGTGGCAGACGGGTCCCGGGCACCCACCCGGACCGAAATCCCGGCCCCGTGCAGTCGTGCGGCGAGCGCCTGTGCGACCCGTCCGGCCCCGAAAATCGCCGCGGCGGTCACGTGCCCTCCCGCTGCGACGTCGCGGTCGCGACGCGCCGCTGCCATGGCCAGCGTGGCACGAACCGCGCGACTGCGACGAGCGATCCGAGTGCCACGATCACCACGCCGATGAAGTCGAGAACGACCCCGATGAGGGTCATGATGTCGCGAAACGCTGGCGTCATGTTCCTTGGCCCGCAGTGAGAATGTCACAGATGGCGCCGATGGTGCTCCAGTTGCGTGTGGTGGCCGGCACGCCGAACTGCTGCTCAACGACGGCATTGGGATAGATGAGTGGCCGCCCGGTCCGCCGGTGCAGGCTCACGACGAACACGCCCTGCACGCAGACGACGCGCACCTGCCAGGCGCGGCCGGGGGGCCGGTGCACCGGCAGTGGCGGGCGACGGCGTGGCCGGCGAGCCAGGACGGTGACGTACCGTGTCACCGTCCCTGCCCGAGCGCGACCAGAGGGATCGGCGCGGTGGAGCTCCAGCACATCCCGACCGCGGCACACCATCACGTCGGTGGCCACCGGCAGGGCGCGCAGCACGGCGGCGCGCACTGCCGGTCGACTCACCGGCGCCCGGACCACGAAGGTGCCAGCGGCGCCGATGCTGACTACGTCGTAGGCGGCGAGATCGCGGGCCACCACGCTCGGGCGGATCGGCTTGTGCCCGCCGACGTTCACGCCGCGGAGCAACACGACCCAGGGCATCAGCGCCCGCGTCGCGCCGTGGTCATGGGGCGTCCGGAACCCCGTCGAAGAAGTCGACCACCCCGGTTTCGAGAGCGTATTCGGCCCCGACCACGACGAGACCGTCCCGAGCGATCAGCGCCTCGAGGATCGCGGACCCGTGGCGGAGCTGCTGGACAGACTCGCGGACGTTGGCGCGCACCGCCTCCCGCACCAGCGTGTCCGTCTCGCCAACCGGCCCCCGCAGCAGCGGCTCCACGGAGGGCCGGACCCGGTCGACGATCGCTCGCAGGTTGTGCGACTGATTGGCGGTCGGTCGCCGCAGCTCATCGAGCGTGGCGAGAATCGCCCCACAGCGGGAATGACCCAGCACCACCACGAGGCGTGTGCCGAAGCGCTCGGCGGCGAACTCGACGCTCCCGATCTGCGAGGGTGCCACGATGTTGCCGGCCACCCGGATGACAAACAGGTCGCCGAGTCCCTGATCGAAGACGATCTCGGCGGGCACCCGGGAGTCCGAACACCCCAGAATGATCGCGAATGGCTCCTGACCGGCCGCCAGGGCGGTCAACCGCGCGCGATCGGCGAGCGCGTCGCGACTTGGCATCGCACCGGCCACGAAGCGACGATTGCCTTCGCGCAGATGCTCGAGCGCCACGCGGGCGCCGATCACTGCCCCGCTCCCGTCATGAGCGTCCTCCCCCGCCGCCCGCCGCGGCGATCAACGCCCCGAGCACGGCGACGGGGGCGGTCAGAGCAGGCTTCCGACGACGAACAGCGCAGCGGCCACGCTCTTGACCACGGGGCAGAGCTTGAAGGGAACGGCCGCCGTCCGCCCGCCCATGATCGCGGTCCAGACGGCGAGGACCACCAGCATGGCGGCGCTGGCGCGGTACACCACCACTGCCCCCAGGGCCTGAGGTCCGGCGGTCGCGGTCACCAGCAGCCCCAGGGCGCCGATGAACGCGAGGGTCAGCCCTTCAGCCACCCATTCCTGGGTCAGCACCAGACGATTGTCACGGGTGAGCGGCTCAAACCCGGCCACCACCGCCCGCGTGGGAATGATGTGCGCCACGCCCCACACCAGGATGATGATCGAGCCGGCGTAGAGCGCGAGTGCGGGGTTCATCGCTGGCCTCCTCGCGAGATGGTCTTCGCTGCGCGGAGAACGCCGGGCACCTACCCCGAAAGACTAGCGCACATGCTCGCCCGCGCCAACGCCCTTGGCGCGCGCCCGCATCGCCGTCGCGGACCGGAGGGACCAGGTGACGAGCAGCGCCACCGCCAGCGCGGCGCAGGCCGATCCCGCACCCGTGGCCCAGCCGCTCTCACCCCACACGACGGGCGCGAGGCCACCCGCCACCGTTACACTCACCGCCCAAGCGGCGTGCAGCCGCGGCGCCCACCGATGCGCCTGCACGGTGGCAACGATGCTCGCCGGGCTGAGCGCCCCGTATCCCAGCTGGGCGATGGTCTGCACCAGCTGTCCGGCCGTCTCCGCCTGGGGCAGCTGCTTGAGCCCGCCCGCGAGACCGATCCACGTCAGGGCGACGAGGAGCGCCAGGGCGAGGACCAGCGCCATGCCGCCCGACCCACGGTGGTCACGGGACGCGCGACGGGGCCGCGCGCCTCGCCTGCGCACGCGACCGTCGCTTCACGGCTGGACCAATGTCACGGCGCTGCAGCCAACGTGGAGATCACCGGAGGTGGCGGCAAGAGGTGGGTCCCCGTTTCACTCCTTCGGCACGAGTCGGTAGAGCGTCTCGCCATCGCGGATCATCCCGAAATCCTCGCGGGCTACGCGCTCCTGCTCGGCGGGGTTGGACTCGAACTCGCGCAGCGCGCGCTCCAGCGAGTCGACCTCGGCCTCGAGCTCGCGCACGGCGGCCCGCTCTACCTCGAGCTGTCGCCGCAACGTGAGCCAGTCGAACGTCGAGTACTCCCCGGCCAGGAGGGCAAACGCGATCAGCCCCAGCACGGCCGCGAGCGACAGCACGCGCCGGCGGGTCACAGGCCGTACATGTCCTTGCCCGGGAAGTACGCCACGTCGCCCAGCTCCTCCGCGATGCGCAGCAGCTGGTTGTACTTCGCGATCCGATCGGTGCGCGACGCGCTTCCCGTCTTGATCTGCCCCACGCCACTCGCCACCGCGAGGTCCGCGATGAAGGTGTCTTCCGTCTCGCCCGAGCGGTGCGAAATGACAGCGCCAAACGCGTTGGAGCGGCCCAGCTCAATGCACTGCAGCGTCTCTGTGAGGGTGCCGATCTGGTTCACCTTGATGAGGATCGCATTGGCCACCCCTTCCTCGATCCCCCGGCCCAGGCGCTCCGCGTTGGTGCAGAACAGGTCGTCCCCGACCAGCTGGACCCGCGAGCCCAGCGCTTCGGTGAGCTTGGCCCATCCGGACCAGTCGTCCTCGGCCAGCCCATCCTCGATCGACACCACCGGGTAGCGGTCGATCCACGTCTTGTAGAGCGCGACCATCTCGTCCGCGCTCTTCGAGCCACCACCGCTCTTCTTGAACGTGTAGGTGTCGTCGGCGAACAGCTCGGAGGCCGCGACGTCGAGCGCGATCGCGACGTCCTTCCCCGCCTCGTACCCCGCGGCTTCGATCGCCGCCATGATGGCCTCGAGCGCCGCCTCGTCGTTCGGCAGATCGGGCGCGAACCCACCCTCATCACCCACGGCGGTCGACAGCCCTCGCTTGTGCAGCACGGTCTTCAGCGACTGAAACACCTCGACGCCGATGCGCAGCGCCTCGGGGAACGCCTCGGCGCCGATGGGGACCACCATGAACTCCTGGCAATCCACGGTGTTGGAGGCGTGCGCCCCGCCGTTGAGGATGTTCATCATCGGCACCGGCAGCACGTGCGCCAGCGGCCCGCCCAGGTAGCGGTACAAGGGCAGGCCCGCGTCGGCGGCAGCGGCCCGCGC
>QKHC01000098.1 GCA_003251175.1 Gemmatimonadota bacterium
GTGGCTCACCCGATCGGGATCGTCGGGCGGCACCAGGCGGACCGTGGGTTTGTCCTGGGTGGGCTCACCGGCGGTGACGAGCAGCAGCCAGGCCCCCTGGAACTGCAGCACGCAGGACGTCCCCCCGTACTCGCGATACACGGTGGCACCGAGGACGTCGCGGTAAAACGCACGCGACCGCTCGAGGTCGCTGACCACACGGAGCAGGGTCAACTCGACCCCGTTCGAGGGGAACGGTACCGGGCTCATCTACGCCTACCTTAACCCCACCCCGCACGCCGTCACCAGCCCCACTTGAATCGGCTCCCACGGGCCCATTAGACTGCCCTCCGAATCTACCCGAACTCCCTCCGCTCCCATGTCACTCCTCGCACTGCAGGACGTCGCCAAACGCTTCGATGGCGTGACCGCGGTGGACGGCGTGTCGTTCAGCGTCGGCCGCGGCGAGGTGGTCGGGTTTCTCGGACCCAACGGGGCCGGCAAATCCACCACGATGCGCATGATCACGCAGTACCTCGATCCCGACGCGGGGCTCATCCGCTTCGACGGCGTACCGCTCGGCGACGCACGGGAAGCCGCTAAGCGGCGCATCGGGTATCTGCCCGAGAACAATCCGCTGTACGGCGAAATGCTCGTGACGGAGTACCTGGCCTTCGTCGCGCGCCTCCGCGATCTCGCGCCCACCGAGCGGACCCACGCCATCGACCGCGCGGTTGCCGCAACGGGGGTCGAGTCGGTCTACTACCGCCCCATCAGTGAGCTGTCGAAGGGCTTTCGGCAGCGCGTTGGCCTGGCGGCGGCGATCCTGCATCAGCCAGACCTCCTCGTGCTCGATGAGCCGACCGAGGGCCTCGATCCCAATCAGCGGGTCGAGATCCGCCGCTTGATCGCGGATCTCGGGCGCGAGCGGACGGTGCTGCTGTCGACGCACGTGCTTCCCGAAGTCGAGCACACCTGCTCGCGGCTGCTCATCATCCACCGCGGCCGCCTCGTTGCCGACGGGACGGTGGACGACCTGGTCAACCGCGCCCGCGGTGGCGCGACCCTGTCGTTCGAGGCAGCAGGCAGCGGGATCGCTGCCGCGGTCGGCGAGCTCGCTGGGGTCGCCCGGGTGGACGCGCGCAACGTCGAGGGTGGTCGCACCCGGCTGACGATCGCGGTGACAGGCGGCGCCGACCTGCGTCCCGAGCTGTACCGACTGGCCGTGAGCCGACAGTGGACCGTGTACGAGCTGCACCAAGCGTCCGGCGGCCTCGAGGAGCTGTTCCGCGAGCTCACGGGGGCGGAGCCGGCGCGGACCACGGAGGGCGCAGCATGAAAGGAATCGTGACGATCGCCCGCCGCGAGGTCAAAGCCCTGTTCGACCAGCCCACGGGCTATGTGCTCGTGGTGGTGTTCCTCAGCGTGAACGCCTTTCTGTTCTTCCGCAACGCGTACCTGTCGAACACCGCGTCGCTGCGGCCGATGCTCGACTTCATGCCTTGGGTGTTCCTCTTCTTCGTCCCCGCAGTCGCCATGCGGTCGCTCGCCGAGGATACCCGCGGCGGCATGCTGGAAGTGGTGCTGGCTCAGCCGGTTTCCGAGGCGGAGCTGATCGCGGGCAAGTATCTCGGCGTGCTGCTCGTGCTGCTCGGGGCGCTGGCCTCGACGTTGCTGGTGCCGGTCGGTCTCGAGTTGGGGAGCGACCTGGCCTGGGGACCGGTGGTCGCCCAGTACTTCGGTGCGGGGCTGCTGGCCGCGGGCTTCGCCGGCGTGGGCCTGTGGGCCTCGAGCCTGAGCAGAAGTCAGATCACCGCGTTCATTCTCGCGGTGGCGGTGATGTTCGTCCTGATTCTGGTCGGGCTCAATCCTCTGCTGGTCGGGCTGCCGGCCGGACTCGGCGCGGTGGCCGCCCGCCTCGGGGTACTCAGCCACTTCGAGAGCATCGGTCGCGGTGTGATCGATCTGCGAGATGTGCTCTATTTCGTGTCCGTCGCAGCGGTCTTCCTCGTGCTCGCGTACGGCGCCGTGATGCGCCGCCGCCTCGCAACCGGGAGTCCCGCCCGGCGCCGGCTGCAGGTCGGAACGCTGCTGCTGATCGCGATCGTCGTGGTCGTGAATCTCGCCGGAGGCCAGATCGGCGGCCGGCTCGACCTAAGCCCGGGCAGGGCCTATACGCTCGCGCCCGCGACGCGCCGCATCGCCCGGTCGCTCGACGACATCGTGACGATCAAGCTGTTCGCATCGAAACAGCTGCCGGCGGAGTTCGCGCTCACCAAGCGCGATGTCACTGACCTGCTGCGCGACCTCCGGTCCGCGGGCCGCGGGAAGGTCCGCGTGGTCGAGCGCGACCCCGCCGACGACCCGGTCGCCGCCGACGAGGCGCGCAGCCTGGGTGTCGTTCCGGTCCAGTTCAACGTGGTCGGTCAGACGGAGCTGCAGGTGAAGGAGGGCTATTTCGGCCTGGTCATCCAGCACGCCGACCGCCACGAGACGATTCCGTTCGTGCAGCGGACCGACGACCTCGAGTATCGCCTCGTCGCCGCGATGCGCTCGCTCAGCCGCAGCACCAAGCCGCGGATCGCACTCGTGACCGATCCCCAAACGGGACCGCACGCGCTGCTGCGCGGCGAGCTCGAACGATCCTACGACGTGGACACCCCGACCCTGAGCGACTCGACGCCACTCGACAGCACCTACACCGCGATCGTCGTGGCGTCGCTCCGGGACTCGCTGGTCCCCGGCGTGCGCACGCAGATCGAGACCTACCTCGCGCGCGGCGGCAAGCTGATGGTGCTCGAGTCGGGGATGGAAGTGCCACCGCAGGGTCCGTTCACGACGGCGCGGCCGATCGGCTTCAACCCGGTGCTGGCGCCGTACGGCGTCGCCATCAACCGCGACATGGTCTACGATCTGCGCGCCAACCAGCTGATCGCGATCCCTACGGACTTCGGCCGTGTGTTCCGCGCCTACCCCTATTTCCTCCGCGCACAGAGCACGCAGGCCTCGCCGGTCAACGCCGAGCTCCCCGAGCTGGGCCTAGCATGGACGTCGAGCATCGACACCGCGGGCGCGAAGCCTGGCACGGTGACGCCGCTGTTCGTCACCAGCGCCGCCGCTGGCCTCTCGCAAGGCAGCGCGATGATCGATCCGAGCCAGGAGCTGCCGACGTCCGACCTCGCGGTGCGCACGCTCGCCGTGCAGGTTGCGCCCCAAGACGCCCAGTCACGACTGATCGTGGTCGGCAACTCGCTCATGGGCAGTGACGACATGGTCCGCCGCAGCCCCGAGAACCTGGTGTTTCTCCTCAACAGCGTCGACTGGCTGGCACAGGACGACGCGCTGATCGCGATCCGGGCCAAGGACCGCCGCCCACCGACCTTCGTGTTCGCCAGCGCCGCCCTGCAGCAGGCCGTCAAGTACGTCAACGTGATCGTGCTGCCGCTGCTCCTCGCCGTGATCGGTCTGGTGCACCTGACCCGGCGGCGCCAGCTGGCCACGCGCCCGTATCGACCCGCCAGTGCGGAGGCACGATGAGCACCGTCCAGCTCCGGCGCCTGGCCATCGGCCTCGGCGTGGTGGTGGCGATCTGGCTCGGCCTCTCGCTGCTGCGGAGATCGGGAACCGACCGGAGAACGGGCTTCCGGGCAATCACGTTCGATCGTGCCAGCGTCACCACGGTGGTCATCGGACAGCCCGGGGACACCCTGACGCTGGCGCGTGTCGCCGGCGGCTGGACGGTGAACGGACTACCCGCCGCCACGGACCTGGTCGAGCGGCTGCTGGCCGATCTGACCGACTCCGCCGCGACGGGAGAGATCGTCGCCGAGAGTCCGAGCTCGCACGCCCGCCTGGGTGTCGACAGCGCGGGCGCCAGACGGGTCACGGTCCACGCCGGCGAGCGCTTGCTGGCCCAATACCTCGTCGGTAACCGCGGGGTGACCTACGGCACCGTCTATCTCCGGCAGGAGAACGATCCGCGGGTGTACCAGGTCAAGAGCGGGCTCACGGAGGCCGTCTCGCGATCACCGGATGACTGGCGTGACAAGCGCATTCTGACCCTCGCCACCGACAGCATCGGGGCGGTCGACCTGCGCCGGGGCGGCAGCCGCTATGCCGTCGAGCGGTCAGATTCCTCGTGGAGGGTGGGCGGCTCGCCCGCCGACACATCCGCCGTGGACCGCTGGTTGAGCCAGCTCGGCAGCCTCACCGCGAGCGGGTTCGCAAGCACCGGGGCCGCCGACTCGGCTGATTTCACGCGACCCGATCGCACGCTGCGGATCCGGGACCGCGCGGGACGTGAGGTCGCGGCGCTGGTGTTCGATTCGATCGCCGGAGGATTCCTCGTGCGGCGTGAAGGCTCGGCAACGGTCTTCCGCATCGACTCCTGGACGGCTGACCGGGTGGTGCCGAGTGACTCGACCCTGCGCGCCCGGAGCAACTAGCCGCGGATCACGCGCGCGCCTCGAGGCGAAACGCGAAGCTCCGGCCCACACCACCGACGCTGGCGAGGTGAATCCACAGCACCGCAAGGCTTTCGAGCAGCGCGGCATTGCGCAGCGGTCCCGCATCGTGCGCGCGGAACCCCATGCGCGTCGCGAGATCGAGTACCAATGCCTTGGCATCGCCGTCGTCGCCCGCGAAGAACGCGTCGGCGGGTCCGTGCGCCAGCCGTGGGTCGCGCTGGATCTCGGCACCGAAATAGTTGAATCCCTTGACGACCGCGACGGCGGGCAGCGCCTGCGCCAGCGCCTGCGCCACGGATCCCTCCCGGGGCGGCGCCCATACCGGGCCCTCGTCCCAGCGCAGCGGGTTGGTGCAATCCACCAGCACCTTCCCCGTGAGATCTCCCGCCGCGCGGGCTGCGGCGACGGCAGCCCCCGCCGGAACCGCGAGCAGCACGATCTCGGCACCGGCGGTCGCCTCGGGGGGGGGCACCACGGGAACGCCCGTCAGCTCAGCGGGGAGTGTGCGGCCGGCAGCGATGGGATCCCTGGCGCCGAGTCGCACCACCACTCGGGCCTCGAGCAGTCGTCCCGCCAGCGCTTGCGCCACACGCCCGGCACCGAGGATCGCGACGGTCGTCATGCGTCATGCCCCCTGCGTCGGTGCGTGGCAGTCACCCGCGGCGCCCCGCAATGAGCATGTCGCAGATGGTGCCGATGGTGTTCCAGTTTCGTGTCGTCGCCGCCGCGCCGAAATGGCGCTCGATGACGGCGTTGGGGTAGATGAGCGTCCGCCCGCGCCGCCGATGCAGGCTCAGGACGAACACGCCACGGACCCCGATCACGTGCACCTGCCAGTCGCGCCCCGCGGGCCGCCGCAGCGGCAGGGGCGGAGACCGTCGCGGCCGCCGGGCGAGCACCGTGACGTAGCGGGTCACGGTCCCCGTCGCCCGCGCGCGCGCGAACGGACTGTCGCGATGGAGGTCCTGCACCTCGCGGGCGCGACAGAGCATCAGCTCGGTTGCGACGGGCAGGGCGCGCTGCATCGCGGCGCGCAACGTCGCGCGGCTCACCCGCTGCCGCACGACGAACGTCCCGGCCGCCCCGACGCTGACGACATCGAGCTCCCGCAGCGCGCGCGCCACCGCGCTCGGTCGGAACGCCTTGTGCCCTCCGACGTTGACACCTCGCAGGAACACGACCCAGGCCATCCGCGTCCGCGCCTCCGACGCGTCAGGCGCTCGAGGGCACGCCGTCGAAGAACTCGACCACCCCGGTTTCGAGAGCATATTCGGCCCCGACCACGACGAGACCGTCCCGAGCGATCAGCGCCTCGAGGATCGCGGACCCGTGGCGGAGCTGCTGGACAGACTCGCGGACGTTGGCGCGCACCGCCTCCCGCACCAGCGTGTCCGTCTCGCCAACCGGCCCC
>QKHC01000010.1 GCA_003251175.1 Gemmatimonadota bacterium
GGGGGGGGCAGCGCACGGGGAGTCACAATGCCTGACGTGCTGATCATCGTAGGATCCGAATCCGACCGCCCCAAGATCGAGCCCGCCTTCAAGGTGCTGGAAGACGCGGGTGTAAGCTTTGATTTTCACGTCTCCTCGGCACACCGCGCACCGGACAAGACCGCCGAAATCGTGCGCGGGGCGCGCGACAAGGGATGCCGGGTGATCATCGCCGGGGCAGGGCTGTCGGCCGCGCTACCCGGCTACGCGGCCTCCCTCACCGACCTGCCCGTGGTAGGGGTCCCCTTCGCCGCCGGACCGCTGAGCGGGGTCGACGCGCTGCTGGCGATCGCCCAGTTGCCGCCGGGGGTTCCGGTGGGGACCGTCGGCATCGACAACGCCCGGAACGCGGCGCACCTCGCGCTCCGCATTCTGCGGAGCTGACGATGCGTGTGGGCATCGGGTATGACTCCCATCGCTTCGCGCCTGGCCGCACCCTGATCCTCGGCGGAGTCACGATCCCGCATCCCCGCGGCCTCGCCGGGTGGTCGGACGCGGACGTGGTGTGTCACGCGCTCACCGATGCCCTGCTCGGCGCCGCGAACCTCGGGGACATCGGGCGCATGTTCCCCTCCGCCGACCCGCAGTGGAAAGACGCCGACTCACTGCAGCTCCTCGCCAAGGCGCACATCGCCGTGGTCGAGCAGGGACTCAGCTTCAGTCAGGCGGACGTCACCATCATCGCCGAGGAGCCACGTCTGGCGACGCACCTCGACGCCATGGAAGCGAAGCTCGCCGAAGCACTCGTCGTGGGTGCGACGCACGTGTCGGTGAAAGCGACGACCAACGATGGCATGGGCTTCATCGGGCGCGGCGAGGGGATCGCCGCGATCGCCGTCGTAACGCTGGCCGAGCGAAGTGAGCCCCGGTTGTCCTCGGGAGGCTTGTCGTTGTCCGAACCTCTCGCATGAACGCGGCTCAGCCGGCCGCGTGACCGACTGGGTGGGGCTGCTCGAACGGCTGCCCGCGGGCCCCCTGTACGGCATCATCACGATCCTCGCCGCCGTCGAGAACATCTTTCCACCCGTCCCGGCCGACACCGCCGTCGCGCTGGGTGCGTTCCTCGCGGGTCGGGGTCGGATGGATCCCTGGCTCGTCTTCGGCCTCACGTGGACCGCCAACGTGGCGAGCGCCGCCGCCATCTACGCGCTCGCCCGGCGCTACGGCCGCGCGGCGTTCGCCGGGCGGCTCGGCATGCGCCTGCTGAGCGAAGCGACCCTCGACCGCATCGGCCACGAGTACCAGCGACACGGCACCTGGGGGATCTTCGTGTCCCGCCTGCTGCCCGTGTGGCGCGCCGTGGTCTGCCCGTTCGCCGGGATGGGGCGGCTGCCCGCCGGGCGCACCCTCGCAGCCGTTTCTCTTGCCTCGGGGGTGTACTACGGCGGCCTCACCATGTTCGTCTATACGCTCGGAGGCAATCTCGAAACGGTACTGGCTGCCGTGCGGCGACTCAATGCGACGCTCGCCGCGGTGGCGCTCCTGGTGGCGGGACTGATAGCATGGCGCCTGTGGCGACGACGGCAGCCGACCCGCTGAACCGCGAGTTCCGACTCGAGGCTTTCCGCGACTACCTCGCCCTCGAGGCCGGGGGCAGCCGGCACACCGTCGACAACTACACCCGCGACGTGCGCCGCTTCGCGGCATGGGCGCAGGGCCTGGGACGCACCGGACCCGATCGGGTCAGCGAGGCCGATGTCCGCCAGTTCGTATACGCCCTCAAGGATATCGGCCTCGCGGTCGCCACGATCCGCCGCCAGATCTCCGCCCTGCGGACCTACTACCGGTTCCTGGTGGGCGAGGGCCACGCGGTGCGGGACCCGACGGAACGCATCGAGACTGCGAAGGGCTGGCGCACGCTGCCTACCGTGCTGACGGTTGCCGAGATCGAACGCCTGCTGGGAACCCCACACGGGGATGGACCGCTGCCGATCCGCGACCGGGCCCTGCTCGAGCTCGCCTATGGCACCGGCATGCGGGTGTCCGAGCTCGTCGGGACGACGCTGGCCGATGTCCAGTTCGACCAGGGCCTGGTCCGCGTCCTCGGCAAGGGCATGAAGGAACGCATCGTCCCGGTGGGCCGGCGGGCGCTCGGCGCGGTCGCGTTGTATGCCCGGGAAATCCGGCCGCGGCTAGACCGTGGACGAGGGCGGAGCCGGTTGTTTCTGAACGCCCGGGGCACCCCCCTGTCGCGGGTTGGCGCATGGGGGATCATCCGGCAGGCGGCAACCCGGGCCGGGCTCACCAAACGGGTCACGCCGCACACGTTGCGTCACACCTTCGCCACTCACCTCCTCGAGGGGGGCGCCGACCTGCGGGCGGTGCAGGAGATGCTGGGTCATGCTGACCTGTCCACCACCCAGCTCTACACGCACGTCGACCGCGAGTACCTGCGCACGGTACACCGCCGCTTCCACCCCCGGGCGTAGGCGCCCCGGAAACCCTCCACCACCACGCCGTTGTTCCCAGTGCGGTACCAGGCATCCGGTGGCACGTGTCGTCGAACGCGAGTATCCTGAGGGCGCCGATGTTGACCGCCCCTGATGAGCTGCGCGATGCCCTCGCCGATCGCTATGCGATCGAGCGGGAGATCGGGCGCGGGGGAATGGCTACGGTCTACCTGGCACGGGACCTGAAGCACGACCGCCCGGTGGCAGTCAAGGTGTTGCATCCCGTCCTCGCGTCGTACTGCTGCGAGCCCGACCGCTTCCTGCGCGAGATCCGCTTCGCCGCCGCACTGGTGCACCCGGGCATCGTTCCCGTGCATGACTCGGGCCGGCGCGACCCGTTTCTGTATTACGTCATGCCCTATCTGCCGGCGGAGACGCTGCGCGACCGCATCGAGCGCGAGGGCCGGCTCGCGGTCGACGAGGCAGTGCGCATCACGACGGCACTGGCGGCCGCGCTCGATTATGCCCACCGCCAGGGTGTCGTGCACCGTGACATCAAGCCCGAAAACGTCCTCTTGCACGAGGGCGGCCCGCTGCTCGCCGATTTCGGCGTGGCGCGCGCCATCTCGGAGTCCGAACGGAGCGACCGCATCACCGAGCGGGGGCTCGCGGTGGGGACACCCGAGTACATGAGTCCGGAGCAGGCGAGCGGGGATGGGGCGATCGACGGGCGCAGCGACCAGTACAGCCTGGCGATCGTCCTCTACGAGATGCTGACAGGGACGCCGCCGTTCACCGGCGAGGCCCCGCGGGTGGTCATGGGCCAACACATCGCCGCGACCCCGGTCCCCGTCCGCACCCGTCGCCCCGAAGCGCCCGCTTCTATAGACGCGGCGCTGGAGCGCGCCCTGGCCAAGGACCCAGCGGCTCGGTTCGCCACGGCGGCCGAGTTCGCGGATGCCCTGGAGGCGGACGATGTGATCCGCGCCCCGCAGTCCGGGGAGACGGTGGCCGTAGCGGTACTGCCCTTCGGTCGCACCGGCCGCGATCCCGATGTGGAGGCGCTCGCCGACGGCATCACCGAAGAACTGATCAACGCGCTGTCCCAGGTGGAGGGACTGCGGGTCGCGTCGCGGACCTCGGCGTTCGCGTACAAGGGCAAGGCGGACGACGTGCGCGCCATCGGGGCACGGTTGGGCGTGTCAGTGGTACTCGAGGGCAGTGTGCGGCAGGCCGGGCAGCGGTTGCGGGTCACCGCCCAGCTGACGAGTGTGGCCGACGGGCGCAGTCTGTGGGCCGGGCGGTTCGACCGGGAGGTCGCCGACGTCTTCGCGATCGAGGATGAGCTGGCCCGGACGATCGTGGAGACGCTGCGCGCCGCGCTGCTCCAGCCGGTCGGCGACGTGGTTCCGCGCCGTTACACCGACAACGTCACCGCGTACCGGCTGTACCTCAAAGGCCGCTACGCCTGGGCCGCGCGGACGCGCGAGGGCGTGGAGGAGGCGATTCGCTGCTTCGAGGCAGCGGTTGCCGAAGATCCGGAGTACGCGCTCGCCTACACTGGTCTCGCGGATGCGCAGTCACTCGCCGTGGACTACCAGGGAATGCCCGTGGCCGAGGGCTTCGACCGCGCCAAGGCCTACGCCCGCAAGGCGCTCGAGCTGGACGAAGGGCTGGCCGAAGCCCACACGTCGCTCGCCTGGTCGCTGTTCATCTACGACTGGAACTGGGAGGGCGCGATCCGGCACTTCCGGCGGGCGATCGAGCTCAATCCGGGCTACGCGACGGCGCGTCAGTGGTATGCGTTTCCGCTGATCGCTCTGGGCCGGACCGCGGACGCGCTCGCTCACGGGCGCGCGGCGATCGATCTCGATCCGGCCTCGGTCGCCATCCGCCGGGCGCTCGGCTGGCTGTACTATTACGCCCGCCGCTACGACGAGGCAGCCGAGCACCTCCGCCGGGGTCTGGCCCTCAACCCGACGGCCCAGGAGAGCCACCGCGTGCTCGGCTTGGTGCGGCTGGCGCAGCGACGCTGGGACGACGCGGCGAGCGCCTTCCAGGAAGCGCTGGCCCTCGTGCCCGATTCGGCGTACGCGGAGGCGGGCCTCGCGTCGGCCTTGGTCGGGTTGGGACGGGAAGCCGAGGCGCAGGCGATTCTCGCTGGTCTCACCGCGCGCGCAGCGGCGAGTTATGTGTCCCCGGTGGCGTTCGTGACGCTGCACCTCGCCCTGGGCGAGGCCGACGCCGCCTTCGCCGCCATGGAGCGCGCTCACGCCGAGCGGCGGGGGTGGCTCGTGTATCTGCGCGTGGATCCGCTGCTCGACGGGGTGCGGGGGGATCCACGGTTCGCGGAGTGGATCAGGCGCATGGGTCTGTAGTCGCGCATGCGTTGGCACCCGCCTCCGGCGACCGCTCGCGCGACGCCCGACGCCAGTCTTGCCGGCCTCGCCGCGCGGCGTCAGCTTTTGCCATCATGACATCGCTGCGGTCCGCTGTCGCCTACGGCGTGCTGGTCTGGCTGTGTACGTTCGCCGTCGCGTTCGTCGTCTTCCCTCTGCGTGAGCCATCCCGTCCGCTGTTCGAGTCCATCATGCCAGTGGCGCTGGCGGCGGCCGTCGCCGGCCTCGCCGTACGGTACTTCCGGTCGGTGCGCGCCGGCTTTGTCGCCGAGGCGCTGCGGCTGGGACTGCTGTGGCTCGTGATCAGTCTCGCGATCGACGCCCCCCTGATGCTGCTGGGCGGGCCCATGCACATGACCCTCGGCGAGTACCTGGCGGACATCGGGCTCACGTATCTGCTGATTCCGATCATCACGGTCGCCATCGGGACCGCCCTGGCCAGCCAGCGTCCCGGCTGAGCCTCGACGCCGCGTGCGATCCCTGATCTCGAGCGGCAGCCCGTACGAGCCCCGCGTGGGAATCTCCCGGGCGGTGCGCGCCGGCACGACGGTGTCGGTGGCGGGCACGGCACCCATCGGGCCAGATGGCCGGACCGTCGGGCAGGGGGACCCGGGGGCGCAGGCCCGCCGCTGTCTCGAAATCATCGCCGCCGCGCTCCGCGACGCCGGTGCGTCGTTGCGTCACGTGGTGCGCACCCGCATCCTGCTCACGCGCATCGACGACTGGGAGGCCGTCGCGGCCGTCCACGGCGAGGTGTTTCGCGACATCCGTCCTGCCAACACGATCATGCAGGTGTCGCGCTTCATTGATCCGGACTGGCTGGTGGAGATCGAGGCCGACGCGGTGGTGGACGACGCCGCTGGTGTCGGCTGAGTGCGCCCGCGGGCCCGCTTCCTCACCGCCTCCGCAGCGCCACGACCAGCATGACCCCAAGCGACGCGACGGCGAACCAGGCGAACAGGTCGCCGACGATACCATAGACGGTGCGCGCGGCGGGCGTCGCCGACACGAACGCCACCACGGCGTCATCGGCGTAGTCGACCCGACTCAAGGTGCGTCCCCGTGCGTCAACGGCCAGCGACCGACCGTTGCTCGTCGGGCGAAACAACGCCACGCCGTTCTCGATCGCCCGCACCATCGCCATATCCGCATGCAGCGGGGTGATCGCACGCCAGTCTGCTGAGGGCCCCACCACGAGCCCGAGCTTCGGCCGATCGGTCTGCCGCAGCAGCGCCGGAAAATCGAGATCATGGCAGATCACGGCGCCGACCGAACCGTACGGCGTGATGAGCCGCTCGATGGAGCCAGCCCCTGCCGCGATCAGCGGCGATTCAGCACCGACGATGGGATGCGCCTTCTCATAGGTCCACGCCAGGGTGCCGTCGGCCGCGAGCGCGGCGACCTTGTTCGCGAAAGGCGGCCGGGCCGCCGGGTCCCACACCCCGTAGGCCGCGATCACGTCCACCCGTTCCTCCGCCGCCAGCCGCCCCACGCGCTCGAGCAACGCACCTTCGTCCCGCCGCAACACCCGTCCGGCCGTCTCCGACCACGCGACCAACCGGGCGCCGGCGCGGGCCTCCCGCCGGGTCCGCGCCAGCAGATCGTCATTGATGCGATCCGCCACGGCGACGATCCGCTCGAGCTCCGTCGGCCCGATGGCCACACCCGCGCGCGCCGGGGCGAGCTCCGCCTCGAGTGCCACCGTGAGCTCCGCGCCCGGCACCAGGCCGGCAACCCGGACGAGTGCCTCATCAGAGGAGGTTGGCGACAGTCGGAGGCGACCCAACAGCAGCACCGCCGCCAGGCAGACCCCGTATGCGACCGCAGCCCGGAGGCGAGCCCGCGGCCCCGGTTGCGCGATCCACGCCGCCGTCGCGGCGAACCAGGTCAGGAGGTACGAAACACCGGCCGTCCCCGTCACGCTGCTGAGCTGAAGCAGCGTGAGCGCACCGGCTTGTGTGTAAGCGAGCGAGAACCAGCTGCCGTAGGGTGTTACCCAGCGCTGAAACAGGAACTCGATGGCGACCCATGCCGTCGGGAAGACCAGCGTCGCCGCCGCGCCGCTGAGCCGGGGCGCCACCACGCGGTGCACGGCAAGAGGCAAGAAATAGACGACGGCGTAGGTGCCGGCGATGAGGTAGTACAACGCGCCCGGCGCCGGGATGAGGCCGCGCCACATCACGAGCTGCACCGCCACCCACAATGGCAGCGCCCGCGCGAGGCCGCGCGCGGGGGCCGTGCGGTCGAGGTAGACCAGCCACCCGATCGGGGCAAGCCAGGCCGCGGCGGACAGAATCCAGCGTCCGTTGGACACCAGCAGCAGCACCGCACCGCCCACCAGCCAGACGCCGCCGCGCCTCGGATTCAGTCTCCCGGTACCCTCCCGCAGCTCTACCACTGCTGCACCCCCGCGCCTCGTCCCTGCCGCGAAACCTAGCACGACCCCTTGACGAACCAGAGGGCTAGCGGGAATCTGCGGCACGGTGTCGCAACCCACGTCCCACCCGCACCGCCCCGGACGACAGGTCCGGTTCGTGACGGGCTACTTCGCGCTGTACCTCGGCTATCTCTTCGTGCATGCCGAGGGAGAACTGCTGCACTGGCTGACCCTCGTCCTTTTCCCGCTCGCCGGGCTCGCGCTGATCGATGGCGACCGGTCGCCCCGGGCCGTCCTGCGATCGATTGGGCTCGATCCGGCCCGCGTCGGTAGAGGAATGGGCTGGGTGATCGGATTTGGCACTGCGTTCCAGCTGCTGCAGCTGGTCAACGGACCGCAACGTGCCGAGCTCGTGACGGTGCTGCGTGAGCCGCTCGGCCCCCTGTTGCCGCTGGGAGCGTTGGTGCTGCTCGTGGGGACCGCGGCCACGACGGAGGAGATCTTCTTCCGGGGCATGATACAGCGCCGCTGGGCCGAGCGGCTGGGGAACGAGCCGGCGGCACTCGTCATCGCGAGCTGCGCCTTCGTGCTGTATCACGTGCCGTACGCCTTCACCAATCCGGCATGGCCCTCGGCGGGTCACCTCGGGCAGGCGGTGCAGGCCGCAGCGGCAAACGGGCTGCCCGGAGGAGTCGCGCTGGGTGTGGTGTTCTGGCGCAGCGGTCGCAACCTGATGGCCACGATCCTGCTGCACGCGCTCATCAACCTCATTCCCGCAACGCTGCTCGTGCATCGCCTGCTGGCCCACGCGACCTGACCAGTCAGCCGAGACCGTCATCTGGATTGCCGGACGCGCACCCCGGGGGCATGCTCCCGGGCAACCGGGGGCGGGCAGGCCCACCGCCGCAACGCCCGCGGTGAGCACCTGTGTCGCACCACCACGCGCGCCGTCGTGCGCGTCGTTCCGCCGCATGACGGAGGTGGAGTTGGCGGCCCTGTGGCGGTACCTCGAGCGCGTGCCACCCACGCCCATCGGGGGGACGTCGCGGGCTCGCGCGGGGGTGCCCCGGCAACCGGGCGCGTGTTACTTATGACATCCTGAGGCCATGGCACCACGCGCCACCCCACCCCCGGTGCGGGCAGCACCCCACGCCCGCTCGGCGGCCGCCGTCTGCGAGCAGCTCGGCACGACGACAGCCGGCCTGAGCGGAACCGATGCGGCGCAACGGCTCAGTCGGTACGGTCCCAACGAGCTCGAGGCGGTGCGCGCGGTCTCACCCTGGAAGATCCTCGGCTCGCAGTTCCAGAACGTCCTGATCGTCATTCTCCTCGCGGCGACCGCGCTCTCTGCTTTCCTGGGGCATGGCGTCGAGGCCGCAGCGATCACGGTGATCGTGTTGTTTACGGTCATCCTCGGCTTCGTGCAGGAATACCGAGCCGAGCGCGCAATCGACGCACTGCAGCGGCTCGCCGCCCCCACGGCGACCGTGCTGCGGGACGGGCGCGAACGTGACGTCCCGGCCCGGGATCTCGTCCCGGGCGACATCGTCGTGCTCGGAGCGGGGAACCGCGTGCCCGCCGACGGCAGGATCCTCGAAGCCGTGAACCTGCAGGTACAGGAAGCGGTGCTCACCGGCGAGTCCGTTGCAGTGATCAAGCACGTCGAGGCGTTGGCCGAGCGCGACCTGGCCCTCGGCGACCGGCGCAACATGGCCTACGCCGGAACCACCGTCACCAGCGGCCGCGGGCGGGCGGTGGTCGTGGCAACGGGGATGGCGACGGAGTTCGGCCAGATCGCCCGGATGTTGCAGGCGGTCGAGCCCGGTCGCACCCCGTTGCAGCAGAACCTCGATCGACTGGGGCACTCCCTGGCACGTGCGGCGCTCGCGGTCGTGGCCATCATCGTCGTGCTCGGACTGGCGCGCAGCCAACCGTTTCTCGAGATGGTCGTTTTCGGCATCGCCCTCGCGGTGGCCGTGGTGCCGGAGGCGCTTCCCGCCGTGGTCACCATCTCGCTGGCCATCGGGGTGCAGCGCCTGGCCCGGCGCCGCACGCTGACGCGACGCCTCGCGGCGGTCGAGACGCTCGGCAGCACATCGGTGATCTGCGTCGATAAGACCGGCACGCTCACCGAAGACGAGATGACCGCACGCCGGCTGTACGTCACCGGCGAGCTGATGGAGGTTTCCGGAGCCGGGTACGAGCCGAGCGGGGAGTTCGCCCGGGACGGGCGGCGGATCCCGGTGTCGCCCACGCTCCGGCGTCTGCTCGAGTCGGCTGCCCTTGCCTGCGATGCCCACCTGGTGGCGGGCGAGGTGGCCGGCAGCTGGGAGGTCACCGGCGATCC
Source organism: Gemmatimonadota bacterium (assembly GCA_003251175.1). Classification (GTDB taxonomy): domain Bacteria; phylum Gemmatimonadota; class Gemmatimonadetes; order Gemmatimonadales; family GWC2-71-9; genus SZUA-544. The sequence continues at coordinate 9,553 of QKHC01000010.1, forward strand.
GACCGAGGGCGCGCTCGTCGTTGTGGCGGCGAAGGCGGGGCTCGACAAGCGCGAGCTCGACGCCCGATTCCCCCGGGTGGCTGAGATCCCCTTCGCTCCCGAGCGGAAGCGGATGACGACCCTGCACCGCGGCGCCGGTGACGTCGTGGCGCACACCAAGGGGGCGCCGGAAGTCGTCGTGGACGCGTGCGTGCGCCAGGCGACCGAGGACGGTGAAGTGCCACTGGAAGCGGCCGGGCGCGCCGCAATTCTCGACGTGGCGCGCCGCATGGCGGACGACGCGCTGCGGGTGCTCGCCGTCGCCACCCGCACGGCGGCCACCGTGGAGAATGCGGAAGGGCAGCTGACGTTCCTCGGGTTGATCGGCATGATCGACCCACCACGACCCGAAGCGGCGGCAGCGATCCGGACCTGCGAGTCAGCCGGGATTCGCGTCGTGATGATCACCGGTGACCATCCCCGCACCGCGCGGGCGGTGGCGCGTGAGCTGGGGCTGCTCGACACGGGCCGCGTGGTGACCGGTGCCGAACTGGACGCGTTGAGCGACGCCGAGCTGCAGCGCGCGGCGGGTGAGATCGAGATCTACGCGCGTGTGTCCCCGGGCCACAAGCTGCGGGTGATCGCCGCCCTCCAGGCCCTCGGCCATGTGGTGGCCATGACCGGCGACGGGATCAACGATGCGCCCGCGCTCAAGAAAGCTGACATCGGCATCGCGATGGGGATCAGCGGAACCGACGTCGCCCGGGAAGCCGCCGCGATGACGCTGACCGACGACAACTTCGCCTCGATCGTGGCCGCGGTCGAGGAAGGGCGGGGGGTCTTCGGCAACATCAAGAAGTACCTCACCTTTCTCCTGTCGTCGAACATCGGTGAGATCGGCCTGATGGCCGGCGCGACGCTGCTGGGCCTGCCGCTCCCGCTCACCGCGCCGCAGATCCTCTACGTCAATCTCGCGACCGACGGTCTGCCGGCCCTAGCGTTGGCGGTGGACCCACCGGAGCACGATCTGATGCAGCGCCGACCCCGAGACCCCCGGCGCGGCGTGTTCGCCGGTCCGGTCCTCACTCTGATGCTCGTGGCCGGGGCGTGGTCGACGGTCGTCAATCTCGGGCTGTTCACCTGGGCTCTGCGGGCGGGGCGCAGTGTGCCGGACGCCATGGCGCTCACGTTTGTGTCGCTGGTGCTGATCCAGTTCTTCAATGCCTACAATTTCCGGTCCGATCGGCTCTCGCTGGTGCGCCGACCGTTCGCCAACCGCTGGCTCAATGTGGCAATCCTGTGGGAGCTGGCGCTGCTGTCGCTGGTACTGTACGTGCCCGTGCTGCACGACCCGTTCAATACATTCAACTTCCGGCTCGCGGACTGGGTGATCGTGATCGGCGTGGCCGCAACGGTCACCCCGGTCGTCGAGCTGGCAAAGTGGATGGAGCGGCGCGGCTGGTTCGGGACGCTCGACTGAGCGCCGCCGGCGCGCCGATCGCGGGTTCAGAACCCGCCGCCGCCGCCACCTCCTCCACCACCACCGGATGACCCGCCGCCGCCGAACCCCGACCCCCCCGAGCTCCGGGGTGACGACGCCAGGGTCGAGCTTGCCGCACTCGTGAACCGCCCGAGGCTGCTCGACAGTCGTGCGACGCTGAAGTCCGTGGTGCTCGTACCCATATACCAGGTCGGTGGCTCGCGGTAGATGTCCTCGAACGCCTTCGCCCACTTGTGCTCGACCCCGAAGGCCATGGCGTAGGGCAGGTAGCGGTCGAACAACTCCGGATGGCCAATCACCACCCGCTTCAGGTGCTCGGCCTCCACCCGTTGCAGAAACTCCTCGAAACCGAGGACCGCCTCCAGCGCTCGGGCTCCTGCCTCGGTCCGCGCCGGCATGACGAGCCCGAACCCCATGATGATCAGCGCGGAGAGCACACCGGCAACCACGAATGGAACGGGCGTGAGCAGCAGCTTGTCGGCCAGCACCGCCCCCCCGACCCCCACGAGCATCCCACCGGTGACACCCCCGCCGAGCCAGCGCGCCCGCACGCGGTCGGGTCGATCCCGGTAGAAGCCGTGGCGCAGCAGCCGAGTGAAGATGTCCGTCTGGATCTTGGGGACCTCGCTGTAGAACTCGTTCTCGAGCTGCGACAGCTCCACCGCGGCACCCCGCCCGCCAAAGATGCCGTCGAGCACGCGTCGCTCATGCGGCGCCAGCGCGCTCCATTCGCTTGGCTCCTTGACGCGATGCAGCACGTACTCCCGGCTCCCGATGATCCCGAAGAGCTTCCGCTCGTCCCGCTCCTCGAACCGCACGTAGCCACGAACCGCGAGGTCCACCAGCGTCGCAGTGACATCACGCATGTCGGCGCGGTTGTCGATCAACGTACCGGCCTCTCCCGGGCTCAGGCCGTCGGGGGGCTCGTATTGGACGGCGATGGGGCGCTGCCGCGGATCGCGGCCCCGTCGGCGCCACAGGGTGAACGCCGCGAAGAACACCGGCAACGGGATCGCGAGAGGCCAGTTGCTCCGCAGCAACCCGGCCGCACGGTCGGCCGCAGTGGGCTCGGTGACCAGCCCCTTGTCCCATCCGACGACGACCGTGAGACCCTCCCGAAAGCCGAGGCCGTGGGGCATCGCTACCCGCACCGTGATTCCGGTCGTCTCCACGCTGGCGTCCTGCGCGGTGGAGCCGTAGGCGCCGTTGAACGCGATGGCGCGGACGCCGGTCGCGCCGGCGGGCAGCTCGACCACGGCGCTCGCGGCCTCGATCGGCACGTCCCACTCGTCCCCCGTCACGTTCCAGTAGAGCTCATCGTGCTCGGTGAAGAACCGCAGTCCGTTGGTCGCGCGGTACCGCAGCAGCACCGTCCGCGTCGCATCGTGTGCACCGGGCACCCAGATCTTGTACTTCTGGTAGTGCCGCTCGCGGCTGGCCTCGGTGCGCAGTGCTCGTCCTTGCTCGTCAGTGGCGCTCAGCAGCGTGAGGCCCAGCGTCCAGTTGAACCCCTGGGGCGTGCGATACTTGACCGGGATGGTGCGGAAGATCCCATTCCACGAGCCGGTGAACCGCGCCGTGATGCGCTCGGTCACGACAATGCTGCCGTCGCGCTCGACCTGAATCGTGGCGGCGAAGCGCTCGATAGCCAGCGAGCGCTGCGCGGCGACGGGCCCCGGGACGGTCGCCAGGCACGCGAGCGCCAGCCCGAGGCTCTTCACGTAGTCACCCGGGGCACCGCCCCCTCGCTGGCGTCATCGAGACCGAAGAACTCACGTGGTCGGAACCGGGCGATCCCGGCAACCAGATTCGCGGGGAACTGCGCGATGCCGGTGTTGAAGTCCCGCACCACGGCGTTGTAGTACCGGCGCGCGTTCTGCAGATGATCCTCCACCTCGGCAAGCGTGCGCTGCAGCTCGGCGAAGCTCGCCACCGCCCGGAGCTCGGGGTACGCCTCGGCGATGGCGAAAATGCGGTGCAGCGATCCTTCGAGCGGCTCCTCGGCCCGGGCCCGCGCGGCGGGACCCGCCACTGCGAGGGCCCGGCTGCGCGCCTGCACCACCGCCTCGAGCGTCTCCTGCTCGTAGGCCGCATGCCCCTTGACGACCGACACCACCGCCGGGATCAGGTCGTGACGGCGCTTGAGTTGGACATCGATGTCCGCCCACGCATTATCACTGAGCTGACGCAGGCTGATGAGCCGATTGAATGTCAGGATCGCCCATCCTCCAATCACCCCGGCGGCGACGACGAGTGCCGTGGTCATCCCCTCGCTCCGAGCAGGCAGTGCGGGCAATATACGCCAACGACATCGCGATGCACGGGTGACCGGCTGTCGCCGGACCCGGCGCACGTGCAACTTTCCTGCGGAGATCGATGCCCATGCACATGACGTCGGGCGACCATGTAAAGGAATCCGGCGACCGCGCCCGTGACCCGCGTCCGCCACACCGCAGCGCTGTGGACCGATGAGCGCAGCCGCACGCTTCGTCTATCTGTGGGAGTACCTCGTCCGGGAGGACGCGATCGAACGGTTTCGCACGATCTACGGCCCCGGGGGCGAGTGGGTGCAGCTGTTCACCCGCAGTCCGGGGTTCGTCCGGACCGAGCTGTGTCGCGACCTGGCCAACCCGCGGCGCTTCGTAACCGCGGACTACTGGCGCTCGGCAGAAGCCCGTGACCGGTTCCGCGCGGAGTACGCGCGCGAATTCGCCGCTCTGGACCGGGCCTGTGAGTCGTTGACGGAGTCCGAGCGATTTCTTGGCGACTTCCATCTCGAGGAGAACGCATGACCAGCTTGGGCCCGACGGATGGTTGAGCTGAAGACGCGACGCACCGGCGCCAGCGTGGCGGAGTTTCTCAGCCGCACTCCCGATCCCGCCCGCCGGCGGGAGTGTCGGGCCCTGATTCGCTTGATGCGGGCGATCACGGGGGCCCCGCCGCGCATGTGGGGGCCCAGCATCGTAGGATTCGGCCGCTACCACTACCGCTACGCCAGCGGTCGGGAAGGGGACTGGTTCGTGACCGGCTTCTCGCCGCGCAAGCGCGACCTCACGATCTACCTGATGGCCGGGTTGTCCCGCTGCCGACCGCTGCTGCGACAGCTGGGCCCGCACAGGACCGGAGCTTCGTGCCTCTACCTTCGGAGCCTGTCGGACGTCGATCAACGCGTGCTCAAGCGACTCATCCGGGAATCGGCACGACTCGTCACGCGCCGCCGCTGATGCTCGCCTACGTGTTCTGGCACTGGCGACGCTCCGAGATCGCGGTGCCCGCGTACGTGCGCGCCCAGGCGGCGTTCCACGCCGCGCTGCGCGCCGAGCCCCCCGCTGGGTTCCTCGCATCCAGCAGCGCTGTACTCACCGGGGCGCCGTGGGCGAACGACAGCGGCGAGGTCTTTGAGGACTGGTATCTCCTGCGCGACTCCGCCGCGCTCGACCCGCTCAATGAGGCGGCGGTGACGGCGAGCCGCCGGGGTCCGCATGACGCGGCCGCAGCGGCCGCTGCCGGCGGCGTGGCCGGTCTCTATGCGCTGCGACTCGGGTCCGTACCCGAGCAGGTGACGGTTGCGCAGTGGTTTGCCAAGCCGATGGAGGCGCGCTACGGAGAGGTCTGGGAGGAACTGGAGCCCCTGGTGCGCGCCGGCGGTGGCGCGCTGTGGATGCGCCGCATGGTGCTCGGTCCGAGCCCCGAGTTCTGCCTGCGCACGGCGAGCGCGGTCAGCCTGCCATCGCGGTACCAGGCGCTCCAGGTCACACTGCGCCGACTGCTGTGAGGCCGACCGCGACCGTGTCACGCGCGCGGAGAACGGCGTGGGGAAAAGGAGGGTGGGGGACCGCGGCGCGTCACTCGCGCGGACCGCGGTCCCCGCCACGTGCTGCTACTTCTTTTCGGCGCGGATCAGGCCCGCCTTGCGCAGCTGGTAGCCCAGCGCGTCACCGAGCTCCCGCACGAAGGAGTCGAGGTTCGACGGGTTCATCGTCTCGCTCTGACCGGCGAAGAGCAGTTTGTTCTGGGTGACAGAGTACACCAGCGTCTCGAGCGACACGATCTCGTCGGTGGTCATATAGCCGGGCGAGTACACGGCCCCCCATCCGTATCCCCAGTACCCCCAGGTGGAGTAGTACGGCGTCCCCGGCGTGTAGCTGACGCGGGTGTCCTTCCCGACGGGGCGCACCATGATCACCGCGTCGGCGCCCGCGTTCGTGAGGATCGCGTGCGCCTGCGCCGTGTCGCGCTCGGCACCCGCGGGGAGAATGGTGTAGGACGCGATCCCCGTCCCGCCACGAGCCTCGATCTCCCGCACCATCGAGACCTCGCCCGAGCGACGCAACCCCTCGCGCTCGGTGACCATCACAGCTACGATCGGTTTCGCGAGGTCCAGGGGCTGCGCCGTCGGCTCCACCCAGGTGGAGCTGAATTGCGTTGAGCCACCGCACCCCACGGCGACGACCGCGAGCGCCGCCACGGTCAACCAGCGCACCGTGCTCTTCATGATTGGTTCCTCCCGATTGTCCGCGTAGTCAGTTGAGAGCCGGGGAATTTAGGGACCCCGTGCAGCTCCCGCCACCGGGGCGTTCGCGCCATAGCTATGACGGCACCACCCGTCAACCGGTTGCAGCGACCCCGCTGCTGTGACATCACGCTGGACCGCCGATAGCTTGGGGACAGCATGAATCTCCTGCTGCTGGCACTGCTCGGCTACCTCGCCACACAGTTGGGGATCGGTGTGTGGGTCGCGCGCCACGTCCGAACGGAGGACGACTATCTCGTCGCTGGGCGCCGTCTCGGGTATCCGCTCACGCTCTTCACCGTATTCGCGACCTGGTTCGGCGCCGAGACGTGCATCGCCTCGGCGGGTCGTGCCTATCGCGAAGGTCTGGCCCTGACCACGGCCGAGCCGTTCGGCTACGGCCTGTGTCTGCTCCTGATGGGTCTCGTGTTCGCCGGCCCGCTGTGGCGACGCCAGCTGACCACGCTGGCGGATCTGTTTCGCACCCGCTATTCGGCCGCCGTAGAGCGGACAGCAGCGGTGATTCTGGTGCCGAGCTCGCTGCTGTGGGCCGCAGCCCAGCTTCGCGGCTTCGCCCATGTGCTCACGACCGTCACCACGATCGAGCTCGGCACGGCGATCGCCGTGGCCGCGGGCTTCTGTGTGCTGTACACCATGCTCGGGGGCCTGCTAGCGGATGCGATCACCGACCTGGTGCAGGGCATTCTGCTGGTGGTGGGACTGCTGCTGGTCGCGGGCTTCGTGATCGCCCGCCAGGGGGGCTTCGGTCCGGCACTGGCCGCCGTCGATCCTGGTCGGCTGGCACTCGTCGGCACCGGCGCCGACGCGTCCTTTCTGGGGCAGCTCGAAGAGTGGTCGATTCCGGTGTGCGGCTCAGTCATGGCGACCGAGCTGGTCTCCCGCGTGATCGCCGCGCGCTCGCCGCGCGTGGCCCGCAACGCCACCCTCCTGGCCGGTGCCATGTACATCACCATCGGCCTCATCCCGGTCGCCATCGGGTTGACGGCGGTGTCCCTGATTCCGCCGCTGGCCGACACCGAGCAGTTCCTGCCAGCCGTCGCCCGCGCCATCCTGCCCCCTGCCGCGTATGTGGTGTTCGCGGGAGGCCTGCTCTCGGCCATTCTCTCAACGGTGGACACGACGCTCCTGGTGGCCGCCGGCCTGACCTCCCACAACGTCCTGGCACCCGTGCTCCGCATCACGGACGACCGCTGGCGGCTGCGGTTGGCGCGGGGGGCCGTGATCGCCTTCGGAATCACCGCCTGGGTGCTGGCTGCCCGCGCGACGGGCGTGTTCGCGCTGGTCGAGCAGGCATCAGCGTTCGGCAGTGCGGGCAGCCTCGTGGTCGTGTGCTTCGGCCTGTTCACTGGCTGGGGCGGACCAGTGACGGCGATGGCGACGCTCCTCGGCGGACTTGGCACATATCTCGCGGTCCTCTACGTTGGCGGCCCGTACCCGTTCATTGCGTCACTCGCCGCCGCACTCATTCTGTACGTCGGAGGCGTGATGATCGAGTCGCTCTGGGCGCGTTCCGAGGTGTCGGCTCTCGATGGCTGATCCGGAGATACCACCCGATGCCGTGCTGGACCTCCCCCGAGGCTTCGCCACTCGGTGGCGGGCTCCGGTGATCCGCGCGGTCGCGGCGCGGGTGTTCACGCGTCGCTACTTCACGCACTGTCTGGCATGCGGGTTCTGTGATGACTGGTGCTGTCAGTTCGGAGTGGACGTGGATCTCGTGCACCATGCACAACTGCTCGCCCACGCTGACACGCTGGAGACTTTTGTAGGCGTCCCGCGCGGCGAGTGGTTCGAGCCCGCTCCCGACCTCGATGTGGAGATGCCCGGCGGCGGATCGTTCCGCACCCGGGTGCGTGACGGGGCCTGTGTGTTCCTGAACCGGCGGGGTCGGGGCTGTCAGATCCATGCCTACGCCGTGGCGCAGGGACTGGATTACCACGACCTGAAATCGATCGTCGACTGTCTGTTCCCGTTGACCTTCGGCGACGGCGTGCTGTCCACGGCGGAGGAAGTGGACGATGAAACCCTGGTCTGCGTAGACCAGGGTCCCAGTCTGTACCGTGGACTCCGCGAGGAAATCCGGTACTACTTCGGGTCTGACTGCATCGCCGCATTGGACCGGCTCGAGCGGCAGGTGCTCCGGTCGGCCGCCTAGCTACGATCCGCTCGGCAGCCGCCCCGCGGGTTGCCGGGGAACAAACACCGGCCGGGCCGTCGTGATTTCCGGCTGGAACCAGCCCGCATTGCGCCGACGTCGGTCCACGGCGGTGCGGGCGGCAGCGACCCCAGCGACGACCTTGCGCACGAACTCCACGGGCAACTCCACCTCGTTCGGGCCGAGCGTCAGCGATGCCACGTAGTCGTTGAGATAGCAGCGGTTCTCGGACGCATGCCCGCCGCGACCGGCGAACACCCGGTTGTGCTCGATCGTCAGATCGACCCGGGTATCGCCGCGGTAGCGGAACAGCGCCGCAACGACTGTCCCCCGACCGATGCCGTCGGGGAAGTGGATCTCCGCGGCCACCCGCGCATGCACCGCGCTGACGCGCGTGAGGCGAGGCGTGACGCCCGTCACGCGCCGGACGAGATCGGTGACCGCAGGGACGAGGTGCTCGATCGCGGCCTCCCGCACGGTGGATGCAGACGCGGTCATCGGTGCGCTGGTCATCGGCTCTCCCTGGGAGGCCCTCCTGCCTCCCGGCCAGGTTCCACCAGCCTCACAGCGCGAATCCCGTGCCGGGGGGTTTCCCGCGTCGCCATGCGGCCCCAACTTTCGTGCGGGGAAGGGGATGCGGTTACTGTGCGCCGCATCACGTCCCGCCGCGCCCGCGCGGCGAGTGTCCCAAAACGGCAGCGGCTGTGGCACCACATGGGGCGACCCGTGATCCTCGTCGTCGACAACTACGATTCGTTCACCTACAACCTGGTGCAGTACCTGAGCGAGCTCGGCGCTCGCCCCGTGGTGCACCGCAACGACGCCCTCACCGTCGAAGCGGCGCTGGAACTCGCACCCGCTGCGGTGGTCATCTCTCCAGGCCCGGGGGTGCCGGCCCGCGCCGGGATCACCGTGCCGCTGATCCAAGCCCTCGCGGGGCGCTGCCCCGTTCTGGGCGTCTGCCTCGGCCATCAGGCTATCGCGGAGGCCTGCGGCGGTCGCGTGATCCGCGCCGATCGCCTCATGCACGGCAAGGTCGGCCTCGTGGCGCACGAGGGCGACGGGCTGTTTGCCGGCGTCGAGTCACCCTTCCCGGCGATGCGCTACCACTCGCTGGTGGTGGAGCGGGACTCGCTGCCGGCGGAGCTGGTCGTCACCGCCTGGAGCGCGGACCGTCCCCGCGCACAGGAGATCATGGCGATGCGGCACCGCGCGCATCCGCTGTTCGGGGTGCAGTTTCACCCCGAGTCCATCGGCACACCGTCGGGAAAGGTGCTACTCGGGAACTTCCTGGCGCTCTGCGGCCCCGGCGTGTAGTCCGCACTGCCGGAGGCGGTGCGAAAACGGGCCGGCGCGCGCCGGCCCGTTGATCACGATCAACCCCGCCCGACGGGGACCGACCGTGGGCTAGAGCCGGCTCGCGAGGAACACCCGCAACTGCGGGTTCTCGCGCCGCGTATCGGGAACGGTGGTGTAGTACGAGCGCCGGTCGTACAGCGCCGCCGTCCCACCGACACCCAGGGCGTGCGTGACCGGCACGAGGAGGTTCGCCTCGAACAACCGGGTCACGTGATTGCCGTCCGACCCGTTGGTGGTGCGCGTCCACGTCAGGCCATTCTGCAGATGCAGGCCGCCCCACTCGCTCCAGCGCAGGGAGGCCTCCACCTTGTACGCCAGGCCCGGGCCGTAGTCGTACGAACGCCCGAGGGCCCCTGGGATGTCTGTGGAGGTCGCCCCGAGCAGCACGGCATTGGTGAACAGCCAGGCGCTGAGACGCCAGCGCTGGCCGAATCTGGTCTGGTACCCGAGCCCCGCCCCGATCGACTGGCCGCCGAACTCGAAGCCGATGGTATCGGACCCAGCCCCCGTATTCAGGTAGTCGTAGTGCTGGAACCCGCCCACCACCAGCGTGCTGCGGTCGGAGCGGTACAGGTCACCCGCCACCAGCACGCCCTTCGTCTGCAGGCGCGACACCGCCTTCACGTTGTTCGTGGAGAATTGGACGTAGAGATCGAACACCTGGAATGGTGCCCGGATCCGGGGACTGAACGGATCACCATACAGCATGCCCAGCTCGAGGAACGCCTGTCCATCGGTCTTGTCGAGCGAGCGATCGCCCACCCACCGGGCGCCCGCCAGGAACCGGCCATTGAGGCGCTCGGGGAGGCGATCCTCGGGGTTCGGGCCCACCCGGGTCCAATCACCGGTGACCAGGCGCGTGAACCCTCGCACCGGACTGAGCAGGGCACCCCCGAGCTCTTTCCAGGTGCGGCCGCTGCCGGTCGCGGTGTTGTCCAGAACCATCGACGACGAGCGGAACAGCATCTCCCCCAGAGCAATCCCGCCGATGCTGGTGTTGATCCAGTCGTTGTACGCCGGCCGGTAGGTCTCCCCGAAGTACTCCCACGTCCAACTCCCCAGCAAGGCGAACGGCCACGACTCCCAGTAGTTGAACCCGTTGGCGCGAGCGGCGTTGAAGTACAGCGACCCGTGATACGGGTGTGCAATCTGATTGTTGGAGAACTGGTTGTCGTCCCAGTTGAAGCCCTCCCGCAGGTTCTGCTTCCAGGAGTCCGGGCCCACCCGCGCCCAGTAGATGGTATCGCCATTGGCATAGGCGTCGTAGGCGTCCGCGATGAACCGGTTGTAGCTCCACACGAGGAGATTGGTCCCCACCACCTCGAACGCGGCGAGCCCCAGCCGCTTGGGCACGCCCGGCATCGGTGCCTGCATAGCCGTGCCTCGCAGCAGCGCACTGGCGGCGGGTAGCGCCACCGAATCGGGACCGCCCGCACCCACGAGGCCGTCGGGGAGCTGCTGGGCGGACAGCGATCGACCGGCGAGGAGAACCAGCAACGACACAGCCGTACGAGAATGCATCGAGACTCCCATGACTATTCGCCCAACAGGCGGAAGCCGTAGCGCACCCCCACCGTCACGACCCCACG
>QKHC01000022.1 GCA_003251175.1 Gemmatimonadota bacterium
GCGGCGCGTGGGGTTCCGCAGCGGCTGGCCGGTGCTTTATACGGGTGTGCGTACCCGGCCGGCTGCCGGACACGAGATCGATCGCCTGCTGGCGCTCGCCGACGCGCCGCCACACCATCAGGTGGCCCCCTCGCTGGGCATCACGTCCGCGGACGTCGCCGCGGCCGAGACCGTGCTTCGCGAGATCGCATCGGACGGCCCGTACGTCGCGCTCGCGCCGGGAGCGATCTGGGGCACGAAACGGTGGCCGGGCTACGTCGCACTGGCGCAGCAGTTGGCGCCGCGTGCCGCGGTGATCGCCGTGGGTGGACCGGACGACGTTCGCCTGGGGGACGAGATCGTCGCGGCGGCGCGGGACGCGGGCGGCCGCGCCATCAACGCCTGCGGTCGCCTCGGCCTCCGCGAAGCAGCGGCGCTGATCGGCCGGGCGACCGTACTGGTCACGAATGACTCGGCGCCCCTGCACCTGGCGGCCGCCGTGGGAACGCCCGTCGTGGCGATCTTCGGGCCGACGATCCCGGCCTTCGGATTCGGGCCACGGGGGCCGCGCGACGTGGTGGTCGAGCACCGCGCGATGCCGTGCCGGCCCTGCTCATCGCATGGGCCGCAGGTGTGCCCACTGAGGCACCATCGCTGCATGATCGAGATCCGCGTGGAGGCGGTGCTCCACGCCATCGAGGAGACCGGTGCGCTACATCATCGGAATTGACATCGGCGGCACGAATCTCGTCGTCGGCACCGTCGCGGAGGACGGCTCCGAGGTGCTGGGGCTGGTCTCCGAGCCCACACAGAGCGAGCGGGGCGCGGACACCGTGCTCGACCGGATCGTCTCGCTGGCGCGCGCGTCGCAGCAGGCCGCCAGCGGACGTGACATCGTGGGGGTCGGGATCGGAGCACCCGGACCGCTCGATACCAAGCGCGGTGTCGTGCTGCTCACGCCCAACCTCGGCTGGACGAACATGCCGCTGCGAGACCGCCTCGCCAGCGCGCTGGGACTGCGAGCCACGCTCGACAACGACGCCAACTGTGCCATCCTGGGCGAGTGGTGGCGGGGCGCGGCACGCGGCGCCCGCCATGTCGTGGGCCTCACCGTGGGCACAGGCATCGGCGGTGGGATCGTGCTCGACGGCCGCATCTATCACGGCGCGTCCGACGTGGCCGGCGAGATCGGCCACATGACCATCGACTCCACTGGACGGCGCTGCAAGTGCGGCAACTACGGCTGTCTCGAAGCGTACGCGTCGGGCCCGGCGATCGCCGCGCGGGCGGTGGAGGGCATCGAAGCCGGCGTGGAGACCATGCTGCCGGGGTACGTGAACGGCGATCTGTCGCTCGTCACCGCGCAGGTGGTCTATGAGGCGGCGCACGACGGCGACGCGTTCGCGCTGGAAGTCGTGCGCGACACGGCCCAGTTCCTCGGCGCCGGGGTGGCCAATATCCTCAACATCTTCAACCCGGATGTGGTGGTGATCTGTGGGGGGGTAACGCTGGCGGGCGACCGCCTGTTCGTCCCACTCCGCAGCGAAGTCAACCGGCGGGCGTTCAAGCCCGCCGTGCAGGCGTGCCGCATCGTCCCCGGTGAGCTGCCCGGCACCGCGGGGGTGGTGGGCGCGGTGGCTGCGTTCCGACAGCAGATGGAGCCGTCCGGGTGAAGCGGCTCGGCGTCATCGGAACGATGGTCTGGGACACGATCCATGGCCGGGATCCCGCGCAGCCGGCGATCGAGGAATGGGGTGGGATCGCCTACTCCCTGGCGGCCCTCGACGCCGCGCTGGGTGCGGACTGGGAGATCGTGCCGCTGATCGCGGTGGGGCGCGACCTCGCCCCGCGCGCCCACGAGCTGCTCCATTCGCTGCACCACGTGGCGCCGCACGCCCGGTTCGTCGAAGTGCCGCATCCCAACAACCGCGTCACCTTGCGGTACGAGTCGGCGGAGCGCCGCTGCGAGCAGATGACCGGCGGCATCCCGCCGTGGAGCTGGGGGGCGCTCGGACCGATGCTGCGGGACCTCGATGCGGTGTACGTGAACTTCATCTCCGGCTTCGAGCTCGACCTGCCAACCGCCCAGCTGCTGCGCCGCGGATTCTCCGGCTTCATCTACGCGGACCTGCACAGCCTGTTCCTTGGCCGGTTGCCGGACGGCACGCGGGTGCTGCAGCCGCTGCCGGACCCGGCGGCGTGGTTCGCGTGCTTCGACGTCATCCAGCTCAACGAAGACGAGCTGTCCCAGGTGGGCCCGGACCCGCTCGCGGCGGCCGCGCTCGCGCTGGGCGCCGGTTGTCGGGCGCTGTGCGTGACGATGGGTCGCCAGGGAGCGGTCGTATTGACCGGATCACCCGTGCGATCGATCCGCATCGCGGCGGCCGATGCCGGACTCGCGCCGGGTGCCGCCGGCGACCCCACCGGCTGCGGCGACGTGCTGGGCGCGACGGCCGCGGCCCGGTTGCTCGCCGGTGCCACGCTCGAGGAAGCATTCGCCGACGGCGTGCGGGTGGCCGCGCGCAATCTGGCGTTCCGCGGCGCCACCGGGCTGCGCGATCATCTCGTGGGTCGCCTGGCCACCCGATGACGCGACTCGTCGACGTTCCGGTGCGGTTCGACGACCGCAGCTTCGACCAGTTCGCCGCGTCGTTCGCGGCGGCCGCGGATGGCGCGCGCATCCTGTTCGACGCGCACGCCACAGAATGGGCGTCCCCCTACGGCCTGGTGGGACTGCTGGCGGCGGGCCAGGCGGCCGGCCGCGACCGGGAGAGGCCGCTGCTGACCGTTCCCGCCAGTGCCGACGTCGCGAGCTACTGGGCGCGAGCAGGGTTCTTCCGCGAAGCGACCGAGCTGTTCGAGGTGCACGGGCGGGTGCCCCGGGTCAAGCCCGCGGAGCAGAGCGACGTGCTGCTGCCCGTCACCCCGGTCCGCGCGGCCGAGGACGTGCACGACGTGGTGAGTCGTATCCAGCAGCGCGCCTCGGCGATCCTCGCCTCTGAGGTGGGACTCGATCCCCGGGCCACGATGGGGTTCGCTATGGCGCTTTCGGAAGCGTGCCAGAATATTGTAGAGCACGCGGGCACCGGCGGCTGGGTAGCGGTCCAGAGCTACCAGTGGCGCCGTCGGCTCGCCCGCCGCGTGGTGGTGATCGCTGTGGCGGACGCGGGGGTGGGGTTCTCGCACTCGCTCGAGCCCACGCAGGCCAAGCGGTTCGGCGCCCGTTGGGGCGACGGAGCAGCACTCGAAGCCGCGCTGATACAGGGCGTCAGCCGGTTCCGCGATCCCGGCCGCGGGCAGGGGCTGGCCGGTATCCGGCGGTATCTGACCCGTTGGAGCGGGAAGATCGCGATCCGCAGCGGTACCGCCCGCATCGCTATCGTTCCCCCGTGGGACGACGACGTCCCCATGCAGGAGGATCTGCCACCCTTTCCCGGGGCCCAGGTACTGTTGATCGTTCCCGAACAAGAATCGGCCGCATCGTGATCGAGCACATCAACCTATCCGCCGTTCTGCGCGCGTCCCTCAGCGGACCGTACGCCGATCTCGTCACCCGGCCCACCGGTCGGGCCGTGCGCGCCTCGATCGAGCGCACGCTGGCCGGTGGCGTTGCCATCGCGCGCATGGATTTCACGGGCGTCGGTCTCATTGACTTTTCCTGTGCCGATGAGATCGTCGCCAAGCTGCTGCGCGAGCGCGTGCGGGTGCTGCTGGTGCGTGGCCTCACCGAGGCGCATCGCGAGGCCCTCGAGCCCGTGCTCGAACGCGCCGGCCTGGCGGTGCTCTGCGAGCTGGCCGATGGCACGCTCGACCCCGTCGGCCTGCGCGAATCCGCCGAGCCGCTGTTTGAGGAGCTCGTGACCCTGCAAGTCGCCACGCGCACCGCGGGCGGGACCATCGCCCTGACGCCCGCCTAGCGGCCACCTCGTGGACCACGGCCCGCTCGGTCTCTCCACCCGCGCCATCCACGGCAGTTTCGAGCCCCGGCCCGACGGAACCCCGGTCGCACCGGTCCTCGCACAGAGCGCGACGTTCACCCACCCCGTCGGCGGAACGCGCGAGACACTCTACGCCCGGTACGGGAACAATCCCAATCAGATCGCGATCGCGCGACGGCTCGCGAACCTCGAAGGGGCAGAGTCCGCGCTGTTCACGAGCAGCGGGATGGGAGCCATCGCGCTCGCGCACCTGGCGGTGCTGCGCCCCGGCGATCACCTGCTCTCGAGCGCCTGGATCTACGGCGGGGTGCACCGCCTCTTCACGCAGGAGTTCGGCCGCTTCGGCATCGAAGTGACTTTCGTGCAACCGACGCAGGCCCGTGCCTGGAAGCGGGCCCTGCGCAAGAACACGCGGGCCCTGTTCCTCGAGAGTCCGACGAACCCGTTGCTCCGCGTGCTCGATATCGAGCCGCTGGCGGCCCTGTGCAAGACCGAGGGGCTCGCACTGCTGGTCGACGCGACCTTCGCGACGCCCGTCAACTTCCGCCCGTTGGAGCACGGCGCCGACATCGTGATCCACAGCGCCACCAAGTACCTCAACGGTCATTCGGACGTGCTGGCTGGCGCCGTCGCCGGCTCGGAATCGTTGATCGAAGAAGTGCGACGACTGATGAAACTGTGGGGTCAGGCCCTCGATCCGTTCGCGGCGTGGCTGATCGACCGCGGCATGCGGACACTCGCCGTGCGGATGGCACGTCACAACGCCACCGGGCTCGCGGTGGCGGAGTGGTGCGCGCGCCAGCCGGGGATCGCGGCGGTGCACTATCCGGGACTGCCGTCGCACCCCGACCACGACCTCGCCAACCGCGTGCTGAACGGCTACGGGGGAATGCTCGGCATTGAGCTGGTCGGCGGCGTGCCGGCCGCCGAGCGGTTCCTGCGGGCCCTCCGCATCGTGACCCATGCTCCGAGCCTCGGCGGCGTGGAGACGTTGGTCTCCGAACCCCGCGTCACCTCCCATGCCAGCCTCAGCGCCGACGAGCGCGCCGAGGCTGGCATTCCGGACGGCTTCCTGAGATTTTCCCTCGGATTGGAGGATGCTGACGACCTCATCGCCGACATGGCACAGGCTCTGGCTGGCGTCTAAGTGATTCGGCTCACGAGTGTCTTCAAGGCCTACCCCAAGGGGGGCTTGGCTCTCAAGGACGTCTCCCTGGCGATTGCGAAGGGCGAGTTCGTCTTTCTCACCGGGCACTCCGGTGCCGGCAAATCCACCCTGCTGAAGCTCGTCTACGCCGAGGAGCGGCCCACGTCGGGCGAGGTCTGGGTGGCGGGCTATGACGTCATCAAGCTGCGCCCCCGCGACGTACCCATGCTCCGTCGCCGGCTCGGGATCGTGTTCCAGGACTTCCGCCTGCTCGAAGACCGCACCGCGGAGGAGAACATCGCATTCGCGCTCGAGGTAACCGGCGCGCGCGAATCGGCCATCCCGGCCCGCGTGATGCGCGTCCTCTCCCAGGTCGGGCTCGCCGCCAAAGCACACGCGTACCCCCGCGAGCTGTCGGGTGGCGAACAGCAGCGCGTCACGATCGCCCGGGCGCTGGTCAACGAGCCCAGCGTGCTGCTGGCCGACGAGCCGACGGGCAACCTCGACGACCGGGCGAGCCGCGGCGTGTTTCAGCTGCTGCGCGACATCAACGCGAGCGGAACCGCGGTGGTCATGGCAACCCACAACCTCGATCTGGTACGCCAGGCCAACTATCGCGTGGTGGAGATGCAGGACGGC
>QKHC01000122.1 GCA_003251175.1 Gemmatimonadota bacterium
GTCGGCGTCATGCCCCCGCTCGGCGTCGTCGGCACCGCCTCGAGCTGGTGCAGCATCTCCTCGGCCGACTGCCAGCGGTCCGCCGGGTTCTTCTCGAGACAGCGCATCACCGCGACCGCCACCGCCTCGGGCACGTTGGGACGCCGCTCCCGCACGTCCGCCGGCGTCTCCAGCACGTGCGCCGACAACACCGCCTGTGACGTCTTGGCGTCGAACGGCGCCCGCCCGGTGAGCATCTCGTAGGCGAGGATGCCGACGGCGTAGATGTCGGCCCGGTGGTCGATATTCGTCTCCCCCATCGCCTGCTCGGGGGCCATGTACATCGGCGTGCCGACCGCCACCCCGACCGTGGTCAGCTTCTCGCCGCCCGAGGCCGAGACCGCTTTCGCCACCCCGAAATCGGTGACGACCGCGTGGCGGCCCGAGAGCATCACGTTGTCGGGCTTGATGTCGCGGTGCACGATGCCGCGGGCGTGGGCGGCGGCGAGGGCGTCCACCACCTCGCGCAGGATGCGCACCGCGTCGCCGATCGGCAGGGCGCCTTCGCGCTCCATGCGGGTGCGCAGCGACTCGCCCTCGACGAAGGGCATGACATAGTAGAGAAAGCCCTGCGTCTCGCCGGAGTCGTGCAGCGGCAGGATGTGAGGGTGCTGGAGCTGGGCGACGATCTTGATCTCGCGCGGGAAGCGGTCGGGCCCGAGGGTCGCGGCGACTTCCGGGCGCAGCACTTTGAGGGCGACCAGCCGGTCGTGCTTGACATCGCGGGCGAGGTAGACGGTGGCCATGCCGCCGGCTCCGACCTCGCGCTCGATGGCGTAGCGGTCGCCCAGCGCGGCCTGCAGGCGCTCCATCAAGTCTGCCATGGGCGGCGAAAGGTAGCACCACCGTGGTCCGACGGCGATGGAGGCAATACCGCACCTTGACGGCGGGGCCATGAAGCGGCATCAAGGGGCCACCCATGAGGCTCACGTTGGTCGTGATGGCGGCGGGACTGTCCAGTCGCTTCGGTCGCCCCAAGCAGCTGGTCTCGGTCGGCCCGTCGGGCGAGTCGCTGCTCGACTACGCGGTCTACGACGCCGCTCGCGCCGGCTTCGAGTACGTGGTGCTCGTGGTGCGCCGCGAGCTGGCGGAGGCGCTCCGGGACCACGCGCGCGTGTGGTTTCCGCCGCAACTGCGGGTGGCATTCGTGGAGCAGCGCCTCGATGACCTGCCCGCGAGCTTCCCCCCGCCGCGGGGACGGGTGAAGCCCTGGGGAACGGGGCAGGCGGTGCTGGCGGCCGGCTCGGTTCTCGATGGTCCCTTCGCGGTGTGCAACGCGGACGACTTCTACGGCGCCGCGGCGTTTCGGGCCCTGGCGCAGCACCTCGCGGGGGACGACGATGTGCACGCCCTGGCCGGGTATCGCCTGGACGAAACGCTGTCATTGCACGGTGGCGTGGCGCGTGCGGTGTGCGACTGCGATCCCGCGGGGATGCTGCGGCGCATCGTCGAGGTGACCCATCTGCGCCGCACCGACGCGGGCATCGTCGGACGAACCCCAGACGGAAGCGACCGCGCCTTCACCGGCGGGGAAGTCGTCTCGATGAACCTGTGGGGGTTCCGGCCGGCGGTGCTGCCGGCGCTCGCGGGTCAGTTCGCGGATTTCCTCGCCGCCCGGGGCGCGGACCCCGATGCCGAGTTCCTGCTGGCCACCGCCGTCAACGAGCAACTGACGGCCGGGAGGATGCGGTTGTGTGTCCTGGCAACGAGCGATCGCTGGTTCGGTCTGACCTTCGCTGCCGATCTCGCCGCCGCGCGCTCCACCCTCGCGGCGCTGGTCGCGGGCGGCGTCTATCCCACGGACCTGCGGACGGGCGCTGCCCGACTGTGAGCCTGCCATGCAGTTGAACGGCCTCGATTGGATCGTGCTCGCCCTGTATGGCCTGGTCGCGCTGGGGATCGGCCTGATGGTGATGCGCCGCGCCGGAGAGGGGCGCGCCGAGTTCTTCCTGTCGGGTCGTCGGTTGTCGTGGTGGCTCCTCGGGATCTCCCTCGTCGCCACGACCTTCTCGACCGACACGCCAAACCTGGTCACCGATCTGGTGCGCACCAACGGGGTGAGTCAGAACTGGGTGTGGTGGGCGTTCGCCGTGACGGGGATGTGCACGGTGTTCTTCTACGCCAAGCTGTGGCGTCGCTCGGCCGCACTGACTGACGTGGCGTTCTACGAGCTGCGGTATTCGGGCCGACCCGCCGCGTTCCTGCGCGGGTTCCGCGCGCTCTATCTGGGCGTGTTCTTCAACGTGATGATCATGGCGTCGGTGAATCTCGCGGCGACCAAGATCGCCGGTGTGCTGCTGGGCTGGGATCGTGAGACCGCGGTGCTGGTCGGTGGCGCGGCGACGGTGATCTACGCGGCGAGCTCGGGGCTCACCGGCGTCGTGCTCGCCGACTTCATCCAGTTCGCGGTGGCGATGGTCGGCTCGGTCACCGCCGCGGTGATCGCGCTGCGCCTGCCCGAGGTGGGCGGACTGTCGGGCCTGGTGACGCACCCCAATGTCGCGGGGAAGCTCGCCCTGATCCCCGATTTCTCCGACTGGTCGACGGCGGCGGCAGTGTTCGTGGTACCGCTCGCCGTGCAGTGGTGGAGCACCTGGTACCCCGGCGCCGAGCCGGGCGGCGGCGGGTACGTCGCCCAGCGGATGCTGGCCGCGCGCAATGAACGGGACGCAATGCGCTCCACGCTGCTGTTCAACGTGCTCCACTACGCGCTGCGACCGTGGCCGTGGATCATCGTGGCGCTGGCGTCGCTGATCATCTACCCGGACCTGGCCGCGATCCAGCAGCGGTTTCCGCACGTCGATCCCGCGATCGTCCGCCACGATCTCGCCTACCCGGCGATGCTGGTCTATCTGCCGCACGGATTGCTGGGACTGATGGTGGCGTCGCTCGCGGCGGCCTACATGTCCACCATCGCCACGCACCTCAACTGGGGCGCGTCCTACGCCGTGGAGGACTTCTACAAGCGGTTCTTCGCGCCCGACCGCAGCGAGCGCCACTATGTGGCGGTCGGCCGGGCGGCGACCGTCGTGCTGGTGGTGCTCGCCTCGGGTCTGTCGCTGTGGCTCGAGAACGCGTTCCAGGCGTTCCAGATCATGCTGCAGGTCGGGGCGGGAACGGGACTGATCTACCTGTTGCGCTGGTTCTGGTGGCGCATCAACGCCTGGACCGAGATCGCCGGGATGATCATCTCGTTCACGGTGGCGCTGTACTTCCAGTTCTGGCACGTGCCGCTGGGGTTCGCGCCGCTCGGTGCCGCGACGCAGCTGGTGGCGGGCGTCGCGATCACCACGACCGGCTGGCTGCTCGTGACGCTGCTGACGCCGGCCACCGATCGCGCCACGCTGCAGGCGTTCTACGACCGCATCCGTCCGATCGGGCCCGGTTGGCGCGCGGCCGTGACCACCCAGGAGCCGGACCCAGCCGAGAGCGTCACCGCGGCCTTTCTGTGCTGGTTTCTCGGTGTTGCGGCGATCTACACGGCGCTGTTCGGCACCGGATACGTGGTCTACGGGCGGCCGCTGCCGGGTCTGGTGTGCTTCGCCGCGGCTGTGGCCGCCGCCTGGGGGCTGTTCCGCGTCGTGCCGAGGGTCGGGTTCAAGTGAGCGATCAGCGCGGCGTCAGCGCCGCGCCCGCGGCCGCCTGGGCGACGAACAGGACGTCCGCCGTGTCCCCCGCGGCGCGCGGTTCGTAGAACCGGGTTCGCAGCTCGTGCAGCACCTGCTCGACGGCGTCCGCGCCGGCGAGGGCGACCACGCAGCCCCCGAACCCGGCACCGGTCAGTCGGGCGCCGACCGCGCCACCCTCGCGTGCGATCTCGACCAGCTGGTCCAGCTCGGCAATCGAGACTTCGTAGTCGTCGCGCAGGCTCACGTGGGACGCGTCCATGAGCGTGCCGAACCCGTGCAGGTCACCGTCTCGCATCGCCGCCTCAGCGGCGTACACACGCATCCCCTCGCTCACGACGTGTCGATAGCGGCGGCGCAGCAGGGGCTCGAGCGTGGCACCGGCGTCCAGCAGCTCTTCTGCCGGCCGGGCGGCGAACAGATCCGCGTAGCTCGCCGCACCCGGCGCGTTGACGTACCCGGCGACCACCTCGCGCGCCGCCGCCGTTTCGGCGGTACGGGCGTTGTAGGCGCGCTGTGCGGGTCCGGATTTCTCGGCCCGCACGAGACTCGACGCGATGACGAAGCGCCAGGCGCCCGGGATCGCAACGTGCGTGAGGTGCAGGGGCGCGAAGTCGATGCGGGTGGCATGACCGGGGCGGGCGCCGAGTGAGATCGCCTGGTCCATGCCGCCGCCCGCCGTCCCCACGTAGCGCTCGCCCTGGGCGAGGAGCTCGGCGAGCTCGAGGCGATCGAACGGGACGTCGTTCGCGCCCAGCAGCGCGAGCGCCGTGGCCACCACCAGCGCCGCCGATGACGACAACCCGGCGGCCACCGGCAGGTCGGACCCCACGACGGCATCGACGCCGCGGAGGTCGCCGTATCGCCGCGCCACCGCCTGCGCGGCGGCCTGAAGGTAGTTGCCCCAGTCCCCCGCGGCGAGCGGCGGAATCGCCGGCCCCAGCGCGAACCGCCGCGGTGCAAAGCGCGGCTCGAGGTTCTGCCACGCACAGCTGCGGTCGTCGCGCGAGCGCAGCAGCATCGTCACGCCGCGCTGGATCGCCACCGGGAACACCGGGAGCCCGCAGTAATCGACGTGCTCACCGATGAGGTTCACGCGTCCCGGCGCGTGCACCGCCAGCGTCGGGGCGGGAGAACCGAGACCGCCGGCGAAGGCGGCGTCGAGTAGGTCGCGGAGCATGGGGAGAGAAGATACGTTGGATTGCGGATTGCGGATTGGGAATGCGGAATGCCCAATGCGGAAGGCGGAATGGGGCATGCAACCAGACCGGAGGGCCCGTGGCAGATGAGCTCGATCGACGAGAGTTCCTGACCGCCGTCGCTGCGGGTGGTCTGGCGATGGGCACGGCGTCGAGCGCCCCAATCGCCGGCCCGCATGACCGGCCGGCTGCGGCGTTCGCCGCTCCCCCGCTCGAGACGGTCCGGATCGGGTTCGTCGGTGTCGGTCATCAGGGATCGAGTCACGTCGAGAACTTCCTCAAGATCGAAGGGGTGGAGATCCGGGCGATCTGCGACATCGTGCCCGCGAAGGTCGAGCGGATGCAGCAGCTCGTATCTGAGGCGGGGAAGCCGCGGCCGGCCGGCTACTCACGTGGTCCGGACGATTTCCGTCGCATGTGCGCCGAGGCGGACCTGGACCTCGTGTTCACCGCTACGCCCTGGGAATGGCACGCGCCGGTGTGCAAAGCCGCCCTGCAGCACGACAAGCACGCCGCCACCGAAGTGCCGATGTGCGTCACCCTCGAGGAATGCTGGGAACTGGTGGAGCTGGCGGAGCGAGCCGGGCGCCACTGCGTCATGATGGAGAACTGTTGCTATGACCGCACCGAGATGATGATCCTCAACATGGTGCGACGCGGCCTCTTCGGTGACCTGCTCCATGCCGAGTGCGGGTATCTACACGATCTGCGCGAGCTGAAGCTCACGGATTTCTACGAGGGCAACTGGCGCATCCGTCACTCGATCCGCCGCAATGGCGATCTCTATCCGACCCACGGACTGGGTCTATCCGACCCACGGACTGGGCCCTGTGGCGCAGTGGATGAACGTGAATCGGGGCAACCGTTTCGACTATCTGGTGTCGATGGCTTCGCGCGGCGGCGGGCTCAACCGCTGGGCGACGGAACACCTCGGGGCCGACAGCCCGCTGGCGCGTCAGACGTACGCTCTCGGGGACGTCGTCACGACCCAGATTCGCACCGTGGCGGGTCAGACGATCCTGATCGTGCATGACACCGACTCCCCGCGTCCCTACAGCCGCAAAATCCTGCTGCAAGGCACTCGCGGAATCGTGCGCAAGTATCCCGCGGAACTGATCCACGTCGAGGGCCGCAGTCCGGCCCACAGATGGGAGCCGCTGGAGTCGTACCAGACGGAGTTCGAGCATCCGGTGTGGCAAGCGCTGGCGGAGCGGTCTCGGGGCGCCGGCCACGGCGGCATGGACTTCATCGAGGACCATCGCCTCGTGACATGTCTGCGGGCCGGGCTGCCCACGGATCTCGACGTCTACGACGGCGCGGCGTGGAGCGCCGTGTCAGCGTTGTCGGAGCGATCGATCGCGGATCGCAGCCGGCCGGTCGATTGTCCCGACTTCACGCGTGGCGCGTGGCGTACGCGCCCGCCCCTGGGCATCGTGGGAGGCTGATCGTGCCGGTGGTGGTGGAGGTCGCGGTCGACTCGGTCGAGTCGGCGCAGGCGGCACAGGGCGGGGGCGCCGAGCGCGTGGAAGTGTGCGCCGGCCTGTGGGAGGGTGGCACGACGCCGTCGGCTGGCGTGGTGGCGGTCTGCCGGCAGCGACTGGCGATCCCGCTGTTTGTCCTCGTCCGTCCTCGCAGTGGTGATTTCCTCTACTCCGATGCGGAGTTCGAGGTCATGCGCAGTGACATCGCCGTGGCGCGCGATGCGGGGGCGGATGGGATCGTCACCGGCGCGCTGCGTGCCGACGGCACGGTGGACCGGGAGCGGACCGCCGCGCTCGTCGAAGCGGCACGCCCCCTTCCGGTGACGTTTCACCGGGCATTCGACTTCACACGCGACCCGGCGGAGGCGCTCGCCGCTGTCGCCGAGACGGGCGCCACCCGCATCCTGTCCTCGGGACGGGCTGGCACGGCGCTGGACGGTATCGCGGCCCTCACATCCCTGGTCCGCGCGGCGCCCCGGGGACTGACGATCGTCGCCGCCGGCGGCGTCACCGAGGACAACGTCACCCGGATCGTCTCGGCGACGGGGGTGCGGGAGGTGCACGTGCGCGCCGCGGTCCGGCGCGACAGCGCGATGGGCTACCGGCGCGCCGACCTCAGGTTGACCAAGCCCAGCCTCGGTGAGTATGCCAGAGCGGTCACCGACCGCGGGCGGGTGGCGGCGATCGTGGCGACGCTCGCGGAGCAGTGACCGAACCGTCCGACACCGGCCTCAGCCGAAGAGCCGGATCACGACCAGCACGAGGAAGACGAGTGGCGGCCCGCCTTGGATCACCGCGCCCCGGCGCAGTGCAGGCGCGGAGACCGCCAGCACGAGGGCCGCACCGAGCATCGACAGGCAGCTCCACGTCGCGAGCGCCAGCCCCGGGACCGGATACCCCGCGATGGTCAGGGCCAGTCCCGCGAACGTACCCGCCGCGAGAAAAAGATTGTAGAACCCCTGATTGAGTGCGAGGAGTCTGGTCGCCTTCGCCTGCTCCTCGCTCTGCCCGAAGCGACGGCGCACCGCGGGCGCGGTCCACCAGATGCTCTCGGTCAGAAAAAACAGCACGTGAGCCACACCCGCCACGATGGCCGCCGCCCACATCATGATCGTCGCTCCCGTGCGCGGCGGTCGATCTCGGCGATGCGGCGGGCCGCCAGCGCCGGGTCGATCGCGGGCGCCACGTCCTCGTCGGGCGAGTGAAGCGCCGCCAACGCCCGCTCCACGATGGGTGCGCCATCGGGCACCGCGCTGCCGAATTCGATTTCGGCGCGGCGACAGAAGCGCTCCTGTCTGGCGCGGTCCCGCATCGCGAGCGGGAACCCCAGCCGGTGCAGCCTGGCGTGCATCGCCTCGTGGAGGATCGTGGCCGCGATCTGCGACGCCGAGAAGTCACGGTTGTCGAGGAAGGTGAGCTCCACCAGGCACGTGTGCTGGTCTGGCAGATAGGCGCCGCGGCAGGCGTAGCGCTGCACCAGCACCCGGTCGAAGTCGCGCCGCAACCGGCGGAAGTGGTGGGGCGTATGATGCGCGATCAGGCCGAGGGCCTCGTCGAGGCGGGCGAGCACGCGCCCGGTGGGGATGTCGGGTCGCGTATTGTGCACGACCACGGGCAGTCCATGGACCGTTGCGGTCGCGATTTCTGGTCGGTCCCCATGGGTCGGCATGCCGGCGGTCCAGTGAGGGCTGCTACGGCAGCCGGCGCAGCTCGATTTCGGAGACGATGAACCCGAAGGCGGGCCAGCCGCCCGAGGCGATCGAGCGCCCGAACCAGGTGCGCGCCCGCGCGGTGTCCCCGCGCACCAGATACCAGTTGCCGATGCCGTAGCTCAGCGTCGCCATGACGATGTCACCGGTATCGGCAGGCGTGACGACGTCCTCGGGTCCGATCGCACCGCGGTACAGCGACAACCGCCGGGAGTACGCGC
>QKHC01000075.1 GCA_003251175.1 Gemmatimonadota bacterium
GGTACATCATCTCGGCCATCAGTGGCGACCACTTGCCGTACGGTTGATTCTCGTAGTTCTGGCGTCGCTCGTTCTTCACGACGTCCCGCTGGTTGTCGAACTTCTCCTGCGTCATCGCCGGCAGCAGAAACCCCATGCGGTCGGACTCGAGCCACAATGCGAGCTCGAGGTAATTGGACGGCACGTCCTCGTAGTAGTTGGTGCGGTCGGTGTTGGTGGAGCCATTGATCCCGGCGCCGATCTTCTGGAGCGGCTCGAAGTACTCTCCGTCATGGTGCGCTGATCCCTGGAACATCATGTGCTCGAAGAAATGCGCGAAGCCAGAGCGGCCCGGCTCCTCGTTCCCGGAGCCCACGTGATACCACACGTTGACGCTCACCACCGGCGTGGCATGATTCTCGTGCAGGATCACGTCCAGTCCGTTGGCCAGCTCGTACTTCTCGAACGAGATGGCGGGAGCCTCCTGCGCTCGGGCCGGTGCGCTTGCGCCCACGGCGAGGAGTGCCAGCGCCACGGTGCACGGCACAATACGTCTCACGGGTCACCTCCATGTTGCGGTGCTCACAGGCGACGGCGGGATCCTGCGGTGAATGTCCCAAGGTGCCGGAGACGGGGCCGCGGCGCAACCAGCCGGATCAAGCGGGGAGGTGGAGGCGCTATGGGGCCTCGAACAGAATCGCGCGCGGGTCGGCAGGTCGCGGGGCCCGCGAGTCACGCGAGACATGTGACCATCCCTTGCCGCACGTTGACCGACGACAGCCGCGCGTCGAAGGCGTGCAGCATCGCGATGGCGGGTGACGCTCGCACGGCGATCGGATCCGAGCGCGAGGCCCGGGTTGTCCTTTCGGCGCCGGGAAGCCTGGGGCGGTCGTCCCCGTACCGGCCGCGTCCTTGTATCGAAACGATGCAAGGACCTTGGTTTGGGACATTACGCGGCGTGAGCCGCATCACCGCCTTGAGCTGTAACTCGTTGTTCAGGAAGCGATTACGCAACTGCGCGAGGATGGCACTGGCCCTGCTCTAGGTGGGCCCGCACCCTTGAACCAGGAGAACCAAGTGCCAATGTACAATTCCCGTCGCTGGACTCGACTCATGATGGCCTTCGGCCTTTCCGCCATAGCCGCGCTCGGTGCCTGCAGCAGCAGCCCCGCGGCGCCGCTCGATCCGTTCCAGCCCCAGATCAACAACGCGCCCGACAACTTCCAGTTCCAGGCCACCGGCGTGACCGGGGTGACCTGGACACAGACGTACGTGTGGTCCAATTCGGGCACGACCGCGAGCATCAACCAATCCACGACTATCGTGGCGGGCGCCGCGGTCGTGACTGTGTACGACGCGGCCGGGACGCAGGTGTACTCACAGTCCCTCAGCGCCAACGGTACATTCACGACCACCGCCGGCACCGCGGGGAACTGGTCCATCCGCGTGACGCTGACCAGCTACGACGGCACGGTCAACTTCCGCGTGCAGAAAGCGTAGCGCCTCCGGGGTGGCGGCTACCGGCCGCCACCCAGGAGCAGTCCCACGGCGATGCTGAAGTCCGCACCGCTGTAGTTGCGGTCGGCGCCGACGGCCTGATTGAAATCAGTCATCAGATGATACCCGAGGCCCACGCCGAGCATCACCCGCCGTGACGCCAGGAAGTCGAGGCCGATCCCCGCGCGGCCACCCGGGGCCACCTCCGTGCGGGATGCGACGCTCGTGGTACCGCCGCCGGCGTGCACCCCTGCGTCGTTGCCGATGTACGGTCCCACCGCAGCCGCCACGTAGGGGCGCAGGCGGTCGGTCCCTCGGAACTTGAACGGCTGGTACTTCACCCCGAACAACAGCGACACGATGGATGCCGATCGGACGTCCGAACCGCTGCCGTCAACGGTGACGGACGCGTCGACGTCGACCGCACCGACCCGGGCGGCCAGCCCGAGATTGTCGGCGACCCAGTACGTGTAGGTGAGGGAGCCACCGACGCCGTTGCCGCTGGTGGTCGTGGTGCCACCAGCCGTCACGCTCACCGTGCCGCGCGCTTGATCGAGCAGGCCGATGCCCAGCTCGAGGCCATGCCGACCGGCCCGGGCGTACGGTGACAATGGCGGTGTCGCGCTCGCGACCTGGAGTAACGGGATCAATACGTTCGCGATTGTCATCGCGGCCTCCCTTGCGCGGGGTGGGTGCGCCGCCGCGAGCGACGCCGACCGGGAGGCTCGGCGTCGCGTGCGACGCCTGTGGTGAACCCGTACGCCAGACGCCACCGGGGAGTTTCCTCCGCGTCCAAACGGCGCAGCGCCGCCGCAGTGTGCTCGCGCCGGCCGGTGCACGGCGCTAAGTTCGCGGCCCATGCCGGTCCTCGCGGGAACGTAGTGGCCGCCTCCGGGAGTGGCGTCCGCATGCCCCACGCCGTCGTCATGATGCTGTGCATCATCGTGGCGGCGGTGGTGCTCACCTGGATCATCCCGTCCGGCCGATACGAGCGATCTCCCGACGGCCTCGTGGTGCCCGGGACCTATCATGCCGTTCCCAAGGACTACGGGGCGAGCCTGTGGCACCCGCGGCGCAGTACCGCTGCTGTTGCCTATCCGGCGAGTCCCGTGGCCGTGGTGGCGAGCATTCCGGCAGGGATGGTGAGCGCGGCGGCGCTGATCTTCATGATCCTCTTCATCGGCGGGATGTTCGGCGTGCTGCAGGAGACCGGGGCGCTCGCTGCCGGCATTGAGCGCCTGCTGGCCGCCACCCGCGGCAACGTGGTCGCGCTCGTTCCGCTGTTGATGATTGCGCTGTCGGCGGGGAGCACGTTCCTCGGTCTCATCTCCGAGTACCTGATCGTGATTCCCCTGGTTGTCGCGCTGGCGCACCGCCTGCGTCTCGATGCGCTGTTCGCGACGGCGCTGGTGACGGTCGCGGCGAAGATCGGTTACATGACGTCGGTCACCAATCCGCTGCCGCTGGTGATCGCCCAACCCATCGTAGGTGTGCCGGTCTTCAGCGGCGCGGCGTTTCGGCTGGTGACCTGGCTCGCGTACCTCGCGCTGGGGACATGGTTCGTGCTGCGCTACGCCCGCCGCCAGGCGGGTGCGGAAGCGGTGCCGGCGGTCTTCTCCTCCGCCGCTCTGGCCGGCCGGCACGTGGCGATCCTGCTCGTTCTCCTCGCCACCATCGCACTGCTGGTGTACGGCGCCCAGGCTCGGGGGTGGGGGCATCTCGAGCTGGGGGCGGTGTACATCCTGGCCGCGATGTTGATCGGTGCAGTGGGGCGCATCGGCTCGCGCGCGGCGGCCCACGGCTTCCTCGAAGGGATGAAGACGATGGTGCTGGCCGCCGTCCTGGTCGGGCTCGCCCGCGCGGTGGAGCTGATTCTGAGGGATGCGGTCGTGCTCGATTCGATCGTGGCGTTCCTGGCCCAGGGTGTGGCGGGCCGGCCCCGGATCGTCGTCGCCCAGGGCATGGTCTTCATCCAGATGCTGATCGACGTGCTGATCCCGTCAACCTCCGGGCAGGCGGCGGTCACCATGCCGATCCTCGGCCCCATCGGTCAGCTGGGTGGTCTCACGGGGCAGGTGACGGTGCAGGCATTCATCTTCGGGAACGGGCTGACCAACGTCGTCACGCCGACGTCGGGGATGCTGCTCGCCTACCTGGCGACCGGAGGCGTGAGCTACGGGGCGTGGATTCGCTTCGTCTGGCCGCTCCTCGTCGGTCTGGTGGCATGCTCGCTCGCGTTCGTGTCCCTCGCCGTGGTCATCGGGCACTGACGGGTGCGGCCGTACGTCGTCGTCCGACCCGATGGCATCCCCCGCCTGCTGTTCGATTCACCGCACAGCGGACGCAGCTATCCGGCCGACTGGCGGACGCGGTGTGCGCGCGCCGAGCTGCGTCGCGGCGAGGACGCCTACGTCGACGAGCTGATCGCGGACGCGGTCGAGGTCGGCGCGGTGGTGCTGGCAGCCACCTACCCGCGGTGCTTCATCGATGTGAATCGCGACGAGGCGGACATCGACCCCGAGCTGCTCGCGGAGCCGTGGCCGGACCGGCTGGCGCCGAGCGAGAAGTCCCGGCGCGGGCTGGGCCTCATCCGGCGCGATGTCGTGCCGGGAGTGCCCATCAACGTGGGTCCGCTGTCGGTCGCGGAGATCCGTGACCGCATCCTCCACGTGTACCGCCCGTATCACGCCGTCCTCGCCGAGCTGGTTGCCGAGCTGCGCCGTGTCCACGGCGCGGTCTGGCACATCAGCTGGCACTCCATGAAGTCGGTAGGCAATGCGATGACGCCCGACGGGGCGGGGGCCCGGCGCCCGGATTTCGTCGTCTCCGATCGCCACGGTGCGAGCGCCGGTCCGACGCTCACCCGGTTGATCGTCACCACGCTGGAGACGATGGGGTATCGCGTGGCCGTCAACGATCCCTACGCCGGGGGCACGATCGTCGAGCGCTTCGGGGAGCCGGCGGACGGCGTGCACAGCGTGCAGGTAGAAGTCAATCGCGCGCTGTACCTGGACGAGCTCAGCGTCACCCGGACCGACGGGTTCGATGTCCTGCGGGGCCGGCTGCGGAGTCTCGCGGCAGCGCTCGCGGCCGCCGCGCCTTCACGCTCGAGCGGTGGGCTCGCCACCTAGGTCGCGGAGGGTGCGGCCCAGTGCGGCGGCTGTCTGGGGGCGATTTGCCGGGTCCTTGGCGAGCATCGAGCACACGAGCTGCTCGAGGGGGGGTGGGACATCGGGACGGACGGTCCGCAGCGGCGGAACGGGATCGCTCAGGTGGCGCGCCAGCACCGCCTGCGGCGTGGCGCCGTGAAACGGAGGCGCCCCCGCCAGCATCTCGTAGAGCACGCAGCCGAGCCCATAGAGATCCGCTCGCCCATCCACCCGCTTCGCATCCCGTGCCTGCTCGGGGCTGGTATACGCGGGGGTGCCGACGACGATGCCGGACTCCGTGAGCGGCTGGCGGGCCGCCGCGTCGATGGCCCGCGCCACTCCGAAGTCGGTGACCATCGTCGCCGCGCTCCCGTTCAGGATGTTTCCCGGGGCGAGGTCCCGGTGCACGATGCGCCGGGCGTGCGCGTAGTCGAGCGCGACCACCACGTCCGCGGTTATCCGCAACGCGAGCGGAAGGGAGAGCTGCCCGTCACGCGCGAGCAGCGTGCGCAGCGACCCACCCTCGATCAGCGGCATGGCATACCACAGAATGCCGGCCGACTCATCGGAATCGAGCAGGGGCACGATGTGCGGGTGATCCAGCCCCCGGGCGATATCGATTTCGCGCAGGAAACGGTCGGGTCCAATCGCCCGTGCGATCTCCGGACGCAGTGTCTTCACGGCGACGAGCCGTCCGTCGCGGCGGTCCCGTCCCCGCAGAATGCGGGCGTTGCCGCCACGCCCGAGCTCGCCGCCGATCTCGTAGCGGTCGCTCAGCGCCGCGCGCAGGCGCTCGACGATCGGGTCGGATGCGGCGCCCGCCATTGCCCGCCGGCTAGGCCTCCGCGCCGCGGGGACCGTCGCCGCGGAGCTGCGCGATGAGCGCCAACAGCGCCGGGTCGGGTGGCACCCCGAGCTCGCGGTCCAGGCGTTGACGGTGGTCCTCGGCGTATCGCAGGGCGCCGGACAGATTGCCCGCGGCGGCCAGCGCGCCGACGACTTCGTA
>QKHC01000003.1 GCA_003251175.1 Gemmatimonadota bacterium
GCCCGCGTTCCTGCCCGACGGGCGCGCGGTGGTGTTCACCAACGTCACCGATTCCGGCCCCAGTCTGTGGGCGGTTACGCTCGGTGACGGCCAGGTACGGCCGCTGGACCAGCCGGGCATGAGCCCGCAGTACGTGGACGGCGGATATCTGGTCTACACCGAGCAGGATGGGACCGTGTTCGCGCGGGGGTTCGATGCGGGGAAGCTCCGGTTCACCGGCCCGCCGCAGCCGATCGTCGGCGGGGTGGACATGGGTGGGGCCGCCGTCGCCAAGATGGCGGTGGCTCGCACCGGCGCCCTCGTATACAGGGGGGGAGACCGTTCGGATCTCAGGGAATTGGCACTGGTCGATCGGGATGGCCGCGCGCTCGCCCTCCCGGCGCCCCGGGCGGCGTACCGGGAGCCGCGATTCTCGCGCGACGGCCGCCGCATCGCCGTGACCATTGCGGGTGGCTCGAGTGGGCCGAGTGGTGGCGGCGACGATGTTTGGATCTGGGATCTCGACGCCGGCAACCTGCAGCGCATCACCTTCGATTCCGCGAGCGCGACGCCCGAGTGGCTGCCCGGCGGCCGGCGCCTGGTGTACACGCAATACCGCGGCACCAACCGCCTGTTCACCATCAGCCCTGACGGGAGCGGGCAGCCGGAGTCCCTGATCACGAGGCCCAATCCGATCTTCGAGTCGAGCCCGACGCCGGATGGACGCGCCGTGGTGTTCCGCGAAATCAGCGAGCAACGAAACCGCGACATCTGGATCGCGACGCTCGATAGCCCCCAGGTGATTCGGCCACTGCTGGCGACGCCGTTCGATGAGCGGAATCCCACGGTCTCACCGGACGGCCGCTGGCTGGCCTACGCCTCGAACGAGACTGGTCAGATGGAGGTGTACGTGCGCGGTCTGGAGGAGGGAAGCGGCCGGACCAGAATCTCAACCGCCCGCGGAGCGGAGCCACGCTGGGCGCACAGCGGGCGTGAGCTCTTTTACCGCACCCCCGATTCCGTCTATGCCGTGCCGGTGACTCCCGGCCCGGTATTCCGCGCGGGGACGCCGCGGGCGCTGTTCGGCGCGCAATACGTGGCCGGGAATCCGACCAACTGGGACGTCGCGCCCGACGACCGGCACTTCATCGTGGTGCGGCGCCCCGAAGCGACAACGGACGACGCCACGCTGCACGTCCTGCTGCACTGGTTCGATCCGCTGCGCGCCGCGGCGCGGTGAGATGAGCGACGTCGCCGAGCGGCTCGCGGCGGCGCTGGCCGACCGCTACCGTATCGAGCGCCAGCTCGGCGCGGGTGGCATGGCCACGGTCTACCTCGCCCAGGACCGCAAGCACCAGCGCCGTGTCGCCATCAAGGTGCTGCGCCCGGAGATCGCCGCCGCCATCGGCGCTGAGCGCTTCCTGCGCGAGATCACGACCACCGCCAACCTGCATCACCCCCACATCCTCGCGCTGTACGATTCGGGCGAGTCGGGCGACTTCCTGTATTACGTGATGCCGTTCGTTGAGGGCGAGTCGCTGCGTGACCGGCTCACCCGCGAGAAACAGCTCCCGCTCGACGACGCGCTCCAGATCTCCCGGGAAGTGGCCGACGCGCTGAGCTACGCCCACAGTCGGGGCGTCATTCATCGTGACATCAAACCGGAAAACATCCTGCTCGAGAGCGGCCACGCCCTGGTCGCCGATTTCGGCATCGCCAAGGCGGTGAGCGCGGCGGGAGGCGAAACGCTGACGCAGGCGGGGATGGCGATCGGCACGCCGCCCTACATGAGCCCGGAGCAGGCGGCGGGCGCCGAGACCCTCGACGGACGCAGCGACCTCTACAGCCTCGCCTGCGTCCTCTACGAAATGCTGGCCGGGCAGCCGCCCTTCACCGGCCCGACGGTCGAGAGCGTCATTCATCAGCACATCTCCGTCGATCCTCGGCCGATCACCAATCTGCGGCCGGCCGTTCCGCCCGAGATTGCGGGAGCGCTGGCCCGCGCGCTGGCCAAAACGCCGGCCGATCGGTTCAACCCCGTTGCCCAGTTCGGCGAGGCCCTCCTCCAGTCGACGAGGCGCCCACGTCGCGGGGAGGAGCCCGCCCCCGGCGACAGGCCGTCGGTGGCGGTCCTGCCGTTCGTGAACATGAGCGCCGAGGCGGACAATGAGTATTTCAGCGACGGGGTGACGGAGGAGATCATCAGCGCGCTCAGCAAGCTCGAGGGGTTGCGGGTGGCTTCCCGCACGTCGGCATTCGCGTTCAAAGGCGCGGCGACCGGTATCCGGAGCGTGGGCGCTGCGCTGAACGTGAGCACCGTGCTCGAGGGAAGCGTGCGGAAGGCTGGCAAGCGGGTGCGCGTCACCGCCCAGCTCATCCGGGTCGCCGATGACGATCATCTGTGGTCGGATCGGTTCGACAGCGACCTCGAAGACATCTTCGCCGTGCAGGATCGCATCGCCCAGGCGATCGTGGAGGTACTGCGGGTCAAGCTCCTCGACGCTGAAGCGGAAGCGATCGTGTCGCCCGGCACGCAGAATGTGACCGCCTATGAGCACTACCTCAGAGGTCGATACTACTGGAACAAGCGCGACGAGCAGGACCTGCGGCGTGGGATCCAGCACTTCGAGCAGGCGATCGCCATCGATCCCCGCTACGCGCTGGCGCACGTCGGCCTGGCAGACTCGTACAACATCCTCGGTTTCTACGATCTGATGCCGCCGCGCGAGGCGTTCTCGCGAGCAAAGCAAGCCGCGAGCACCGCACTCGAATTGGACGATCGCCTGGCCGCCGCGCACGCCTCGCTGGCGTACGTCCTGTTCTATCACGACTGGAACGCGGCAGCGGCCGAGACGACCTTTCAGCGCGCGATCGACCTGGATCCGCGGTATGCGAGCGCGCATCAATTCTATGCGAACTTTCTCGATCAGCTGGGACGCTTCGCAGACGCGGAGCGGGAGTGGCATGTCGCCCTCGAGCTGGAGCCGCTCTCCCTGATCATCAACGCCGGCATCGGGTGGCACCACTACTTTGCGCGGGAATACGAGCAGGCCGTCGCGGTGTTACAGCGCGCGCTGGAGCTGGACCCGACGTTCGTGCCCGGCAACGTCTGGCTCGGCCAGGCGCTTGCCCAGCTGGGACGGTTCGAAGCGGCGGTCGTGGCACTGCAGAATGCCGTTCGCACCTCTCAGGAGAGCCCGTCAACCGTGGCCGAGCTCGCGCGCGGGTACGCGCTCGCGGGCGACGCGGCGACGGCGCGCGGGCTGCTGGAACGGCTGCTGCACCTCGAAGCGGAGCGCTATCTCCCGTCCTACGAAATCGCCGGCATCCATCTCGCATTGGGCGAGACCGACGCGGCCTTCCGTCGCTTGGACCGGGCCTTCGACGACCGTTCGCACTCGCTCGCGTTCCTGGGAACCGACCCACGCCTCGATCCAGTGCGGGACGACTCTCGTTACCGGGATCTGCAGCGCCGCGTGGCATTCGGTATGGGCGACGACCGGCCTCCGGGATGATTGGCCATCGGTGCGGCGTGCGCGTCGCTACGCGCTAGCCGGGCCGCGCCGCCGATCGTCGAGATACTGCCGCTGGCGCTGACGCGCCTCCCCTACCATTTTCCGCGTCGACCATGCCCGATTCCTCCCGACTCAACACCGCCCTGGCCGACCGCTACCGCATCGAGCGCCAGCTCGGCGCGGGCGGCATGGCCACGGTCTATCTCGCCGAGGACCTGCGGCACGACCGCAAGGTGGCGATCAAGGTGCTGAAATCCGAGCTGGCGGCCGTGCTGGGCGCGGAGCGGTTCGTACAGGAGATCAAGACGACCGCCCAGCTACAACATCCGCACATCCTCCCGCTGTTCGATTCGGGGCAGGCCGACGGCTTCCTGTTCTACGTCATGCCCTACATCGAAGGCGAGACGCTTCGCACCAAGCTCGACCGCGAGAAGCAGCTGGGAATCGAGGAGTCGGTGCGGATCACCCGGGAGGTGGCCGACGCGCTCGACTACGCGCACCGCCACGGGGTGATCCACCGCGACATCAAGCCCGAGAACATCCTGCTGCACGACGGCCGGCCGATGGTGGCGGATTTCGGGATCGCCCTGGCGGTGAGCGCGGCGGCGGGCGGGCGCATGACGGAGACCGGCCTGTCGCTGGGGACGCCGCACTACATGAGCCCCGAGCAGGCGACGGCCGACAAGGAGATCACGGCCCGCTCGGATGTGTACTCGCTGGCGAGCGTGCTGTACGAGATGCTGACCGGCAATCCGCCGCACGTCGGCAGCTCCGCGCAGCAGATCATCATGCGGATCATCGCGGACACGCCACGGCCGGTGAGCGACGTGCGGAAGGCCGTGCCCCCCAATGTCGCTGCGGCGGTGGGGAAGGCACTCGAGAAGCTGCCGGCCGACCGGTTCGACACGGCCAGGGCGTTCATGGACGCGCTGGCCAACCCGTCCTACACGACGGCGACCGCCGCCGTCAACGGTGCCTCGGTGCTCCGCCGCGTCCCTGCGACGACGACCGCCGTCCTCGCCGCCCTGGTGGTGGTGCTCGCGATCGCACTCGGCTGGTCGCTGACTCGCCCAGCGCCCGGGCGGCCCGTGAGCCGCTATGGCCTGGCGCTGCCGCCCGACCAGGCGCCGTCCGGAGGGCCGGTCGCGATTACCCCGGACGGCTCGCGCATCCTCTACGGCGGTCCGGCCGAGACACCCGTCCTCCGCCGAGTGTGGGTCAAGCAACGGGACCAGCTGACGGCGCGTCCCGTCCTGGGGACCGACGGGGCCAGCGCGATAGCGGTGTCCCCCGACGGGCAGCGCCTCGCCGTCGTCATCCTCAACGAGATTCGTGTGACCTCGCTGGATGGCGGAGGGCTGACGACGGTGATCGATGGCGTCGCGGGGGGAAATGGCACGGTGGCGTGGCTCGAGGACGGGTCGTTCGTGTACGTCGCCCGAGACCGGTTTGCGCTCGAGCGCACTCCGGAGCGGGGCGCGCGCACCGCCACGACGGTGTGGGAATCCGATTCGCTCTTCCCGCTCCACGTGACACCGCTGCCCGACGGGCGTGGCGTGCTGTTCCAGGCGTGCGTGGCGCCGTGCACCGTGGGGGACCTCTATGTCCTCGAGTTCGGCGCCGATTCCGCTCGCCTGCTCATCAAGAACGCACGGCGTGGGGTGGTGGCTGGCGACATCCTGTTCTTTGCCGGCGCGCGACCCAATCTCGCCGGTTCGGGGCCGCTGTACGCCGTCCGCTTCGACGGCAACGCCCTCGCCGTGCGGGGGGACCCCGTGGTGATCGCGGACAGCGTGCGGCAGGGGGCGGACTTCGACGTGGCCGTATCGGGAACTGGCGTCCTGATGCCCGGTGTGACCGGCTTCGAGGGCGAAAACGAGCTCGTGTGGATCGATCGCGGCGGTCGGGAAGCGCCCGTGGACACGAGCTGGCGGTTTCGCGTCACCCAATTCGCCGCCGATTACGGCTGGGAGCTGTCGCCCGACGACCGGCAGCTGGTCATCGGGATCAACACCGCGGCGGGCGACGACATCTGGGTCAAGCAGCTGCCGCGCGGCCCGCTGTCGCGGATCACGTTCGGGGCGAGTCCGGACCGGCGCCCGCACTGGAGACCCGACGGTCGCTGGGTCACGTTC
>QKHC01000026.1 GCA_003251175.1 Gemmatimonadota bacterium
ACCCCCGAACCCGCCCGGCACTCAGGAGGGCGGCTGATCCTGCGGCGTCGCCGGTCGTTCGGGCGTGAGCGCCCGTTTGAGGGCGATGTCGAGCTCGTGCTCCAACCCGTCGATGCCTTCGGTCAGCCCGCGAACGCGGATCTGTAGCCCTGTGGGACGCCCCGCCAGCACGGCGAGCTCGCCCGCCCGATCACCGATCGCCCCGATGGTCGAGCCACGGGCGCGCTCCCGCAGCTGGGACAGCTCGCGCTCGACCGTCGCGAACAGGCTGTTGATCACGGCGGCGCTCGCCGCCCGGCTGCCGTCGATCTCGGCGATGAGGTGTCGCACGCGCTCCACCGCGCGCTGGAACGCCTGGATGTCGTCCACCCGCTGCTGCTGAATCGCGCTCAGCCGGGCCACGCTCAGCGCTCCGGGTCCAGCGCCTCGACCAGCACGCGCCCGTCCAGCACCGACAACGGGGCCACGTCGAGACGGCGAGCCAGGGTCGGCGCGATATCCACGGTGGCCACCCGGCGCTCGTATCGCCCGGGACGGAACCCCCGCCCGTAGAAAATCAGCGGCACGTGCGCGTCGGCGTCGCTCGCCTGCCCGTGCATCGCGAAACGGTCGGACCATACCGACGGCTCTGCCAGCGTGACCACGAGCGGGACCGAGGCATCAGGATCGAGATGATGCACCCAGCGGCGCGCCACGGCGTCTTCGGTGGTGTCGGCGGCATAGAGATCGGCGAGCCGATCCACCCGCGCCACTCCCGGCAGGGCGCGAATGCGCCCGGCAACCGCCGTCCACACGCTGTCGACGTTGATGCCGGCGGCCGCGAGCCGCCCATTGTCTTCCAGCAGAATCATCCCGCCATCGGCGCGCAGCCACGCTTCCGGATCGTGCAGCGAGCGGTAAGCGGCGTCGAGCTCGCGGTTCACCGCGGACAGGACGGTATCGAGACTGACCGCGTAGGCGGAGATGCCGCGCGCCCGTGATGCCGCTGGATAGGGCGTCACACCGTGGTCGGCGGTGAGCACCACCACCACGCCATCCTCGCCGAGGCGATCAAAGAGCCGGTCGAGGAACCAGCCCAGGTAACGGTCGAGCCGCAGCACCTGGTCGTGGATCTCCCGCGAATCGGGACCGAAGACGTGGCCGATGGCGTCGGTGGCGGACAGTGACACGGCCAGCAGATCGGTGCCCCTGCGCCGCCCCACACGGAGCTCCTCGACCCCGGTGAGCGCGAACGCGAGGGTGAGAGAATCGATCCACGGCGTCCCCGCGTAGATCGCCGCCGCGCGCTGGCTGTCCGGCGGAAGGCGGTGGGGAAACGTGACGTCACGGCCCTGGTTCTCCCACGGCGCCGAGTCGGGCTCGGCGTAGGCGCTGTCCGGCAGCAGCAGCGTCACCGCCTGCCCCGCCGCCTTGAACGGGATGCGCCGCGCATTGAAGATGCGCACCCAGGCGGGCAGCGAGTCCGCATAGTATCGGCTCGTCGTGAACACGCCGGCCTGATACCAGTACACCTGCTGCTTGGCGCGTCCGATCGGAAGAATGGCGCCCCGGTCCTTGCGGGACACCGACAGCGCGCGCGCATCCGGATTGGTGGCGGCGATCCAGTCGAACAGCGCCGTCCCGCGGAAGCGATGCGGCGACGCACCCGGTCCGCTGACCTCCACCAGCGGCGACGATGAGTCCCCGACCCCGGCGCCGTTGCTGATGATCCCCGTGTGCCGCGGCCAGCGACCAGACAGCACGGTCGCGTGGCCGGGGGCCGTCTCGGTGAGCGCGTGGTCCTGGAAGGCATCGGTGAACACGGCGCCCCCGTCGAGCAGGCGGGCCAGACCGCCGGTGAATTGCGGACGCCACTGCTCGAGGTAGCGGGGGACCAGCTGGTCGACGGTGACCATGACCACCAGCTTGACGCGGGGCGGCGCCGTCTCGCCGGGCGACGCGGCCAGGGAGCCCGCGAGCGCGAGCCACAGCGGGAGCGTGTTCATGCGCTAATGGTAGCCGGCTCGGGGGCCGCGTGGGGCTCCCGCACGGCCAGCAGACCGGCGACGACCACAATCCCGGCCGCCATGAAGAACGGCACGCCGTGCCCCAGCGATGCGTACACGGCGGTGGCGCCGATCGGGCCGATGATGCTCATGATGCCGCGCAGCGTCTGCTGCGCACCCAGGACGAGGCCCAACTCTCGCCCGTCCGTGCGGTGGCTCACCAGAGCGGTGCTGGCCGGGAACAGCAACGCCGTCCCCATCGGCGTCAGAATCAGGAATACCACGAAGAGCGGCAGGAGATGCGGGAGCGGCATGAGCCCGAGGCCGAGGGCAAGCAGGGTGGCCCCGATGCGCATGGTGCGCACTTCGCCAAAACGATCCACGACGTACCCCACGATCGTCGCTCGCATGAGAACGCCGACGACGCCAAACACCGGAAAGAAGTACCCAATGGTACGCTCGGTGACGCCAAAGGTGTCTTTCAGGTACAACGCCAGCACGCCGATGAGGGCATTGAGCGCCAGCATACCCACGCAGTAGATCCAGATGACCCGATGGGCCGGCCGGGAGGGGTGGCGCGCGATTTCCCACACCGCACGCCGCACACCGCGGGGCTGAGGCATGCCGGCGGTGGCCGCGCCGCCCGGCTGTCGTTCGCCCCTCGATTCGGGGAGCCAGTGCCACGCCGCCACGAAGTTCACCAGCATCACAGCAGCGGCGACGACTCCCGGCGCCGCGGGGCCCCAGTTGGCCGCGAACGAACCGATGAACGGCCCGATGACCACGCCGGCGCTGGTCCCCGCCGACAACCACCCCAGCGCCTTGGCGCGGTCCGCTGGCGGCATGGTGTCGGCGACGTAGGCCTGCGCCACGCCTGTCGTGCCGCCACCGAGCCCCTGCACGATCCGCGACAAGAACAGCATCCACAGCGACGTGGCAAATCCGAATATCAAAAAGGCGATACCCGCTCCCGCCAGACCGATCAGCAACGCGGGGCGCCGTCCGCGGCGATCCGAGACACGCCCCCAGATCGGGGACGACACCAGCTGCGCCATCGCGAACGCGGAGATCAGCGGCCCAACCATCCACTCCGCGGCGTTGAACCGCAGGGCGTAAAAGGGCATCAGCGGCGCCACCATCATCAAACCCATCATGTCCACCGTCGCGACGGCGATGAGCACGGACAGCCGCCTGACCGAGGGATTCAGCACCGCGAATCCGCCATCTCACGGAACATGCCGGTCCTTCAATCCGAGCAGGTTGAGGAGCAGCCGATACGCCCCGGGCACGCCCGCCGGCAGCTGCCGGAAGAACGCCAGTCCCGTGTACACGTAGGTACCCTGTCCCAGCGGCGCGATGAGCAGTCCGCCGCGTAGGGGCGCATCACCGGGATCGGCCATCTCGAGCACCGGGACGTAGGCACTGTCCCAGGTGCTGGCGAAATACAATCCCCGCTCCTGCACCCATCCATCCCAATCGCGCGGTCCGATCTCGTTGGGAGCGTGAAGCACCGGATGGTCGGGGGCGAGCGCGGTCACGGCAGCCCGTTCGTCGGTGACGCGATCGTGGGGACGCGCCATCGTCA
This sequence comes from Gemmatimonadota bacterium, assembly GCA_003251175.1. Taxonomy (GTDB): domain Bacteria; phylum Gemmatimonadota; class Gemmatimonadetes; order Gemmatimonadales; family GWC2-71-9; genus SZUA-544. The sequence goes on from QKHC01000026.1 coordinate 3,571, forward strand.
GCGGATAGGGGGCGAAACCGCCGTCGACGAACTGATACTGCTGGTACTGCACGATCACCAGACCGCCGCCGCGCGCGTATTCCAGCACGCGCTCGTTGTTGGCCACGAGCGCAGGCTCCGTCTCGTAGGCACGGCTGCCGATGAGAATCGCGTCGTACCGGGTGAGATCGGCGCCGGCGAGGGAGTCGGCCGTGAGCAGGACGATCGGCACACCAATCGCCCGCAGCTCCTCCGGCACACGATCGGACGCGCCGCGCACGTAGCCGACACGGCGGAGATCGGGCAGCGCGATTCGCGCCACCCGGATCTCGGCCCGGGAGGGCACCGCCATGGCGCGAGGACGGATGTGCGGATAGTCGATCACCATCAGCGCGCCCTCGCTCGCGCGTCCGTCACTGCCCACCGCCGACACTCCCAGGGCCTGATCACCGGCCGTCACCGCCGGCGGCGCCTGCAGCGTGACTGTCAGCGTGCGGGTCTCATCCTCCCGCTCGAAGCGGAGCGTCGCCGGACCCATCGGGCGCCACCCATCGGGAACCGTGAACTGCACCCGCGCCGTGGCCGCGCCCCTGGCGCGGTTCGTGACCGTCACCGTGAACGGCCGCGCCGTGCCCAGTGCCCCGCGCCCCGCGGCGGGTTCGCCGTCCAGCGGCCAGACGACGAGCTCTGGCGACACCGCCACCTCGAACGGTCGGGTGATGAAGACGGGGCGGCGCACTTCACCGATGGCCTGGTCTCGATAGCGGTAGACGACTTCGCGGCGGGCGTCGATCGTCACGCCATCCACGGTGATTCGAGCCCGGAGCTCGAGCAGCGGCGGCGAGAATGGTCGGCCGCGCACATCGGCCGCAACGCCGGTCCAGTCGTACATCGCCCCCGCGACGGGCCGCCGCAGGAAATACGGCTCGGTGCGTCCGGCCTCCGGCGGAATGGAAACCGTGAACCGGCTCGTCAGCACGGCGCCGCGCTCAACCGTCGCGCGCCCGGCGCCGTCCATCGCGGTCACCGTCCACCCCGTCGGCGCCTCGACGCTCAGCGCCTCGACCCGCACCTCGGCAGACCCGGCGTTCCACACATCGGCTTCGATGTCCAGCGGCTCGCCGGCCGCGACGATGCGGTCCGCGGTCACGGCGTCGAGAACCACGCCGGCAGCCATGGCAACGGCGCTGTCGAGCAGCGCCGACCGATGCCCCGCGTCGGCCCGCAGCAGCCGTCGCGCGCGCAGCAGGTACGGGAGCACCGCCGCCGGGTGCCACGCGTCGAGCCGCGCTCGGGCGCTGTCGATCAAGGCGGCGAACCGCGGATCCCCCGCGTCGCCCTCGACCCCGGCAAACAGCGCCGTATCAGGCCCCGGCACGCGCCGGTCAACGAGAATGAGCCGCACGGCAGCGGGACCGGGGCGCAGCAGCTGCCCCATGTCCTGGCTGCGGTGGCGGCTGCGACTGGCCGCGGCGAGCTGCGCGTAGGAGCGCCCCATGAGGGGATCGAGGAGCCCGACGGGGATGGTGAGCGTGGCTGACTCGGCGCTGCGCGCCGAGCGGTACAGCTTGGCGGGTCCCCACGCGGAGTCCAGGAGCGCACGGTAGGCCTCGTGTGCCAACGCGCCCGCCACCTGATGCTGCCCATGCCCGTCCCGGGGCGTCCCCCAGAACACCGACGCAATGACGTGGGGGCGGAAGCGGCGGATGACCGCGATGACGTCGGCCAGCAGCGAATCGTGTGGCCACACCCCGAACGCCTCGTCAGCGCTCTTCGAGTATCCGAAGTCGTAGGCGCGCGTGAAGAACTGCTCTGCCCCGTCCACGGCCCGGGCGGCGAGCAGCTCCTCGGAGCGGATCAGGCCGAGCCCCACTCCCAGCTCGGGACCGATGAGATTCTGTCCGCCCTCGCCGCGCGTGAGCGACAGATAGGCGGCCCGCCCCCCGAGACCGCGCGCCACCAGCGTCAGGAGGGCGGTATTCTCGTCGTCCGGATGGGCGCCGATCACCAGCACACGCCGCTCGACGCCAAGGCCCTGGAGGGCCTCCGCCAAAGCCACGACGCCGCCGGTTCCTGGGGGGGCGAACTGCGCGACGGCGGGACCGGCAGCGCCGACGCATCCGAGCACGATCGCGAGACAGGGCCGCATGGGCGGGGAATCTACACGGGGGCCCCCGCGCGGACGAAGCGTCACCCGTTCAGGGCGACACGTAAACCACCCCGCCCTTCATCACGAACCGAACGCGCTGCAGTTCTGTGATGTCGGTGAGGGGGTCACCCGCCACCGCGATGAGGTCGGCCTCGCGGCCCATCGCGACGGCGCCGAGGCGGTCCTGCTGCCCCAGCAGCTCCGCGGCAACCGTGGTGGCCGACTGGATCGCCTGCATCGGGGTCATCCCGGCCCGCACGTAGTACTCGAATTCCTTCGCGATCGGGATCTCCGTCCACGGAAAGCCACCCACGTCGGTCCCGAAGGCGACCTTCACGCCCTTGCGAACGGCTCGCCGGAAGGCCCGCGCCTGATGCTCGACGAGGGCCGGCCAGATCCCGCCCCGTGGCTGCGCCACATACCATCCCACGGTCATCGTCGGCACCCAGAACACCCCGTCACGCACCATGACGTCCATCAGCGAGTCGGTCATGCCGTCGCCGTGCTCGACGGAGTGGACGCCCGCGCGCAGGGCCGCGGCGATCCCGTCCGACCCGATGGCGTGTGCCGCCACGCGACGGCCGAGGCGCTTCGTCTCGTCGGCGATCGCCCGAGCCTCCGCGTCAGTGAAATTGGGCCAGCTGCGGATCACGCTATCCGGGGTGAAGTAGTAGCGGCTGTCGCTGTAGTACTTGATCCAGTCCGCTCCGTGACCGATCTGCTCGCGCACCGCCAGCCGGGCCGGCTCCACGCCGTCCACGATCTGCACGCCCTTGGGCAGCTCGATGCCCCAGTTCGGGGTGTTGATCGGATAGCGGCCCGTTGGGGCGAGGGCCCGTGTGGACGCGAAGATGTGCGGACCGGGGACCTCGCCGCGCTCGATGGCCCGCTTGATATCCACGTCGGCGTACATCGCCCCCTCGGTCTCCACGTCCCGCAGCGTCGTGAATCCCTGCTCCAGCGCCAGCCTCGCATTGCGGGCACCGAGGATGGCCCGGTAGGGGATCGACTGGTACAGGAGTTGCTCGTCGTAGGACGTGGCGGTGGGGTCGCCGTTGAGCAGCAGGTGCGTGTGCGTATCGATGAGCCCCGGGAGCACGGTCATCGCGGCGAGATCGATGACGCGCGCGCCGCGCTCGGCGGCGCGTGGCTCGAGCTGCGCCAGGGGTCCGACCGCGGCGATCCGGTCTCCCTCGACCAGAATCCCGAACCCGGTCCGGGGGGTATCACTGATGCCGTCGATGAGCCGGCCCGCTTTGATCAGGATGGGTTGCGGAGCTGACGCGGGCTCGGGAGCCTGCTGGGGCGCCGTCGGGATCGCGGCAGCGAGCAGGGTCAACAGAGTGGCGATCATATGAAGCGTCCCTCACACCATGGACGGAAGGCCCCGCAATCTCCCGCTCTCACTCTGACTGTCAAGCACAGTAGATTGGAACCATGACGACCATTACCGCCGAACCCCGACCGAAAGTCAGCGCCGACGAGGCGCGGGAAGTCGCCGAGGCGGCACGCGAGCAGGAATGGTCCCAGCCCAGCTTCGTGCGCGAACTGTTCCTCGGCTCCCTGCGGATGGATCTGATCCATCCCTACCCCGAGCAGTCTCCCGAGGAGGTCGCGCGGGCACGACCGTTCCTGGACAAGCTCGAAGCGCTGCTCCGGACGGTGGACGCCGACGCGATCGATCGCACCGGCGAAGTACCGTCGGCGATCATCGAGCAGCTCAAGGCCATCGGCGCGTTTGGCATCAAGATCCCGACCGAATACGGCGGCCTGGGGCTGTCGCAGCTCTCCTACATGAAGGCGATTCAGCTCGTCAGCTCGGTCGACGGCTCGATCACGGCGCTGCTGTCGGCGCACCAGTCCATCGGCGTACCGCAGCCCCTGAAGCTGTTCGGGACCGACGACCAGAAGCGCCGCTTCTTTCCGCGCCTGGCCAAGGGCGCCATCTCGGCCTTCGCGCTCACCGAGCCGAACGTGGGATCCGACCCCGCCGCCATGGAGACGACGGCTGTGCTCTCCGAGGACGGCAGCCACTGGATCCTCAACGGCGAGAAGCTGTGGTGCACCAACGGGACCATCGCGGACATCCTCGTCGTGATGGCCCGCACGCCCTCCGTCATGGTGCGCGGCAGGGAGAAGAAGCAGATCACCGCGTTCATCGTCGAGTGCAACACGCCCGGGGTCGAGGTCACCCATCGTTGTCACTTCATGGGTCTCAAGGCGATCTACAACGGCACCGTCCGGTTCACGAACGTGCGGGTCCCGCGCGAGAACATGTTGTGGGGCGAGGGAAAAGGCCTGAAGCTGGCGCTGGTGACCCTCAACACCGGCCGGCTCACGCTGCCGGTGTCGGCGGTGGCCGCAGCGAAACGGTGCCTGCAGATCGTGCGCGACTGGGCCAACGAGCGGGTGCAGTGGGGGAAGCCGATCGGCAAGCACGACGCCATCGCACAGAAGATCGGGACGATGGCCGCCAATGCGTTCGCCATGGAGGCGATCGCCGAGCTGTGCGGCCTGATGGCCGAGCGGGGTGGCGCCGACATCCGACTCGAGGCGGCGATCGCGAAGCTCTACAACTCGGAGGCTGGCTGGCGCATCATCGATGACACGGTTCAGGTGCGCGGCGGTCGCGGCTACGAGACGGCGGACTCGCTGCGCGCGCGGGGCGAGACACCCTGGCCGGTCGAGCGCATCATGCGCGACTTCCGGATCAACCTCATCTTCGAGGGATCGAGCGAGATCATGCACCTGTTCATCGCCCGCGAGGCGGTGGACAAACACCTGCAGGTGGCTGGGGACGTGGTGATGCCCGGCCGCTCAGCCGGCGTGCGTCTCGCGGGACTGATTCGGGCAGCGCTGTTCTACGGCTGGTGGTACCCGAGCCGCTGGATCGGATGGGGTCGCTGGCCGCGCTATGGCACCTTCGGCCCGGTGGCGCGCCACGTCCGGTTCGTGGACCGCGCCGCCCGGCGCTTGGCGCGCAACGCGTTCCACGCCATGCTGCGCTTCGGCCCGAAGCTCGAGCGACGTCAGTCGGTGCTGTTTCGGCTGGTGGACGTGGGGGGCGAGCTGTTCGCCATGGCGGCGGCCTGCAGCCGCGCCCACCGGGAGCTGGCCCGCGACCCCGACCTCGGGCGGCACGCCGTCACGCTGGCCGACCTGTTCTGTCGCCAGGCGCGGGCGCGCGTGAAGGTCAAGTTCGCCAACCTGTGGCGCAACGAGGACACGCCCACCTACCGTGTGGCCCAGGAAGTGCTGCGCGGAGAGCACGCGTGGCTCGAGCAGGGGTTGGTGGAGTTGCAGGGAATCGAGCGGCCGTAGCCCCAGCGGGGCCGTGCTTGCGCGTGGCGACCCCGACGCTTCAGGCCGCCTGATGCGCGATCATGATCGCGCGCAGGCGCTCCGGCGCGTCGGCGCCGGCATCCGCGTAGAACCGCAGCTCGGCATCCGGGTCCATCATGACGGCGGGACACACGAGCTCGTACTGCCGCGCCCGAATCCGGGCCGCCGCGCTATGACTCGCCACAGGCGTGGCGATGGCGACGTAGGGCGCCCCGCGCTGCTCCGCGGCCCGGGCCGCGGCGAGTGCCCGCCACGGGAAGATCACCTGCCCGTCCACGATCACGGTCTTGCGACCCCGCAGCTCCTTGAGGGGCCGCTGGGTCCGGTAGAGCACCAGGTCCTGGCGCACCCGGGCCCGGGACTCGTCCATCGCCGACTGCAGCTTCTCCATGAGGTTCATCCCCGGCTGAAAATCCGGGTCCATCTCGGCGTCGGCGGCCTCGGCCATGGCCCCGACGGGCGCCAGATTCGAGCCCAGCTTGATGAACGCGGCGACGATGACGTCGAACTGGGCTCCCATCGCCCGGGATGCGTGCGCCGCGATCTCGACCCCCTCGGGCGTGATGCCGAGGAGAATGGCCCCGGCGAATCCCCGCGCGGTGAGCTGCTGCCCGAGGAGCGCACCAGCGCCGGAGCGGGTCGGGTACAGGCTGCGTCGGGGGGGGGCGACCATAGGTCCAAGATAAGGTCCCGATTGTCGCCCGTCAGCACTCCCCGGCCGCCGGTGCCACCCAGCCACCCCCGCCTTTCCGGGCCGACGCCCGCTTATCTTTCGACACCGTCATTTCCGGACGCACTCCAGTGCCGACCAATACCCTGAGCATCACCGACAATCGCACGGGGAAGAGCTACGAGCTCCCCGTGACCGACGGAACCATCAAGGCCGCCGACCTGCGGCAGATCAAGACGGGGGACGACGATTTCGGCTTGATGACCTACGACCCGGGCTTCACGAACACCGCTTCGTGTCGCAGCGCCATCACGTTCATTGATGGCGACGCCGGGATTCTGCGCTATCGCGGCTACCCGATCGAGCAACTCGCCGAGCAGAGCACCTTTCTCGAAACCGCGTACCTGCTGCTGCGGGGCGAGCTGCCTTCCAAGGCGGAGCTCGAGCGTTGGGTGCATGACATCACGCACCACACCATCATCCACGAGAACGTGCGCAAGTTCCTGGACGGATTCCGGTACGACGCCCACCCGATGGGGGTGTTCGTCAGCACGGTGGCGGCGCTGTCGACGTTCTATCCCGAGGCCAAGCGGATCGACGACGAGGGCTCCCGCCAGAGCCAGATCTTCAGGCTGATTGCCAAGTCGCCGACGGTGGCGGCGTTCGCCTACCGCCACATGATCGGTATGCCGTACGCCTACCCGGACAACGAGCTCAGCTATACCGGCAACTTCCTCAACATGATGTTCCGGGCGACCGAGGTGCGCTACAAGCCCGACCCCGTGCTCGAGCGGGCCCTCGACGTGTTGTTCATCCTCCACGCCGACCATGAGCAGAACTGCTCCACCTCCGCGATGCGCGGCGTGGGATCGGCCCACTCGGATCCCTATTCGGCCATGGCGGCTGCGGCCGCGGCGCTCTACGGACCGCTGCACGGCGGTGCCAACGAAGAGGTCCTGCGGATGCTGCGCGAGATCGGCACGGCTCAGGCCATCCCCGCCTTCATCAAGCGGGTGAAGACGCACGAGGTCCGCCTGATGGGGTTCGGCCATCGGGTCTACAAGAACTACGATCCGCGGGCCAAGATCATCAAGCAGACCGCTGACGAAGTGTTCGAGGTGACGGGACGCAACCCGCTCATCGACATCGCGCGCGAACTGGAGCGCATTGCGCTCGAGGACGACTACTTCGTCGAGCGCAAGCTCTATCCCAACGTGGACTTCTATTCAGGGATCATCTACGAGGCAATGCGCTTCTTCCCGGTGGAGATGTTCCCGGTGCTGTTCGCGATCGGGCGGACGCCCGGCTGGCTCGCCCAGTGGCACGAACTGCTGCTGGACAAGGACCAGCGCATCGCCCGACCGCGGCAGATCTACACCGGCGCGGGCGAGCGCCGCTACGTCCCCATCACGGCGCGCTGAACGCGTTTCATCGAACGGCCCGGGCCGAGCACTTGACGATGCTCGACCCGGGCCTTCCCTTATACGGCAGCGATGCCAACCTACATTCTGCTGTCGACCCTGACCGATGAGGGGGCCCGCACCCTCATGCAGAACCCCAAGCGTCTCCAGGAGGTCAACAAGGAGATCGAGAAGTTCGGCGCCAAGGTGTCCGCCCAGTACGCCGTACTGGGACCCTACGACTTCGTCAGCGTGGTGGATGCGCCGGACAATGACGCGATCGCCCGCATCTCCGCCGCGCTGCACGCGCGGGGTACGGTGCGCATTCTCACCCTGCCGGGGATCCCCGTCGCCAATTTCGTCCGGTCGCTGAAGTAGGCCGGTTCAGCGCCGGCGCCGGCCCCCGGTCCGCATCCGCAGCGACGACCGCGAGCGGCGGGGCTCAGCGTTCACCGGTCGCGGCTCCAGTGGCGCGATCGACGGCTCGAATCCAGGGATCACTTCGCGCGGGAAGGAGCGGCCGATCAGCTGTTCGATGTCGCCCATCAACAGCCATTCGTCCACGGCCATGAGCGTGAGCGCGAGTCCGTGGGCGCCGGCGCGGGCCGTGCGACCGACGCGATGCACGTACGCCTCCGGATCGGTTGGCACGTCGTAGTTCACCACCATCCGGATCCCGTCCACGTCGATCCCCCGCGCGGCAATGTCGGTCGCGACCAGCGTGTCCACCCGACCCTCGCGAAACGCATCGAGCGTCTGCTGGCGCTGCCGCTGCGCCTTGTCCCCGTGCAGCGCGTGCGCGGCGATCCCGTCGCGCTTCAGCGCTGCCGCCAGCTTGTCGGCCCCGTACTTGGTACGGGTGAACACCAGCGTCTGCCCCTCGGGACGCGCCAGGAGTATCCGAGCCAGCGCGGCGCGCTTGTGCACCTTGTCGACGGCGATGATGACGTGCTCGATCCCGTCGGCCGTCGCGGCCCGGCGGCCGATCTCCACCGACGCGTGCCCGTTGAGCGCCGCGCGTGCCAGCGCGTCGACTTCGGCCGAGATCGTGGCCGAGAACAGCATCGTCTGGCGCTCGGACGGCAGCGCGCGCAGGATGCGCCGCACGTCGGGAGCGAAGCCCATGTCGAGCATCCGGTCTGCCTCGTCGAGCACCAACACCTCGAGCGCGGAGTAGTCGACGTGCCCCCGCTCCATGTGGTCCAGCAGACGGCCGGGGGTGGCGACCACAATGTCCACACCACGACGCAGCGCCCGCGTTTGCGGCTCCATCCCGACGCCGCCATACACGGCCGCTGCGGTGAGATGCAGATGCCGACCATAGGTGCGCGCACTCTGCAGCACCTGCTCGGCCAGCTCGCGCGTGGGCACCAGCACCAGCGCCCGCAGCGTGTGTCGCGGCCCCGGGGTCAGTCGCTGGAGAATGGGCAGCAGAAACGCGGCCGTCTTGCCGGTCCCGGTCTGTGCCGAGCCGACGACGTCCCGGCCCTCGAGCGCCAGGGGAATCGCTTCCTGTTGCACCGGCGTGGGGTGCGTATACCCCTCGTCGGTCACGGCGCGGACGAGCTCGTCAATGAGCCCGAGTGATGCGAATGGCATGCTCCTCCTCTGTGAAACCTGGACGGCTGGCTCCCGCCGCCGGCGTGCCCACGCAGGCACACGCCGGCGCAGCCGGGTAGCGGCCTCGCCGTCGCGAATGATCGTGAACCTGGGGAATGAGACCGCGCGTGTACTCAGCGCCGGTGCCCGCTCCTGAGCGGGACTGTCCTACGGAGAGGATGCCAGCTCGCGGTTCGCTTCGACTGCACCCCCAAGATAGCACAACGGGGGTGCTGGTTGCAGGCCCTAGGGCCGCCGCGACGCCCCGGCCTGCCGCAACCACGCGGCCATGCCGCCAAGGGCGATCGCCGCGAAGGCGAACCACTGGATGGCGTAGCTCAGGTGGGGACCGTCATCCAGCGCGGGCGCCGGCCAGCGGCGCACCGGCAGCGGGGAGTCGGAGAACGCTGCACCACGGGGGAGCCACTGGACGACGTACGGGGCGATGGGGTATGGCAGCGAGTCGCGCAGCGCAGCCGGATCGACATCGCCGCGAGCGCGCGGCGCCGGCAGGGCGAGACCGTCGAGGGACACCGTGTCGCGCTCACGGGTCCGCTCAAGCTCGACGTGGCGGGCGTCAGGCGACGGAACCCAGCCTCGGTCGACAAACACCGCCGTCCCGTCCTCGAGCCGCACGGGCGTCAGGATGGCCACGCCGGGCACCCCGTCGACGGTGCGACCGGGCCAGGTCCGCTGCCGCGCGTAGTCGAGCACCCCGGTGACGCGCACCGAACGGTAGCGCACACGGTCCAGCGCCAGGCGGCCGCGCAGCACGATTGGCGGAGCCTCCCGGCGCACCGCCATCGCGGCGTTGTGTGCCCGCCGCTCCCCCAGACGCCGGACCTGCCACAGGCCCAAGCCCACGCACACCGCCGCAACCAGTAGAGCCACCGCGGCAAGTCCGCGTGCACTGCGCATCCTCACCAGCCGCGCATCAGCAGTGCCACCTTGGCCGGGCGCGCGAGCCGCTTCAGCTGCGCCTCGCGGCGCAGAGCCGACCCGCGGCTGCCCTGCCCTTCCACGTACACCAGCCGCACCGGCCGCCGCGCGCGCGTATACGCGCCGCCTCGGCCCGCCGCGTGCGCGCGCAGGCGGCGCGCCAGATCGGTGGTCACCCCGGTGTACAGCGAATCGTCACGGCAGCGCAGCATGTATACGACCCAGCCCGCCCGTTGCCGCGTCACGCCCGGTGCAACGCCTGCTCGAGGTCGGCGATCAGGTCGTCGGGATGCTCGATCCCCACGGATATGCGGACCATCTTCTCGGTGACACCGACCGCGCGCTTCTCGTCCAACGCGACGTCCGCGTGGGTCATGGAGCACGGATGCTCCGCCAGCGACTCGGTGCCCCCGAGACTGACGGCCAGCTTGACCAGGCGCAGGGCGTTGAGAAAGCGGAACGCTTCCGCCTCCCCACCGCACACGTCGAACGACACCATGGACCCCGGACCCAGACACTGCCGGCGGTAGACGTCGTATTGGGGATCGGACTGCTCCAGGTGCCCCAGATAGTGCACGCGCTCAACCTTGGGATGCTGCGCCAGATAATCGGCGACGTAGCGGGCGTTCTTCATCTGCGACGTCATGCGCAGTTTCAGCGTCTCGAGGCTGCGTTGCAGCAGCCATCCCGTCCACGGATCGGCGAGTGTACCGAAGAACGTGCGCAACGCCTTGACCCGATCGATCAGCTCCCGGCTCCCCAGGGCCGCCCCGGCGATCACATCGCTATGGCCGCCGATGAACTTGGTCGCCGAATACAGCACGATGTCCGCGCCGTGCTGCAGTGGATGCTGCCACAGCGGTCCGAGAAACGTGTTGTCCACGAGCACCACCGGCCGGCGCTCCTCCCGCGCCCAGTGGTCTGCCAGGGAGGCGCAGGCGGCCAGGTCCACCAGCGTATTGGTCGGGTTGGCGGGCGTCTCGATCATCAGGGCACCGATGCGATCCTGCGCCCCCGCGTGCTCGACCAGCGCGACGATCGCGTCGGTCGACGCACCGGCGGGAAACGCGAGCCCCGTCGCGCCGTAGCGCGGCAGGACGTGCCGCAAGAGGTGGTCCGTCCCGCCGTAGAGCGGTGAGCTGTACAGCACCACGTCGCCGGGCCGCACGAATTCGAGCAACGTGGTCGCAATCGCCGCCATGCCGCTCACGAAGGCGGCGCACGCTTCGGCTTCGTCCCACAAGGCGAGCCGATCCTCGAAGATCTCGACGTTGGGATGCGAGATCCGCGTGTAGATCATGCCGGGAATCTCCCCGGCTCGCTGCTGACGGAGCCCGTACGCCAGCTCGAAGAACGCCTTGCCCTCTTCGGCGGTCTTGAACACGTACGTCGAGGTCTGGAAGATCGGGCTCTTCAGCGCGCCTTCCGACCACGCGGGGTGGTAGCCGTACGACATCATCAGGCTTTCCGGCCGGAGCGTCTTGCCGGCCAGATAGCCCTCGGGATGCTTGCGCTCAGTCATGCTATCCCAACCTCGGGTGGGACGCCCGTGGCGCCCGTCGCCTCGCGCCGTCTCACGGCCACGGGCCGACGATGAAGTTCACGGTGTCGGCCCTGGCGTGAGGCAGCGGGACGTGGGTGTTGTCGCCGAGCACGGCGATGAGGCGATGCGGGCCGGCCGCCAAACTGTCGAAGCGGTACTCCAGCTGGCCACCGCCAAGGTGCACCACCCCCGCGACCCCGGGCGGCACGGGCGCGTCCAGCGGCGTGAGATCCACGTCCAAAAACAGGTGGGCATGCGCGGCCCCGGGGCGCTGTTCCGCCACGGGCGCGATCTCGACGTTGGCGATACCGAGGGCGATCTGCACGGCCGGCCCCGGCACGGCCTCCCCCTCGGTGGGAGTGATGATCGTGACCGACGGAGCCCCGCCGCAGGCCGACAAACCGAGACCGGCGACCACCAGCATCACGCGCGGTGTCGTCATGTGAGCGTCGCCTCCACCGTGATGGTGACATTACCGTGGAGCGCCCTGGACACTGGGCACGTCTCGCGTGTGGCCTCGGCGGCCGACCGGAACGTCGCAGCGTCGATCCCCGGGACGCTGCCTTCGACGGTCAATGCCACCGTCGTGATGCGCGATACCCCGTCGACCTTGCCCAGCGTGCAACGGGCGGTGGTCTCCACTCGGGTCGCCGGCGTTCCTGCCTTTTCGAGATTCGCCGACAGGGCCATCGAGTAGCAGGCAGCCTCCGCCGCCGCGACCAGCTCCTCCGGCGTCGTTCCCGCCGCGCCCTCGAAGCGGGTCTTGTAGGTGTAGGCACCGGCGAAGGCACCACTCGCTGCGCGGTAGATGCCGCTGCCGTCACGCAGGCGACCGTCCCAGACGGCGGTTGCGGTACTCGTAGGCATCGGGCCTCCTCAGTTGCCGCCCGTGGCAGCGGGCGCAGGGGGTCGCGGCATCATCGCGTCGCGCATCGCCAGGTGGTAGGCGGTGAACGCCACCACGGTGGCCGCCTGCGCGAGGTCGTCGAGCACCAGGCGCTCGAACGTATCCGCGTCGGTGTGGTGGGTGCGGGTGCCGTATTCGATCGGATCCTGGATGAAGTTGAAACCGGGGACGCCGGCACGTACGAACGACAGGTGGTCGGTGCCACCCGTGTTGCCATGGCGTACCGCGACGACGCCGAGATCGCGGAACGGCCACAGGATCTGCTCGAACACGGGAATCGCGGCGGCATTCGACTGGTCCCAGATACCGCGCACCCGCCCCGTCCCGTTGTCGACGTTGAGGTATGCCGAAATCCGCGGAAGCTCAGCCTGATGGTTCGCGACCCACGCCGCCGAACCGAGCAGGCCCTGTTCCTCCCCGCTCCACAACGCGATGCGGATGGTCCGCCGCGGCGTGAGACCGAGCGTCTTGAGGATCCGCATCGCTTCCATCATTACCACCGTTCCCGCCCCGTCGTCGGTCGCCCCGGTGCCGCCGAACCAGCTGTCGAGATGCGCCCCGATCATGACGACCTCGCCTTTCAGGTCGCTTCCCGGGATCTCGGCGACCGTGTTGTAGGCCGAGAGATCGTCACTGAGCCAGCGGTTCTGGACATTCAACTCCATCCGCACTGGCACGCCGCGCTGCAAGTTGCGGTACATCTGGAAGTACTGCTCCTGCGACAGCTGGATCGCGGGCAGGGGCTCGAAGCCGACGGAATCGCGCGCTTGGTCGCTTTCGGGACCGCCCTGCGGGCGCAGGATCGCGTACTGGCGGCTCGAGTACGTCAGCAGGGCGGCAGCCCGCTCGGCGCGGAGGAACGCGGCCACCGTCGCGGTCAGCTCGCGCGCGCGGCGAAACCGCTCGCGCATCTCGGGCGTGAACCGCCGCTCGGGCGTGGGGACCGGAGCGAACAGATCCTCCAGCGGCGTGCGCAGCGGCTCGCGCTCGAACTCGGGGCCGACGGTGATCACTGTATCCCGCATCACGAACGCTCCGCGTAACGTGCCGCGGTACCGCGCGAAGTCACTCGTGTCCGCGATGCTCACGAAAACCACGGGCCCCGTGACCGTGCCGCGGGTGCTGCCGCTCCATGCCAGCGCCGACCCCTGGAGCGGCTGGACGAACGGCTCCACGATCCGTCCGCTGAAGGCGACGCGCTCCCAGCCCCGCCCGAACCGACCCCACGGCTCGACCGCCACGTTCGCCAGCCCCCACTGCCGGAAGGTCTGGGCGGTCCACTCGTTCGCCCGCTTCATGCCGGAGGAACCGGTGAGCCGCGGTCCAATGACGTCCGTCAGATACCCCGCCAGCGCCGACACCTGCGAGTGGGAAAGGCCTTCCTCCCGGATACGCTGCAGGACGTCGAGGTCCACCTGCTCCCCGCCGACCCGCTGTGCCGCCGCCATCGCCGCCGTCAGCAGCATCGCGGCGAGCGTCACCACGGCCTGCATTCCCCGCTTCATACGCCCCCCTCATCGTGTCCAGAACGTTCCGCGTCGAAATCTGGCGCGGTCGCCTCCGTGGCGCTACGCTTGCAGCACGCGCCAGCCGAGCGCGCGTCTCCCGATTCCCCCTCGCACCGCCGCAAAGGACCGCCGCATGCGCGCCCACCGTGTTCCCGTCGTCGCCCTCGGTCTCATCGCCGTCGCCCCCGCCGCGTTCGCGGCGGCGCAGAGCGTGGCTGACTCCTCCCCCTTCCGTGCCCTCGCGCTCCCGAGTCCCGACCGGGTGCGGGGCGCGTCGGGGGCACCAGGACCGGACTACTGGCAACAGCGCGCCGACTACACCCTGCGCGCCAGCCTCGACACCGCCGCGAGCGTGCTCCGCGGCACCGGGACGATCCACTACGTGAACCGCTCCCCCGATACGCTGCGGTTCGTATGGGTACAGCTCGACCAGAACCTGTTCGCACCGGGTAGCATCACGGCGGTGCTCAACCAGCCACCGCTCCACTTCGAGGGCGGCGCCGTATTCGATTTCACCGGCAAGGGGTTCGTCGGTGGCGTCACCGTCGAGCGCTTCGAAGCGGCCGGCCGCGACCTCGAGCGCACGGTCGTCGGACCGATGATGCGGGTCGAGCTTCCCAGCCCCCTGGCCCCGGACGCGTCGATCGACTTCGAGATGGCCTGGCACTTTCCCATTCCGCCCTACGGCGCGGGCCGCATGGGACGGGTGGGGACACGTCTGTACGAGATCGCGCAGTGGTATCCCCGTCTCGCTGTCTACGACGACGTCCACGGCTGGAACACCCTGCCGTATATCGGGGCGGGCGAGTTCTACCTGGAGTACGGCGACTTCGACGTGTCTCTCACCGTCCCGGCGGGGTTTCTGGTCGCTGCGACGGGCACGCTGGCCAATGCGTCGGATGTGCTGACGGCGGAGCAGCGCGCCCGCCTCGAGCGTGCCCGGCAGGCGACGGAGCGCGTCGAAGTCGTAACGCGCTCCGAGGCCGAGGCCAATGGCAGGCACGGTCGGCCCGGCGAGCGCACGTGGCGGTTCGCAGCGACCAACGTCCGGGACTTCGCCTGGGCGGCGTCGCCCGATTACCGATGGGACGCGAGCGGCTGGGAGGGCGTGCTGATCCAGACGTTCTACCGGCCGGCGGCGACCCCCTGGGAAGAGGCCAACCGCATGGGACGCTTCACGATCCGGTTCTTCAGCGAGCGCTGGGGCCGGTACCCCTACCCCCATGCCACGACGGTCGAAGGACCCGTCGAGGGCATGGAGTATCCCATGCTCACGTTCGTCCCGTCGTACGACAAGCGGGAAGATCTGTACTGGGTGCTGATGCACGAGTTCGGGCATGAGTGGTTCCCGATGCTCGTGGGATCGGATGAGCGGCGATACCCGTGGATGGACGAGGGGTTCAACAGCTTCATCGACTACGACGCGGCCGAAGCGTATTTCCGCGGCACGGCGTACGGCGACACGGTGCGACGCGAGCTGCTGCACCTCTATCGATCCGCGGCGGTGCCGGGGCGCGAGCAACCGCTGATCACCCGTCCGGTGGAATCCCGCGATCTCTCGTGGACAGCTTACAAGAAACCGGCCCTGATGCTGACGATCCTGCGTGACGCCGTGCTCGGCGCCGAGTTGTTCGACCGTGGCCTGCGCGAGTACGTGCGCCGCTGGTCATCGCGCCATCCCCAGCCCGCCGACTTCTTCCGCACGATGGCCAACGTGACCGGTCGCGACCTGGACTGGTTCTGGCGCCAGTGGGTGTACACCACCGCACGGCTGGATCAGGCGGTGGATTCCGTCCGCCCCGTGGGTCGAGACTCGACCTACATCTTCCTCTCGAACCGGAGCCAGATGACGTTGCCGGTGACCATCGAGCTCACCTACGCCGACGGCACCCGCGATCGGCACGTCTACCCGGTCGAGATGTGGAACCTCGGCCCCCACTTCGTCGCCAGGGTTGCCACCAACCGGCACGTCACCGCCATCCGCCTCGACCCCGACGGCATCTACCCCGACGGCGACCGCGCCAACGACCGGTGGCCAGCTACAGCGCCTTCACCTCCGTGATGAGCTTCTGGAGGGAGTCCTTGGCGTTCCCGAACAGCATGGCGGTCTTGCGATCGTAGAACAGCTCGTTCTCGACGCCGGCGAAGCCCGGGTTCATCGAGCGTTTCATCACGACCACGTTCTGTGATTTGTCGACATCGAGAATCGGCATCCCCCACAGCGGACTCTGGGGGTCGTTCCGCGCAGCCGGGTTGACCACATCGTTGGCACCAATCACCAGCGCGACGTCGCAGCGATCGAACTCGGGGTTGATCTGATCCATGTCGAACAGCTCGTCGTAGGGGACGTTCGCCTCGGCGAGCAGCACGTTCATGTGCCCCGGCATCCGCCCCGCAACGGGGTGGATCGCGTATTTCACCGTGGCCCCCTTCTTCTCAAGCAGCTCAGCCAGCTCCCGCACCTGGTGCTGCGCCTGCGACACGGCGAGCCCGTAGCCCGGAACCACGATCACGCTGCGGGCATAGGCCAAGAGCATCGCCGCATCCTCGGCCGAGATCTGCCGCACGCCCCGCGCCGCCAGCGCCTTGGCACGCTCCGCGCTGCCCGCCGCCACAGCGGTGGCCCCGAAACCGCCGAACAGCACATTGGCGAGCGACCGGTTCATCGCCTTGCACATGATCTGGGTGAGGATGATCCCCGACGCCCCGACCAGCGCACCGGTGATGATGAGCCCGTGATTCCCAATCACGAATCCGGTGGAGGCCGCCGCCAAGCCGGAGTACGAGTTGAGCAAACAGATCACCACCGGCATGTCGGCCCCACCGATCGGGATCACAAGCAGCACCCCGAGCACCAGCGACAGTCCAATGAGCGCGGCGAAGAGCGCGGGGAGGTCCGGGCCCACGGTGAGCGCCGCGCCGATGCCCACGACGCCGAGCGCCAGCGCCAGGTTGAGCACGTGCTGCCCACGGAACAGCACCGGCCGCCCGGAGATCACCTCCTGCAGCTTGCCCGCAGCGATGGCGCTGCCGGAGAAGGTCACCGCGCCGATCAGCACGCTCGCGTAGATCGTGATCGCGACGGTGGCCGGCATGGCCATGTCGGGCCGCACCAAGCGGTGCCACTCCCCGGCAGCGACCAGCAACGACGCGCCGCCGCCGAAGCCGTTGAACAATCCCACCATTTGCGGCATCGCCGTCATCTTCACCGCACGCGCCATCCACAGACCGAGCGCAGAACCGATCACGCCACCCAGCAGGATCAGGCGGAAGCTCACGATCTGCTGGTCCAGCCCGGTCGCGACGATGGCGATCAGCATACCGACCGCCGACAGGCGGTTGCCGTAGCGGGCGGTGGCCGGATGCGACAGCCGCTTGAGGCCGATGATGAACAGCACCGCCGCGACGAGGTAGGCCAGCTCGATCAGGGACCTCATCGCTCGCCCTCCTCGGGCCGGCGCTTGAACATCTGGAGCATGCGGTCGGTCACGGCATAGCCGCCCACGACGTTGATCATCGCCAGCGCCACGGCCGCCGTGCCGAGGACGGTGGCGAGCCGGGTGGCCCCGATACCCGCCACGAGCATCGAGCCGATGATCGTGATGCCCGAGATCGCATTGGACCCCGACATCAGCGGAGTGTGCAGCGTGGGTGGAACCTTCGTGATCACTTCGAACCCGACGAACATCGCGAGCACGAAGATGACCACCAGGATGACGAGTCCCTCGGTCATGACCGGAGCACCTTTCCCTCGTGGGTCACACACGTCCCCTGCACGATCTCGTCGCCGAGATCGACCACCAGCGCGCCGTCCTTGACGATCAGCTGGAGAAAGTTCTGCATGTTCTTGGCGTACATCTGCGAGGCGTGGAGCGGCATCGAGGCGGGGAGGTTGACCGGCCCGAGCACGACCACACCCCCGTGCACCACACGCTCGCCGGCCCGCGTCACTTCGCAGTTTCCCCCGGACTCGGCCGCCAGATCCACGATCACCGATCCGGGCTTCATGCCGTCCACCGCCGCGGTGCTGAGCAAGCGGGGGGCGGGCTTGCCCGGAATCTGCGCGGTGGTGATCACGACATCCTTGTCCTGCACCGTGCGCGCCAGGAACTCGAGCTCGCGCGCGTGCTGGTCAGCCGACAGCTCCTTGGCATAGCCGCCGGCGCCCTCACCCTCCACGGGCTGCTCCATCGCGACGAAGGTGGCGCCCAGGCTTTCCACCTGCTCCTTCACCACGGCGCGCACGTCGAAGGCTGACACCACGGCCCCGAGGCGCCGCAGGGTGCCGATCGCCTGGAGCCCGGCCACGCCCGCGCCGAGCACCAGGGCCTTCGCCGGTGGCAGGGTGCCCGCGGCTGTCACCAGCATGGGGAAGAACCGGTTGGCGGCCTCCGCGGCAATCAGTGCCGCTTTGTAGCCAGCGACGGTGGCCTGCGACGAGAGAACGTCCATCGTCTGAGCGCGGGTGATCCGCGGCAGCAGCTCCAGGCTGAAGGTCGTGACCTGTCGGGACGCGAGCTGCTGCACCAACAGCGCGTCTGTCGCGACGAAGAACGTGCCCACCAGCGCGACACCGGAGCGGAGCCGGCCGATTTCGCCAGCGTCGGGTTTCTGCACCTTGCAGACGACATCGCCCGTCCACGGGTCGCCCATGGTGGCACCCGCCTTCGTGTAGTCCGCGTCCGCGAACCCTGCCGCCAGCCCGGCGCCGCTCTCCACGACGACCGAGTGACCGGCCTTGACGAGTCGGCTGATGACCTCGGGGACGAGCGCGACGCGACGTTCCCCCGCGGCGGTCTCTTTCGGGACCCCAACCTTCATCCGTCCTCCCTGACGATGTCGTGGCGGGCCACTCGCGGCCCGACAGGTGCGAGGAAGCTACACAGGGAACCCGGAGACGGTGAAGCGACCGCCCGAGCGGGTGCGTGAAGGAATCTTCGTCTTTCAATCAGCCCGTGACGAGCGAACAGACGTCACGGCCGCCCGGGGGATCACGACCCGTTCCGTCCCCGCGTCAGCAAACGCTCGGCGAAGTCTACGCGCTCGGCGAGCTCGCTCACCTGCCCCTGCAGGGCCTCGAGCTCGCGTACCACGTAATCCAGCTGGCGCTCGGCGCCTGCGGGGAGGGGTGGGCGCCCCCCGGCGCTCCAGCGGCTGATGCGGCGCCCCTCGATATCGGTGAACTCGCCCGCGGACACCAGGATCATATCGTAGAGCCACCACAACCCGAGCCCGCCCAGCGTACACAGCTGCAGTACACCAGTAGCGATCTTCCCGGCATAGAAGCGGTGCGCGCCGAAGAGTCCGAGGACCAGGCCGGTCGCCAG
Organism: Gemmatimonadota bacterium; assembly: GCA_003251175.1. Taxonomy (GTDB): domain Bacteria; phylum Gemmatimonadota; class Gemmatimonadetes; order Gemmatimonadales; family GWC2-71-9; genus SZUA-544. Next base: position 22,934 of record QKHC01000026.1, read on the forward strand.
CGCGACCCCTCGTGAGCGCGGCGAGATCGCCGCTTCGGACGGAGGCTCGGGGGTGCGATCGGAAAGAAAGGCCCCGGGGTCGGTCACCCGGGCAAGATAGCGCCGGGTCGCGGTTATGGCACGAGCGCGTCGAGCCGCTGGCGCGGCACGACACCGACCTCACGCGCGGCTTCCTTCCCGTCCCTGAACACGATCAGGGTCGGGATGCCGCGAATCCCGTACCGCTGCGCTGTCTCCTGATTGCGATCGGTGTCGAGCTTCACGACGAGCACCGAGCCGCGACGCTGGTGAGCGAAGGCGTCGAGCGTCGGCGCCATCATCTTGCACGGACCACACCAGTCGGCGTAGAAGTCCACGACCACCGGAACGGTGGCGTCGCTCACCACGCGGGCGAATGTCTCGTCCGAGACGGTGACGGGGCGGTCGAGCAGGATCGGTCGCCGGCACTCCCCGCAGTGCGGCCGGTCGTCGACGCGCCCGAGATCCACGCGGTTGAGGGTGGCGCAGAACGGGCATGGCACGGTCGCGGTGGCAGCCGGCGGTGCCGTCGGGGAATCAGTGGGTGATGACAAGATCCAGCCTCCGTGCGTTCTCGTCGTAGGTCACCAGGACGGCCCGCCCGCTGGAGAGCGTGACCGACCGCGTGAGCTCGAGGTGCGCCGGGGCGCTGCGCCCGTCCTCCACGCCGGAGCGCTCGGGCGCGACTGCTACCTGCCGAGTGAACACCACCCTCAATCGGTAGGTTCCCGGCGCGAGCGGGATCGTCTCGAAAACATAGAGCGGCCGGTCGCGGCGCGCCCCCGCGGCCGCCACCGTGCGGTCGACGAGCGTGTCGTCATCCACGGTCACCACCAGCCGATAGGGGGCGACGCCCCGTTCGCACACGAGCTCCTGGCGCATGTGCACCGGGAGCCGGGCCAGCTCCTCGGCCGTGCGACGGCGGCACGCCTCGATCTGTGCGCTGCGCGCGCGCCAGGAGAGCCGCAGCTCGGCTGCGCCCGCGGCCCCCGGGCCGTACGGCACCCGCGACGCCACGGCCAACAGCAGGAGCGCCCCGGCGGTGACGGCGACCTGTGTCACGCGCCGCTTCACGGCCGCGCCTCCGCCGTCTCACACTCGCTCACCAGGTCAATCTCGCCCTCGCCGGCGGCGCGCTCGAGCGCCGCAACGTCGCGGCGATAGGCGGTCAACGCATCATGGAGGACCGCGCGCTCACCGGCCCCGGCGTAGACCACGCGCACGCGGCGCCGGTCCACCCGGGCCTGGAGCTCGGCCTCGCGATCGTGAAAGAGCCGTTGTTCGAGCCACTTGGGTCCCTCGCGGCTCCAGCAGTCCCGCGGCGGACAGGACGCGACCAGCACCCCCCCCGCACCACTCCGCACCAGAAACTCGATGACGGATGTGTGCACGCTCCCGGCACACGTCGCCCGAAAGACAGGGGCGCCGTCGAGCGAATCGGTCGCCGCCGCTCCGCGCTCGCATCCGATCACCACGACGTCGGTCGGTCCCGGCCGGGTGCGCGCGGCGAACGCCCGCACCGCCGCGAGCTGGTCACGCCCGGTCCGCTGCGCGGGCCCGACTCGCATCGGCGCGCACGACGCCGTGCAGATGCCGCAGGACACGCACAACGCCGGCGTCACCTGCGCGACCAGCCCTCCCCGACCGTCCTGGCGCTGGTACATCGTGATGGCGTCGTAGGGACAATCGAGGGCGCATTGCTCGCACCCGGTGCAGTGACGCGCGTCCACCACCGAGGGGAGCGGACGCCGCGCCAGTGGCGGCCGACTCCACAGCGGCACCAGCAGTGCCACCGACCATGCCAGCACGGTCAGCGCCCACACCGCACCGACGGGTGCCGCGCGGGCGAGCGGCACCCAGAACGCGTAGAACACGTCGTAGGGCGCCGCGGTGGGCAACCGCAGCAGGTCCGCCGCGGGCGCCACGGGAGCCGGCCACAGGAACGCCAGCGCCGTGAGCAGCGCGGTGACGCCCCACAGCAGGCCGCGCGGCGGGACCAGCGCGGGACGCGCCACCCGCGACACGTGCACCCACACCAGCAGACCCAGCCCGATCGGCAGCGCGATGTGAAGAAACAGGTTGAGGAAGAAGAACGCGGCTGGCAGCGGGCGCTCGCCCACGAACGCGCGCGAGATCGGTTCCGCGAACAACGGCACGACGTCGAAGAGCCGCGCGCCGAGCTCGGCGATGACCTGAGCCTGCACATCCCACACCATCACGTATCCGGTCCAGCCGCACAGCAGCACGGTGAACAACAGGATCACGCCCGTCATCCAGGCCAGGGCGCGCGGGCCCCAGCTGCGTCCCTGGGCGAAGAGCCGGAAGGCGTGGACCAGGATCGCCACCACCGCCGCGTCCGACGCATACCGGTGCACGCCCCGAATCCACCGGCCCAACCACGGGTCGGCCGAGATCCGCACGACCGACTCATACGGCGAGCCGATCCGATAGAAGATCAGGAGGTACAGCCCGGTGACCAGCAGCACGAGGAACAACACGGCCGCGATGGCGCCGCTGTGGTACAGCGGGTTGAACCGCCAGCCATACAGGCGGTTGCACCCGGCGTCGAGGCGTGCCAGCACACGCCCGATAGCTCGCTGGAGCGCTGCCATCGCGCTCGCCCTCATTGCGGTAGCCGACATGCGGTGTAGGTCTTGCGGGCCATATTTATCATATTATCATGATAAAAGCAATTTTGGGATAGCCCGGCACCATGGGGGCCGATGCCGATGCTGCTCTCGCAAACTGGTGAATACGCGCTGCGGGCGGTCCTCTATCTCGCGGCACACGCAGGCGAGCGGCCCGTTCAGGTGGCCGAGATCGCCCGCGCGCTGGACGTGCCGCAGAACTACCTCTCCAAGACCCTGCACCAGCTGGCGCGGGCCGGAGTGCTGGCCTCGACACGCGGCAAGAGTGGCGGCTTCCAGCTCGCCGTCGCGCCGGACCGCCTCGCGCTGGCGCGGATCCTGTCCCCGTTTGGCGACATCGAGGACCGTCGCCGCTGCCTGCTGGGTCGGGCCGTCTGCAGCGACCGCTCCGCGTGCGCGGCCCACGGACGCTGGAAGGAAGTCGCCGAGCAGCTGTCCTCGTTCTTCCGGGAAACGACCGTCGCCGACCTGCAGCAGGGCGCGGCGCTCCCGGTCTGACCGTCACCGGAGGTGAGCAACATGACTGACTCTTCCCCTCCCGAGCGCGACGTCCCGCTGGGACAGCGCCTGTTCGATAACCCGTTCCTGCTCCTGGTGGCCGGCATCCTGGTGATGGTCGGCTTCTACACCCTGTGGGGGCTGTTCGAGCTGCTGCGGATGCCCACCGCCACCCTGCCCTGAGGAGGCTCGATGAACACCGGACTGCAGTCGCCAACGGGGGTGTGGTGGAAGCCCGCCCACAAGGCGGAGCGGCTGTGGGTACAGATCGCCTTCGCCTGGTGTCTCGTGCTGTTCGCGATGATGCCCCTGTGGCACATGAAGGGTGCGCAAAACCCCTCGGGCATCCGCGCCAAGGTCAACCCGAACGACTTCGCCCGACGCACCTACGAGTTCATCAACACGTACAAGGTGGGTGAGGACCACGGTGTCCCGGTCGTCGCCCCGCCGCCGGGCGCCGACGTGTACCTGCTGGGCCGGATGTGGGCCTGGGAGCCGGTGCTCCAGCTCGAGCGCGGCGCGCAGTACACGTTGCACCTCTCGTCGCTCGACGTGAACCACGGATTCAGCCTGGCGCCCGTCAACCTCAACTTCCAGGTGGTGCCCGGCTACGACTACGGGTTGCGAATCACGCCCAGCGAGGCGGGCGAGTTCACCATCGTGTGCAACGAGTTCTGCGGCATCAATCACCACGCCATGGTGGGCCGGGTCGTCGTGCTCGACCGTGCCGCGGCGCCCGTGTACGGAGGTGGAGAATGACCGCCCCTGCTGCGTTTCGGACCTGTCCGACCACGGGACTCAAGGTCCACCGCCAGGCCGATGCCCTGATCAAGGCCAACGCGGTGGCGGCGACGGTCTCGCTGCTGGTCGGCGGCGTGGCCGCCGTGCTCGTGCTGCTCACGCGCTGGCAGGCCGTGCATCTGCTGCCCGCGGACTGGTTCTATCGCATCCTCACGGTCCACGGGATGAGCATGCTGATCTTCTTCATCATCTTCTTCGAGATGGCGGTGCTCTACTTCGCCAGCGCGGTCGTGCTCAACAGCCGCGTCGCGGCACCGCGACTGGCGTGGGTGGCGTTCGTGTTGATGGTGGCGGGCGCGATCCTGGTGGAGTGGATGATGTGGACGGGCAAAGCGGACGTGCTGTTCACTTCTTACGTGCCCCTCAAGGCCCACCCGCTCTACTATCTCGGCATCATTCTGTTCGCCGTCGGCGCGCTGGTCGTGACCAGCCTCTTCTTCGCCACGCTGGTTGTCGCCCGGCGCGAACGCACCTACCAGGGCTCGGTGCCGCTCGTGACGTTCGGAGGCGCCACGGCCGCGATCATCGCGGTGATCACGCTGCTGCACGGCGCCGCGGTCTACATCCCGACCTTCCTCTGGTCACTGGGCCTCGTGCCGATGGACGCCGAGGTCTATCGCCTCATCTGGTGGGGACTGGGGCACTCGTCCCAGCAGATCAACGTCGCGGCGATGGTCTCCATCTGGTACCTGCTCGGCGGGCTCACGATCGGCGCCGTGGTGCTCAACGAGAAGATCAGCCGCTCCGCGTTCGTGCTGTACGTGCTGTTCATCTCGATGGCGTCGGCGCACCACCTGCTGGTTGACCCCGGGTTCTCGCCGGCCTGGAAGGTGTGGAACACGAGCTACGCCATGTATCTCGCGGTGCTGGCATCGATGGTGCACGGATTCACCGTACCCGCCGGGATGGAGGCGGGGATGCGCCTGCGTGGATTCACGCACGGCCTGTTCGAGTGGCTCCGCAAGGCACCCTGGGGCGATCCGGGGTTCAGCGCCCTGGTGTTTTCGGTCATCATCTTCGGATTCCTGGGCGGCATCACCGGGGTGACGTTCGGGACCGAGCAGATCAACATCATCGCGCACAACACCTTCCGTATCCCGGGGCACTTCCACGCCACCGTGGTGGGTGGCACCGCCTTGGCATTCATGGGAGTGACCTACTATGTCATCCCGCTGATCTTCCGCAAACAGATCGCCTTTTGGCCGCTCGTGAAGATCCAGCCCTATCTGTTCGCAATCGGGATGACGCTGTTCTCGATGGCGATGACGTTTGCGGGGACCTTCGGCGTCCCGCGGCGCCACTACGACATCAGCTTCGCCGCCGCGCCGTTCGCGGTGGAGTTCAACCCGGCGGTGGACCTGATCCTCGGCGTGATGGCGCTCGGCGGTCTGCTCGCCTCACTCGGCGGAGCCATCTACATCCTCAGCACCGTCTGGTCGGTGTTCTTCGGCAAGCCACTCGCTGAAGACGCGACCTTTGGTGCCGTGCCGGCCGCCATCCTGAAGCCGCCGCCGGCCCCACCGGCCGGCGATGCGGACCACAAAGGATTGACGCGCGGGACCCTGGTGCTGGTAGGCGTCTTCCTGCTGGCATTCATCGCGTACTACTTCGTCAACTGGAAGCTGTTGTCGGCCGTGTGGCGAGTAGGATGATCTGAGTGCGTGCGCGCGAGCTGGTGCCGGTGGGACTGCTCGCGGTGATCATCGCGGTCACCGCCGCGTGGTGGGCGCTCGCCCTCTGGCCCCTGCCGGAGAGCGCGCCCGCCTGGCTCGCGCGCGCGCGCTGGGTCTGCTTCAATGCGCCGCCCGAAGGGCTACCCAACGGCGGCGGGTGGCTGCTGCTGGTCGCGCAGCCGCTGTCGATGATCGGGGCGCTGCTCGTGGTGTGGGGCGACGGCCTGCGGCAGGGGCTGGGGCGCTGCGCGGCCACCCCGCTGGGCCGGAGCGCGCTGCTCGCGGTGGCGGCGGCGCTCCTCGTGGGGGTCGGCGCCACCGGGGTACGGGTAGCGCGCGCAGCGGACCGACCCGCCGCCGCCCTCCCCCCGCCGGGCCCGATCGAGACCTACCCGCGAATCGACCGGGCCGCACCGCCGCTGTCGCTGATCGATCAGCACGGCGATGCCTTCACCCTGGCACGGTTCCACGGCCGCCCCGTGATCGTGACCTTCGCCTTCGCCCACTGTACGGCGATCTGTCCACTCGTCGTCCAGGACGCCCTCCGGGCGCGCGATCTCGCCGCGGACCTCGCCCCCGCGCTGGTGGTGATCACGCTCGACCCCTGGCGCGACCCACCCGAGCGTCTCGGCGCAATCGCCGCGCAATGGCGACTGACCGGCGATGCGGTGGCGCTCAGCGGCTCCGTGGAGGCGGTCGAAGCCGTGCTGGACGACTGGCGCGTGGGACGATCGCGGGACCCCGTCACCGGCGATGTGGTCCACCCACCCCTGGTCTACGTCGTCAACCGCGACGGCCGCATCGCCTACGCCGCGGCGGGCGACGCGGCAACGATCGCCGCGCTGATATCCCGCGCCGACGGCTAATCCTGCTCCCGGAAGTCACGCTCCGCACGTCGTCGCTCACATCTGTGCCAGTCCGGGCCGCACCCGCGGCCACATGACGCGAGCGAAAACGACGGCTGCCGATACCTCGCACAGCCGACCGAGCAGGGTGACCGTGCCTTCCAGCGGCCGCGGCGCGATCGCGCCGATGCCGGCCAGCCAGATGCCGACGTTCAGCATCGCAAACGCCAGCCAGACCATGCGGGGGCTGCCGCTCACATCGCGGCGCAGACTGACGCGGGGGAAGATCCAGTAGGCGACGCCCATCGTCAGCTGTGCCGTCCATCCGACGAGCAGCCATTCGATGTGCAGCGGGTGCAGCACCCGCCACGGTACCGAGCCAAGGCCACCCTTGGCGGCCAGCAGTACGGCACCCGCCGTGAACCCCAGGAGGAGATAAACCAGCGCCGCACGGATCGCCCACCGGCTGGGAGCGGGCACGGATCAGCGCTCCTTCACGCGCGGCCACATCATCACTACCCACCAGACCCCGGCGAGCCACTGGGCCATAGCGGACGCCACGAGCATGCCCCCCGTCAGGGAAGACGGGCGGGTGGCGTGCCACGGCTCGGCGACGATCCGGAGCAGCAAACCCGCGTTGAGCAGCGCGAGCGTGGCCACCGCGGGAGCCGGATCGCCGCGCGGCATCGCCGCCGATCGTCGCGGGAACATCCAGTAGGCAACGCCGAAGATCATCTGGGTGATCCAGCCGACCACGAACAGGTGCACGGCCACGGGACCGAGGGCGGCCACCCATCCGGGCAGGCCCAACGGCTGCTGCGCCGCGCCGGCGGTGCTCGCCACCAGCGCGAGGACCAGGTAGGTAAAGGACAGCCGGACGTACCAGCGGGTCAGTGGCGGCACGGGATCACTCCGGGTATCGGACTCCCTCAGCGAAAGCTACTGCCGAATTCACGGAGCGTTCAGGAATGCCATGGCTTCGTACGGGGAGAGTGGCTGCCCCTCGCCCGGGAGGTACCGATGAAAGTCGCCGAGCTGATGCGAACCGACGTGAAGACGATCCCGCCGGATGCCACCATTGCGGAGGCCGTGGAAGCCCTCGCGGACGCACACATCTCCGGTCTGCCGGTCGTGGACAAGCACGGCCGCATCCGCGGCGTCCTGACCTCGACGGACATTCTCGAAGCGGAGGCCGAAGCGAGCGGCGCGGCGGACCGCGAGCGTCTGTTCGTCAACACGACGGTGGCCGAGCTGATGACGCCGACGCCGCGCATGATCTCGCTCGACACCGAGATCCGCGAAGCGGCGCAGCAGATGCTGTACCTCGATGTCCATCGCCTGTTCGTCGAGGACGGTGGGCGGCTGGTCGGAGTGCTGTCGCAGAGCGACCTGGTGCGCGCGCTGGCGACGACCGGCGTGTGAGCGGTCCCGCCCCTCGCTCACGATCCGTGTGCGTGGCCACCCGGCGCGTCCGAGTCCGGGGCATGCTCGTAGCCCCGCAGCTCCGCGTAGCGGTGGATCTGCGCCGACGTGAGGTGCCGGGTCAGCTCGACGTGCGCCCCTAGGTGGATCGCTCGCAGTCGGCCGTACTGCACGCCGAGCGCCGTGGTCTGTTGCTCCAGCGCCGCGGGGCTCACGGTGCCGGAGGCGAAATCCGCGCCGAGCCGGCGCTCAGCCGCGACGATTTCCGCACCCAGGGCGCGCGCCGCGCCGTTCATCGCGACGAAGAGTGACTCTGCCACCGCGCGCTGCGTGGCGCTC
>QKHC01000135.1 GCA_003251175.1 Gemmatimonadota bacterium
ATCCCTTGTAGAGGCTTGAAGATACGAATATAATGGCCGCAGTCATCGTGCGCATCATCAGCCGCTACCTCCTGCGACAGCATCTCGCCCCGCTGGCGTTCGCCCTCACGGCGCTGACGTCCCTGATGCTGCTCAACCAGGTCGCCAAGCAGTTCAGCAACCTGGTGGGCAAGGGCCTGCCGTGGTCGGTCATCGCGGAAGTCTTCGTGCTGTCGATTCCCTTCATTTTGGCGGTCACGCTGCCGATGGCCGTGCTGGTGGCCGTGCTGTACACCTTCTCCCACCTCGCCGCCGACAACGAGATCACGGTGATGAAGGCGAGCGGGGTCAGCGTGGGGCGCCTGATGCTCCCGGTGCTGGGCGGCGCCGTCGTGGTTTCGCTGGTGGCGTTCGTGTGGAGCGATCAGGTGCTCCCCCGATCGAACCATCGCCTGCGCGGGTTGCTGGTAGACATCCAGCGCAAGAAACCCTCCTTCACCCTGCGGGAGCAGGTCATCAACGAGGTCGTACCCCAGCGCTTCTTCCTGCGTGCCGCCCGCATCGACCAGGCGTCCAACCGGCTCAAGAATGTCTCGATCTACGACCTCGAGGATCCCGAGCGACGCCGCGTCATCCGCGCCGACTCCGGCCGCATGGCCTATACCCCGGGGGGCGCCGATCTGTACCTCACGCTGTTCGACGGAGACATCCAGGAGGTCCAGCGCGCCGATCCGGATCAGTTCAGCCGCACCTTCTACCACACCAACGTCATCCGCGTCGCCGGAATCGGCAACTCGCTCGAGCGCACGATTGCGGACGAGTATCGGAGCGACCGCGAGATGAGCGTATGCCAGATGGAGCGCATGGTGCGGGAGACCCAGCTCGAGGCCGCCAACGCGGGCGCCGCCGCTCAGGCGGCCGTGTCGGCCGAGCTGCGGCGCCTGGCCGGGCTCACGCCCCTGCCGCCCCCCGTTCGGGCCGACTCGACCGCCCTCCCCCCCCCGTCGCCGTTCTGCCGCGCCCTCGGTGGCCTCGTCGCGTGGGTCTTCCCCGCGGCCGCGCAGGCACAAACCCCGACGCCGGTGCTGCGCTCAGTGGACTCCGTCCGCAACAAGACCGGCCCGTCGGTGGCGCTGATCGGCCGCGCCGTGGGCACCAGTGAGGATGCCCGCGTCCGCGCCGCCCGCCAGCGCGGCGCGGCGTACCTGGTGGAGATCCACAAGAAGCTCGCCATCGCCACGGCATGCCTGGTCTTCACGCTCGTCGGCGTGCCGGTCGCGCTGCGCTTCCCCCGGGCCGGCATTGGCCTGGTGATCGGGGTGAGCCTGGGGGTCTTCACAGTCTACTACGTGGGCCTGATCGGCGGCGAGGATCTCGGCGATCGCCTGATCGTCTCGCCGTTCCTGGCGATGTGGACCCCGAATCTCGTGTTCACGGTTGTGGGCCTCGTCGGATTGGCGATCGTGGCGCGTGACGGAGGCGGCGGCACACGCGCGCGTGAGTGGGCCGGCCTGCGCCGTCGCCTCAACTCGTTCCGCCGCCGACCCGCGTGACGACTCTCGACCGCTACGTGCTGCGCGAGTGGCTGCGCGTGCTGGTGATCACCGCGCTCGGCTTCCCGATCGTGGTGATCGTCATCGATCTGACAGACCGCCTGGGCGCCTACCTCGGCCGGGGTTTGACGAAGCAGCAGGTTGCGCTGGCGTACGTGTACTACCTGCCGGAGACGGTGTTCATGGTGCTGCCGGCCGCGGTGCTGTTCGCCACGGTCTTCACTATCGGCGTACTGGGACGCCATTCCGAGCTCGTCGCCGCCAAGGCGTCGGGGGTGTCGTTCCACCGCCTCTGCCGCCCGCTGTTCGTTGCGGCCGCGGGGGTCGTGCTGCTGGGGATCGCGCTCGCCGAGGTCGCGCCGATCGCCACGACGCGGCGTCTCGAGCTGCTGGGGGAGAAAGCCATCCGCTCGACGTCCGCCCGCTACAACTTCGTCTACCGGGCCGAGCAGGGGTGGGTGTACGCCATCCGGTCGCTGGACATCGGCCAGCGCCAGATGCGCGATCTGATTCTCACGCGGGCGGGGACCGGCACGGAGTATCCGACGATCGTGGTGGCGGCCCCCCGCGCCGTCTACTCGGACACGACGAGGATTTGGACGTTGAAGCGCGGTACCCAGCGGTTTCTCGGCACCGGCGAGCGCGAGCTGGCGGTGAGCTTCGACTCGGCGCGCATGCGCGTCCTGCGCGAGACGCCGGCCGCCCTCCTGGCGGAGCCCAAGGCCCCGGAAGAGATGCGCTACGCCGAGCTGGGCCGATACATCGACGCACTCGCCCGCAGTGGCACCGACCACAAGAAGCTGCGGGTGAAGCAGGCGCTGAAACTGTCAGTCCCGTTCACCTGCATCATCATCGCGCTGTTCGGTGCCCCGCTGGCCATCACCAGCCCCCGCCAGGGCGCCGCGTTCGGCATCGCGGTCTCGCTCGCGACCACGGTCGTCTTCCTGATCGGGATTCAGCTGAGCCAGGCAGTGGGAGCCGGTGGCATCATCCCGCCGACGCTCGCCGCCTGGGTGCCGAACGCGATCTTCGGCGTGGCCGCGGTGGTGCTGCTGCGGCGGGCGCGGACCTGAGCCGTCACTCGATCGCGTCGAGCTCCAGGCTGACGTCCAGGGCTGGCGCCGAGTGCGTCAGCCAGCCGAGGGAGATGAGATCCACGCCCGTCGCCGCGATGGCCGGGATCTTCGGCGGGGTGACGCCACCCGACACCTCGATGCGCGCCCGCCCGGCGATCCGCTGCACCGCTGTCGCGATCTCTGCCGGGGTCATGTTGTCGAGCAGGATCACGTCGGCACCGCACGCCAGCGCCTCGTCCACCTGAGTGATCGTGTCACACTCGACTTCGATCGGCCCGGCGGGGCCGGCAGCGCGCACGCGTGACACCGCTTCACGGATCCCGCCGGCAGCGGCGATGTGGTTGTCCTTGATGAGGACGCCGTCGTCCAGGCCGAAGCGGTGGTTCACGCCCCCGCCCAGCCGCACGGCGTACTTCTCGAGCTGACGCAGCCCCGGCGTCGTCTTGCGGGTGTCGGCGACGCGTACGCCGTGTGGCGCCGCGGCGGCGGCCGCCGCCGCTGTGGCGGTCGCGATGCCCGACAGGCGCGCGAGCAGGTTCAGCGCCACCCGCTCGGCGGTGAGCACCGCCCGGGCCCGTCCCGCGAGCCGGGCGAGCACCGTGCCGGCCGCCGCATCGTCCCCGTCGCCCACCAGGGTGACCGCCTCCAGCGCGGGATCGCACAGGCGAAACACCTCGATCGCGGCTGCCAGACCGGCAATCCGGCCCGCAGCACGGGCGACGAGGCGCGCGCGCGCGCGCGCCTCCGGTGGTACAACGGCATCGGTGGTGACGTCGCCGCGGCCCACGTCTTCCGCCAGGGCGCGCTGCAGCAGGTCGATCGTTCCAGGCGGCAGCGCCGCCGTCATCCCGCACGCCGCCGCGGCACTGTGGCGTGATCCACGCGCCAGTGGCTGCCGCGGCTTTCGCGGCGGGCCAGCGCCGCCGCCGCGATCAGGCGCGCGACCAGCACGCTGTTCGCCGCCTCGCTGGGGCCCGGCGGGAGGGCGGCGGCGAGCGCCGCCAGCCGCCGCCGCGCCGCCCGCAGACCGGGCCCCGATCGCTCCACACCCACCTGGCGCCACATCAGGTTCCGCACCTCGCCTACCGTACGCGCCGCCAGCGTGCCCGCATCGGGCGCGTGCCAGATCGCCGTGGCTCCGGCATCCTCCGGCAGGCGAATCGGCTGCCGCTCGGTCGCGAGGATGTCGCGCGCCACCCGGTCGGCGAACACCACACTTTCGAGCAGTGAGTTCGAGGCCAGCCGGTTCGCCCCGTGCACGCCCGAACACGCCACCTCGCCACAGGCGTACAGGCCGGGGAGCGACGACCGCCCGACGAGATCCACGGCCACCCCGCCCATCAGGTAGTGCGCCGCGGGCGTGACCGGCAGCGGATCGCGGCGCGGGTCGAGACCGTGCCGCTGGCAGAGCGCAAACACGCCGGGAAAACGACCGGCAAACGCCTCCCCCGGCGACCTGGTCGCGTCGAGAAAGACCCGACCGCCCGCCTGGAGCCGCCGCCACACCGCCCGGGCCACGACATCCCGCGGCGCGAGCTCGGCTTGCGGATGCTCGTCGGGCATGAAGCGGGTCCCCGACCCATCCACCAGCACGGCACCTTCCCCCCGGATCGCTTCCGAGAGCAGGGGAAGCGGGTCGGCATCGACGTGCAGCGCCGTGGGATGGAACTGCACGAACTCGAGGTCGCGCAGCCGCGCGCCCGCCCGCCACGCCAGCGCCACGCCGTCCCCCGTCGACTCGGGGGGATTGGTGGTGCGCGCGTACACCTGACCCGCGCCCCCCGTGGCGAGTATCACGGCCGCGGCCTCGCAGATCAGTGGGGTGCCATCCCCAAGGCGGGCCGCCACACCGGCGCACCGCCCGTCCACCACCACCAGGTCTGCGGCACTCGCCCACTCGACGACCTCGACGCGGCCGGCAGCGCGCTCGGTCGCCAGCGCTGCGGCGAGCGCGCGCACCATCTCCGCGCCGGTCGCATCGCCGTTGGCATGGAGGATGCGCGACCGCGAATGCGCGCCCTCGCACCCCAGCGCGAAACTCCCGTCGGGAAGCTGGTCGAACCGGGTCCCCAGGGCTGCCAGAGCGCGTACCTGGTCCGGGCCCTCCCGCACCAGCACGTCCACCGCTGCCGGATCGCACAGCCCGTCCCCGGCTGCGAGCGTGTCCGCAGAATGCAGCCGCGGGGAGTCGCCGGGGCCGACGGCTGCGGCAATGCCGCCCTGCGCGCGGGCGGAGGCGCCACCCGTGGCGAGCGCGGTCTTGGTGAGCAGCAGCACGTGACGCCTCGACGCCAGCGCCAGGGCGGACCGCAAGCCGGCCACGCCAGCGCCGATGACGACGACGTCGGCGCTCAGGCGCACGCCAGCATCCGTTCGACGGCGCGTCGGGCGCGGCGGGCGACATCGGCCGGCACCGTCACCTCGTGGCGCAGGTCGCGCAGCGAATCGCGTACTCCCTCGAGGGTGATCCGCTTCATGTGCGGACAGATCGTGCACGACTTGACGAACTCCACGTCGGGATGCGCCGCCTGGACGTTGTCGCTCATCGAGCACTCGGTGACCATGAGGACCCGGCTGGCGCCCGAGCGCCCGATGTCGTCGCTCATCTGTCGCGTGGAGCCGACGAAGTCCGCCTCGGCGCACACCGCCGGCGCGCACTCAGGGTGAGCCAGAACCCGCAGGCCGGGGAACTGCCGGCGGTAGAGCCGCACGCCGTCCGCCGTGAACCGTTCGTGCACGATGCAGCGGCCGCGCCAGCCCACGATCTCGACTGCCGTCTCCGCCGCGACGTTGCGCGCCAGGTATTCATCGGGGAGAAAGATCACGCGCGGCACGCCGAGTGACTCGACGACCCGCACCGCGTTGCCGGAGGTGCAGCACACGTCGCTCTCCGCCTTCACGTCGGCGGAGCTGTTGACGTAGGTCACGACC
>QKHC01000073.1 GCA_003251175.1 Gemmatimonadota bacterium
GCCGACATCTACGCGGTGGGCATCCTCGCCTACGAGATGCTCACCGGGCGGGCCCCGTTCGACGCCAAGACGTCACAGGCGGTGTTGTCGGCGCACGTGCTGGAGACGCCGGCGGACGTGCGGGAGCGGCGTCCCAACGTCCCCGAGGCGGTGGCGGTCGCGGTGATGCGCTGTCTCGAGAAGAACCCGGCGGACCGCTGGCAGTCGGCCGAGGAGATGCTGCACCAGCTCGAGGCGGTGCCGACGACGCCGAGCGGGGGCATGACGCCGACGCACACGCGGCCGGTGAAGGCGACTGGCGTGCGCCGCGCGATGCGCGGCCGCTGGTGGCTCCCGCTCGCGGCGGGGGGACTGGTGGCGATCGGCGCGCTCGGGACCTGGCTCGCCGTCGGTCGCGGCGAGGGCACCGCCCGACTCGAGCAGATCGCGGTGCTGCCGTTCGAGGATATATCGGGCCAGGACGCGGCCTTCGTGGACGCGATGCAGGACGCGCTGATCACCGCCATCGCCCGCCTCAACACGGTCGGGGTGGCGCCGCGGTCGGCGGTGATGGTGTATCGCAACTCCCCGAAACCGACCCGCGAAGTCGCCCGCGAGCTCCAGGTGGACGCCGTGGTCGAGGCCACGGTGTTCCGCGCCGGTGACCTGATGCGCATCAACGTGCAGTTCGTCGATCCCAAGACGATGCGGGCGCTGTGGTCCAACATGTACGAGCAGGACGTGCGGGACGTCCTCGCCGCCCAGAACGAAGTCGTGTCGCGCATCGCGGGCTCGCTCGCCCCGGTGCTCGGCGCAACGGACACCACTACAACGAGTCAAACGCAATGAGACGCGTGACGAATCGGGTACGGTTCCTCGCCACCGCGGCGGCACTCGCAACCGTGACGGCCTGCTCGGGCAGCGACGGGGGCATGCCCGCCGCCCGAGCCCTGACGCCGCCCGACAAGGACATGTTCATGGGCCGCTATTCACCCGATGGCGCGCGCATCGCATACGGCACCCGCGGCCAGGCGGGGGAGGAGCTGTGGGTCGCCGACGCCGACGGGGGAAACGCGACGCGACTCGCGACGGCGGAGTTCGTGGGCGACATCGTCTGGGCCCCCGATTCACGCCGGGTCGCGTTCGGCTCCTCGGCAGCGAGCGCGTACGACACCTGGGTGGTGGACGCGAGCGGCGGAACCCCCGAGCGCGTCAGCGAGGCTCCGGGCTTCGACTTTCCGCTGTGGTGGCACCCTGGCGGCGAGCGCCTGGTCATCGGCGCCTTCGTCGAGGGTGGCAAGCTGGTGTGCAATGCGCTGACGCTGGCAACGGGAGACCTGGTACCCCTGGTGCCTTCTGACCCCACGCTGTGCGGCTCGTGGTCGCCGGATGGCAGCACCCTCGCTGTCCAGCGGATCACCCAGGGCGGGTTCGGAACCATCGGGGTGGCGGACAGCGCCGGTCACGACGTGCGCTGGCTCACCACCGAGGGGTTCGAGCAGCTCGCCACCGAGCCGTGGTCACCCGATGGCCACGAGCTGCTCTACATGTCGCGACGCACCGGCACCGAAGACGTATGGGTTCTGCCCCTCAACGGTGATGCGCCCCGCCAGCTCACGCGCGACGTGCGCCGGGACTTCGCCCCACGCTGGTCGTCGGACGGCCAGTGGGTGGCGTTCCTGTCTCAGCGGGGCCGCCAGACCGACGTCTGGGTGGTGCCGGCGCAGGGCGGCACCGAGCTGCGGGTCACTGACGACGAGGTCGAGGAAGAGGCACCCCACTGGCGAGCGGGGACGGCCGACCTCGCGTTCCAGACCGGCGCGCCGACGAGCGGCGTGTGGGCGATGTCGCTCGACGACAGCAGCGAGCGACGACTCACGCCGGAAACCGAGCGCGCGACCTCCGCCAAGGTCTCCCGTGACGGCACGCAGATCGCCTACCGGGTGCAGCGGGGCGGCGGCGTCACCGATCTGGAAGTCATGCCGGTCGCGGGCGGCACGCCACGCGCCCTGACCTCAGGCACGAGCATCAACACCGGACACCAGTGGTCGCCGGACGGATCCACCATCGCGTTCATCTCCGATCGAGCCGGCAGCCGCGACGTCTGGACGGTGCCGGCCGCCGGGGGCGAGGCCCATCGCCTGGTGGATTGGCCCAGCGAAGAGAGTGATCCAGAATGGTCCTTCGATGGGGCGTGGGTCTACTTCCTTTCGGATCACGAGTCGGCAGGCCAGCTGGGGGACGTGTGGCGGGTTGCGGCAGGCGGGGGTGAGCCCCAGCGAGTCACGCGCACCGGCACGGTCACCGACGTGGAGCCGAGCCCGGTGCGCGATGAGCTGTCGGTGTACCACGTGGCGTCTCGCGGTCAGTTCCGACTGTCGCTGGTCCCCGGTTCGGGGGGCGATCTGCAGCCGCTGTGGGAGCAGTCCAACGTCTATTTCCAGTCGGACCAGCCGTTCTCCCCCAGCGGCGATTCGCTGGCCGCGTTGGTGGAGATCGCGCGCGGGCGCGGTGCCGTGGTGCTGCTCCCCGTCGCCGGTGGATCGTCGTACCGGACCCTGGTCGAGGATCACCGGCCGTGGCTGTGGTCGCCGGATGGCAGCCAGATGTTCCTGCTGCTGCGCGACGACCGCTCGCAGGGCGACATCGGTGTGCTGACCCTGGCCGACGGCGCGGTGCATCGACTGACGTCGACGCCGCAGAACGAATTCAGCCCCTACTGGGCGGACGGGGGCCGGACGGTCGTGTTCAACCGCGTGGAGCAGCACCGCCAGCTGGTGACGGTGGATCTCGCGGCGCAGCTGGCGGCGGTTCCGTGAACCACTCGACCTAGGCTACCGCGCTCGCCAGCGCCAGTCGTCCTCAACTGGTTCGCGGAACTCCGGGCGAAGGTCGCGCCCGGCTGGTAACCGCGCTGCTCGCCCGCCGCGGCGGGGGACAGTGCACGCTCCACCATTGCCGCGCCCGCTCCGTCGTCCATCGTTCCGTCAGCGCCACCGCGCCCAGTCGGGCCTCCAACTCCTCGGCGGTGGTCGGCCGATCGTCCGGGTCCTTGGCGAGACACGCCAGCACGACTTCATCGAGAGCCTGCGGCACCGCGAGCTCGGTGCGCTGCGAGGGTGGGACCGGCACTTCCTGCACGTGCTTCATCATGGTGTCCATCGCGTTGCGCCCCTCGAAGACGAGGCGCCCGGTGATCAGCCAGTACATGAGGCACCCGACGGCGTACAGGTCCGCCCGACCATCCACCTCGCGGTCGCCCAGCACCTGTTCGGGCGCCATGTAGGCCGGAGTGCCACCCGCGCTCCCGTCGGCGGTGAGACGCGCGTCACCCGCCAGCTCGGGACCCGCTTTGACCAACCCGAAGTCCAGAACCTTGATCCAGTCCAGCTCGCGTCCATAACAGCACACGAACACGTTCGCCGGCTTGATGTCACGGTGAATCAGCCCTTGGTCGTGGGCTTCGGCCAGCGAGTGGCACACCTGTCGCACGAGATACACGACCCGCTCCGAGGGGAGCGGGCCGTGCGTCTCAACGAGGGTTTCGGCGTCCAGGCCATCGAGCAGCTCCATCACGTAGTAGAACGATCCGTCCTCGGTGCGGCCGAAATCGTACAGTTCGACAGTGTGAGGGCAGCGCATCGCGGCCGTCGCCTGTGCCTCACGCTCGAAGCGCGCCAGAATCATGCTGCGCCGGTCGAAGCTCAATTCGCCCAGCATCTCGGGGCGGATCAGCTTGATGGCCGCCGGGCGGGCCAGCATGCGGTGCCGCGCGGACCACACCTCACCCATGCCGCCCTGCCCCAGCCGCTCCACCAGCTCGTAGCTTCCCAGCTCGCGAGCATGCTTGACCTCGGTGCTCAGTCCGAACACCACCCTGGCGCCGGCGTGCGCCATGACGGCGACCATGAGATTCGGCAGCACCAGGGCTAAGAAGAACTCGAACCCGCCGACGGGCGCGTTCCGGCCCGCAGCCATTCCCACGGCGTACGCGATCGGAACCGACGCCACGGCGGCGAGCGTCGCGGGAATCTCGCGCCGCGGCGTGGACGGCACTACGACATTGTAGAGAACCACCCACGGCGCGACCCAGGACAGGCCGAGTCCTCCCGCATCGGCACCCCTCATGATCCCCGAGGTGATGCCCTGATACTCGGCGAACGCGATACCGAAACTGCTGGCGACCAGGAATACCTGACCCAGAGCACCCAGCACCGCCGATGGGATGCTGCGCCGGAACGTGATCGCGCCGACCAGCAGCCCGAAGGGAATCGAGATCGCCCCGGGCAGCCAGTACGCGGGATCCTCCGCAAAGGGCGCCGGGTTGAAGATCAGCGCCGGCGCCCAGCCGACCACGAAGAACACCGCAGAGTAGAGAAACGCCACCGCCCGCAGGCGCTCGCGGGTGCGTTCCAGCAAGTCCGGCGGCAGGTCGCCCGATAGGCCCAGACTCCAGCGGCGGCTGGGCCGCGGAGTGCGCAGGGGCCGCACGAAGGTGTCGCGGAGTCCAGCGTCGGGGCTCATGGGTCGAATGTCCACGACCTCAGCCTCACAGGCAAGCCGCTGATCCGGCTCGGGTGGCTCTCTGGCGGCCCCGCCGCAGAGCGTGCACTTTGGCGGCGACGCCGCTCCGTGAGGTCCCATGCACCGCCGGGATGTGCTGCGGCTGCTGGGCAGCACCGCGATCTTCACTGCCCTGTCCACCAACACCCCCGAACGGTTATGGGCGATCGGCGGTCGTGCCCATCGCTCGGCCCGCCGTGGGCGACGGCTCTTTTCCGCGGAGCAGGCCGAGACGGTGGCCGCGATCGCCGAGCGGATCATCCCGACGACCGACACGCCAGGCGCCCGGGACGCCGGGGTGGCGGCCTTCGCTGACGTGATCGTCGCCGAGCGCTTCGAGCCCGCCGAGCGCAGCCGGTTCCTCGCCGGTCTTGCGGACGTGGACGCCCGGAGCCAGGCGATGCACGGCGCGCTCTTCGGGTCGCTGGACCCCGCCCGCCAGGATGCGCTGCTGCAAGTGCTCGAGCAGGAGTCACTCGAGATCCGCGCGTTGGACCCCGATGCCCCGTCGCCGTTCTTCCGACAGGTGAAGTGGTTGACGCTGTACGGCTACTACACCTCGGAGATCGGGCAGACACAGGAACTGCACGCCGTTATCGTGCCCGGCCGCTACGACCCCTGCGCCGCAGTCGGGCGCACGCCACCCGGGGAGGGCTGATGGCGAAGACCTGGGACGCGATCGTGGTCGGCTCGGGGATCACCGGAGGGTGGGCCGCCAAGGAGCTCACCGAGCGTGGCCTCGAGACACTGGTGCTCGAGGCAGGACGGCCCATCTCGCCCGAGAACGACTACGTCGAGCACGTGCCGGTGTGGGAGAAGAAGTTCCGCGGCCTGCGCGACAGCAACCGGCAACAGGCCCGCCAGCCCGTTCAGCGTCGCTGCTACGCGTGTGACGAGTGGGCCGAGCAGTTCTTCGTCGACGACATCGACAACCCCTACACCACCCCCGACGACAAGCCGTTTCTCTGGATCCGTGGCCGACACGTCGGTGGTCGCTCGATCATGTGGGGGCGGCAGAGCTACCGCTGGAGCGACCTCGACTTCGGGGCCAATGCCCGGGAGGGCGTGGCGGTGGACTGGCCCATCCGCTACGCCGATCTCGCGCCGTGGTACGATCACGTCGAGGATTTCGTCGGCATCTCGGGTGAGGCCCTCGGGCTGCCACAGCTTCCCGACTCGCGCTTCCTGCCGCCGATGCCGCTCAACTGCGCCGAGCGCGTGGTGCAGGAGGCAGTCGCGCGACACTTCCCGGGTGAGCGCGTGATGACGATCGGGCGCGCGGCGGTGCTCACCGCCAGCCACCGCGGCCGCGCCGCCTGCCACTACTGCGGTCCCTGTCACCGCGGCTGCATCACGCGGTCGTACTTCTCGAGCCTCAACGCGACGCTGCCGGCGGCCCAGGCGACCGGGAAGCTCACGCTTCGCCCGCACAGCGTGGTGCACAGCGTGTTGTATGACCAACGCCGTGGTCGCGCCACCGGGGTGCGCGTGATCGACGCCCGGACCAGGCGGAGCCAGGACTTCCAGGCGCGCCTCGTCTTTCTCTGCGCCTCGACGCTCGAGTCCACGCGCATCCTACTGCTGTCGGGGTTCGCCAACGCCTCGGGCGAGCTGGGCCGCAACCTCATGGACCACATCATGGGCGGGGGCGCCCGTGGCACGATCGACGGGCAGGACGACCACGAGACCTTCGGACAGCGTCCCAACGGCATCTACGTTCCCCGCTTCCGCAACGTGAACGGCCGCGCCTCGGCGTTTCTGCGCGGCTACGGGTTCCAGGGCGGCGGCGGCCGCGCCGGGTGGTCGCGCGGCACCGATCTCCCCGGGTTCGGCGCCGACTTCAAACGCGCGCTGCGCGGGCCCGGCCCGTGGCGATTCACCTTCTACGGCTTCGGGGAGATGCTCCCGAAGCCCGAGAACCGCGTCGCGCTCGACGGCGACAAGCCGGACGCCTGGGGGATCCCGACGCTGCGCATCGACTGCGCCTATGGGGACAACGAGCAGGCGCTGCTCCACGACATGGCGATCACGGGCGCCGAGATGCTCGCCGCCGCCGGCGCCCGCGACATCGAGCCGTTCCAGGAGGACAATCCGCCGGGCCTCGTAATCCACGAGATGGGCACGGCCCGGATGGGCCGCGATGCACGGACGTCGGTACTCAATGGCTGGAACCAGTGCTGGGACGCCCCCAATGTGTTCGTGACCGATGGGGCCTGCATGACATCATCGGCGTGCCAGAACCCGTCGCTCACCTATATGGCGATCACCGCTCGTGCCGCAGCGCATGCCGCGGAGCTGGTGCAGCGCCGCGAGCTGTAGGCAGAGGGAGATGAAACGGCAGGTGGCAGGTGGCGGATGGCAGGGGAGCCCGAAGCCGGGCGGGGGACCGAAACCGTGACGCCGATTGCCGCGTAGGGTCAAGCTAACCGTCGTGCTCCCGTCCGAGGGCCACCCCATGCGTCTCATCGCTGCCACCGCGCCCGCCATCGCGCTGATCGCTGCTTGCTCGTCCGCCGATGCCAACAGTACCTCCAACCGCCCCTACCGGGTGGGCGCCGTCGAGCGCGGCGACATTCAGGTGCTGGTCGAAGAGACGGGCATCGTGGAGCCCGAGCGACAGATCATCGTCAAGTCGCCGATCTCGGGCGTGGTCCAGCATCTCTACGTGCGCGAAGGTGACCGGGTGCGACCGGGCCAGCCGCTCGCGCGCATCGTGCCCGACATCGCGCAGGCCAACACCTTCGCGCGCATCCGCGCCGACATCGCGGCCGCCGAGATCGCCCGCGCGAACGCCAGGCTGGAGTACGAGCGCGGCCAGGAGCTGCTCAAGAGTCGGGGCATCACACAGTCCGAGCTCGATCAGCGGCGCGTGACCTACGAGCAGGCGGAGAATTCGCTCCGCGTCGCCCGCGAGCTGTTGCGCCTCGTGGAGCAGAGCGGCGTGACGGCGGGCGACAGCGTACAGTGGGCCCGCATTACCGCACCCGCGGCGGGGGTCGTCATCCTGCGCGGCGTGGAAGTCGGGGAGACGGTCGTCGGCGGCACCAGCGCGTTCGGTGGGGGCACGGAGCTGTTCACCATCGCCGATCTGTCCTCGCTGCGTGTCAAGGCGGCCGTGAATGAAGTCGATATCGGCAAGGTCGGCGAAGGCGACAGTGTGGCGCTCACCGTTGACGCCTTCCCCGCCGACACCGCGCTCGGCATCGTGCGCCTCGTGCCACCGGCGGCGCGCCTCCAGGATCGGGTGCGTGTGTTCGACGTCGAGGTCGCCGTGCGCGGCGGCGCCGAGATCCTCCGGCCCGGGATGACCGCCAATGTCCGCATTACCGGCCCTTCACGCGCCGACGTCGTGCGTATTCCCGTGGAGGCCGTGTTCCTCTCGGAAGGGCATCCCGTCGTCTTCAAGCTGGTGAACGGTCGCCCCGAGCGGACACCAGTGACCCTCGGGCTGGGCGATCTGTCGTGGGTTGAGGTGCTGACCGGCGTGGCGCCGGGGGACTCGGTCGCACTGGAAGACCCCGAGCTGGCCGCCGCTCGGGCAGCGCGCGTCAGCGGACGGAGGTAGTGATGGCCGCCTTGATCGCGGCCCGCGGGCTCACCAAGACGTACCGGTTGGGTCAGGTCGACGTCCCAGCGCTGCGAGGCGTCGACACCACGGTGGATGCCGGAGAGTTCGTCGCGATCGTCGGCCCGTCCGGCTCGGGGAAGTCCACGCTGATGCACATCCTCGGTTGTCTCGACACGGCCACGGCTGGCAGCTACCACCTCGACGGCGAGGACGTGAGTCGTTTCGCCGGCAAGCGCTTGGCCCAGGTGCGCAACCGCAAGGTTGGCTTCGTCTTCCAGACATTCAATCTGATGCCGCGGCTCAACGTGGAAGAGAACGTCGCGCTCCCGCTCAAGTACCGGGGTGGCGTGCCGCGGAGCGAGCGCCGAGAGCGGGCACGGGCACTGCTCGAGCGCCTCGGCCTGAGCCACCGCATCGGCCACCGCCCCGACGAGCTTTCGGGCGGCGAGCGGCAGCGCGTGGCCATCGCCCGAGCGCTCGTCGGCTCACCGGCGATCCTCATGGCGGACGAGCCGACGGGAAACCTCGATTCGCACGCCGGCGCCGAGGTCCTGGCGACGATCGAGGAGCTGCACCGCGACGGACATACCATTGTGATGGTCACCCATGATGCCGATGTGGCGGCACGCGCGCAGCGCACCATCCACATCGCGGACGGGCGCGTCGTCGCGTGACCATCTACGAGTCCGTGCTCGCCGGACTCGAGGAGGTGCGCCGCCACCTCGGACAGACCCTGCTGTCGCTGCTCGGCCTGATTCTCGGCACCGGGAGCATCGTGACGGTGCTGGCGCTGTTCGGCGGTCAGGGCGAGTTGACGCAGCAGTTCATCGAGGAAGTGGGCGGCGTGGGGACGATCATCGTGTCGGACCGCGATGAGGCCCTGCGGCCCACCGCGCGCGAGCTGGCCTCGAAGCGCCTCACCTATCGCGACGCGGCCTTTCTCAAAGCGCGCGCCCGCTCGCTGCTCGCGGTCAGCCCCGGGTGGGCCCGCAACCTCGCCTACCGTGTCGCCGATGTCAGCTTCGAGGGCCAGGTGATCGGCACGGTCCCGGACTACGCGTTCATCAATGACATCCGACCGCTGGTGGGGCGCTATCTCAGTGACCTCGACCTGCGGCAGCGCGCGCGGGTGACGGTGCTGGGCTGGGCGTACGCCGACTCGCTGTTCGGTACCGCACCGCGGGCGCTGCACCAGCTCGTGAGCATCGGTGACCGCAGCTTCCGGGTGGTGGGCGTCATGGAGCGCGAGGAGTTCTACTTCGCAGCCTGGAGCGGGAACGCGCTCGCGTACCGCAACCGACGGGCGTACATCCCCATCACCACCGCCCAGACGCTGTTCAGCCCGGACGACCGACTCTCGTTTCTCACGCTCAAGGCCCGTCCGGAGCACGGGGCGGCGGCGGCGGAAACCGAGGTGACCAGCCTGCTGTTTGCGCGGCACGGGGTTGAGGATTTCGACATCCGCGCATCGGGCCAGCGCGGCAGCGAGGACCAGCAGTTCTTTCTGCTGTTCAACTTCATCTTTCTCGTGGTCGGGGTGGTCTCGCTGTTCACCGGCGGGATCGTGATCGCCAACATCATGCTCGCCTCGGTGGTCGAGCGCGTCCGCGAGTTCGGGACTCGCATGGCGCTGGGCGCGACCGCCGGCGGGATCTTCACCCACGTGCTGGCCGAGGTGGTGGTCGTGACGATCCTGGGCGGCGTCCTGGGCCTGGCGCTGGGCACCGCCCTCACGGGGACCGTCGCGCACTTCATGCAGATGCCGGCGGTGGTCACCCCCGTGATCGCCGGCTCGGCCATCGTCACCGCCGCGGTGGTGGGACTCCTCGCCGGCATCTACCCCGCACTGCGCGCCGCCCGCCTCTCGCCGGTGGAGGCACTGCGCTATGGCTGAGCGCTTCCCACGCCTCGCTGCAGGATGGGAACTGGTCGAGGACGCCCTGCGCGAAGTGCGCGCCCACCCCCTGCGGTCGGTCCTGACGTTGTCCGGCATCGTGTTTGGCGCGGCGTCCCTGGTCTCGATGACGTCGCTCGCCCGGGCGATGAAGGAAATGGCCTACCGCGACCTGGAATCGATCGGCTTCCCGCGGAGTTACGTGGTGTGGGACCGGGGGCCCCGCAGCGACGCGCAGCGGGCCGTGGATCTCCGCCATCCCGGCCTGCGGCTCGCCGACCTCGAGGCCCTGCGGCATATGCCCGGTGTCTCCTCTGTGCACGGACGCAATCCGGGCACCGAGATGGTGGTGTCGGCGCCGGCGGGGCAGCGGCTCGCACGGGTGGAGGGCGTCGACGCGGGCTATCTGGAGGTGCGGCAGTTCCCGATTGCCGCCGGCCGCAGCCTCCGCGCCCTCGACGTGATGCGGGTCTCCCGAGTGGCCGTCGTGGGGACGTTGCTGCAGTCCGATCTGTTCGGGGCGGCCGATCCCGTCGGCCGCACCATCACGATCGACGGTGTGCGATTCCTCGTGGTCGGAACCGTGGCACCGCCCAGCTTCGAGATCGCGCCGATCGATTTCGATTTCGCCGCCCGACGCATCTACGTCCCCTATACCTATCTCACGCGCTATCGTGACGGCCAGGGCCGCCTGAGCGGCGTCCTGGTCACCGCCGACACCGCCACGGAATTCGGTCGCGTCCTGCAGGCCGGCACGATGCTCGTGCGGCAGCGCCACGGCGGTGCGGAGGACTTCGAGATCGAGAACGAGGCGGCTGACGTGCAGGAAGATCTCGCGATGGCGGACGGCATCCTCGCCGGATGGAATGTCGTGATGTATGCCATCGCCGGTGTCACGCTCGTCGTCGGCGGCATCGGGTTGTTCTCGGTGCTGCTGATCTCGGTGCGGGAGCGCGTGCGCGAGATCGGCATCCGCAAAGCTCTGGGAGCCGACGACGGCGCCATCCGCCGGTTGTTTCTGGCGGAGTCGCTGACGCTGGCGTTCCTGGGCGCCGTCGTGGGCATTGGGGGCGGCGCGGGGCTGATTCTCATTACCGAGTTCATCAGCCGGCAGTTCGGTCGCAGCTTCGCGATCGCGATCCATCCTCCGGGAGTCGCGCTCGCGATCGTCTTCGCGGTGATCGTCGGCCTGGTGTTCGGCTGGTACCCGGCGCGACGTGCTGCCAAGCTCGATCCCATCGAGGCCATCGCGGGCGTCTGAGCCCCTTGCGGAGCCGGAGCCCCGCGTCAGCTTGTGGTCAGACGTGGCCGGCGCGACCGCCTCCGGGGCTCCGTGGATGGCGTCGCCACCACCCGGGAGGCACTTCGCTGTGAACCGGCGTCACTTCCTGCACGTTTCGGCCGGCGCCACCATCGGCGCCACACTGCCGCGTTGCGCGTCCGCCCCGCGCCGTCGCCTCGACCGCATCGGCCTGCAGCTCTACACGGTGCGACACGACATGGCGCGGGATTTCGAGGGCACGCTGGCGCGGGTGGCGGCGATCGGATACCGCGAAGTCGAGTTCCACGACTACTTCGGCCACGCTCCCACCGCCGTCCGCGCCGCGCTGGCCGCCACAGCGCTGGACGCCCCGGCCACGCACGTCGACTACACGCTGCTGAGTGACGGTTGGGACGACGTGCTCGATGCCGCCACGACGATCGGGCATCGCTACGTGCTGGTGGCCTGGATTCCGGACGCGGAGCGGCAGGATGCATCCGGGTGGCAGCGCGTCGCGGAGCGGTTCAACCGGGCGGGCGAGCGGGCGCGCACGGCGGGACTGCGATTCGGGTATCACAATCATGACTACGAGTTCGCGCCCCTCGATGGCACGATCCCCTACGACATCCTGCTCGCGGAAGCCGATCCGGCGCTGGTGGCGATGGAGATGGACCTCTACTGGATCACCAAAGGCGGGCAGGACCCGCTGGCGTACTTTGCGCGTCATCCCGGCCGGTTCGAGCTGGTGCACGTGAAGGACTCGGCCGGCCCGCCCGAACACCGCATGGTGCGGCTGGGGCGAGGCACCATCGACTTCGCGCGGATCTTCGCGCGGTCTGATCAGGCAGGCATACGACACTGGTTCGTCGAGCACGACGAGCCCGCGGATCCGTTCGCGTTCTGCCGCGACGGGTACGCGTACCTGGCGCAACTGGAGTTCTGATGGACCGGCGTCAGGCGCTGACCGTCGTGACGGCCGCCGTTGTCGGCTCCCGAGCTGAAGCCTGGGCCCCACGACGCCCGCCGGGCGCGGCCGGGCGGCTCAAGCAGTCCGTCTCGCGCTGGCCGTTCGCGCAGATCCCGCTCCGCGACTTCTGTCGTGCCTGCCGCGACATGGGGCTCGCCGGCATCGATCTGCTGGGACCCGCCGACTGGCCGATCGTGACCGAGCACGGCCTCGTCGTCTCGATGGGCTATCCCACCGACCGACGCGATTTCATCGCCACCGGATTCAACGATCCCGCGAACCACCCGATGCTGCTGCGGGAATTGGAGGCGACGATCCCATCGGCCGCCGCGGCCGGCGTGCCCAGCGTGATCGCCATGTTCGGCAATCGGCAGGGTCGGAGTGACGCGGACGCCATCGCCAGCTGCATCGCCGGCCTGAGCCGGATTGCGCCACTCGCCGAGCAGCACGCGGTGACGATCTGCGTCGAGCTCCTGAACAGCGCGGTGAACCATCCGGACTACCAGGGAGACCACACCGCGTTCGGCGTCGAAGTCATCCGGGGAGTCGGATCGCCGCGCGTGAAGCTGCTGTACGACATCTATCACATGCAGATCATGGAAGGTGACGTGATCCGCACGATCCGGCGTCACATCGCCGATATCGGGCATTTTCATACCGGTGGGGTGCCGGGCCGCCACGAGCTCGACGACTCGCAGGAGCTCAACTACGGCGCCATTGCGCGTGCCATCGCCGACCTCGGCTTCGGCGGATTCGTGGCGCACGAGTTCGTGCCCACGCGCGATCCGCTCACGTCCCTGCGCGAAGCGGTCACCACCTGCACCGTGTGAGCCCGCGCCGCCGGCACCACCCGGTCGGCCGTTGACGCGCCCGACTCGCCGACATTCCTTATGGGGCGTACACACGAGGAAGGCATCCCATGCAGCTGTGCAAATCCGCCCGACTCTGCACCATGGCGCTGCTCGCCGCAGCCGCCTCGGCAGCCGCGCAGGAGCTGCCCAAGACTCCCAAGCAGAAGGCCGTGTCGGCCACCGCGCTGCCCGAGATCGTCGCTGAAGCGAGAGACATCGGGGTCAAGGAGGGCGCGATTCAGAGCCTCCTGGACAGCCTGCGGCACGGCGGGGTCCCTGCCGACGACGCCGAGTCGGTATTGCGCCTGGAGGTGGAAGCGGTGAAGGCCGGCTCTCCCAAGGAGAACTTCGGGTCCGTCGTGCAGGCCCAGCTGGCGCGGGGTCTGCGCGGCCGCGAGCTGGCAGCGGCGATCCGGACGGAGCACCAGCGGCGTGGCATCGGCAAGCCGGAGCAGGCCGGGCAGGGCGCCGCACCCAAGGGCGGGAAGAAGAAGCCATGACCAGGACCCCGCTCGCGGCCGTCGCCGCGCTTCTCTTGCTCGCCTGCGGCGGGACGGGAACCCGGGAAGAGCAGCGGCCAGCAGACCGGACGCCATCGGCGGACCTGCCCGACGACGTGCGCCAGGCGGTGACGGTTGCTGACGCGATCGCCACCGCGCCGTACGCCGTCGACTCGATTCTCAGTGCCCACGGGCTCAGCGCGCAGGGATTCGATTCGCTGATGTACGCCATCGCGCTGGACTCGGCGAAATCGGCCGCGTACGCGAACGCCCGACGGCGCTGACGTGCCGCGCCGGGCCCGGCTCGCGCTCGCACTGCTGCCGGGCCTGCTGAGCGGCCGCGTCGCGTCGCAGGCGCCGGAGCTCGCCCTGATCCCCCGGCCGGCGCTGGTCGAGCGCTCGGGCGACGGGTTCACCCTCACCCGTCACACGATCGTCACGCTGTCGCGCCCGGACGACGCCGCGCTGCGGGACGTGGCGGTGTTCGCCGCCGATGCCGTGCGAGAGGCCGTCGGCCGCACGGCCGCCATCTCGACCACGCCCGTCGCCGCACGCTCCGCGGGAGGCATCCACCTCGACCTCGATTCAATGGCGACCGACAGCTCGGATGAGAGCTACCGGCTCACCGTACGAGCTACGGGCGTCACGATCACGGCCCACGCGCCGGCGGGATTGTTCTACGGCGTACAGACGCTGCGCCAGCTGATCGCGGTCGCGGGTCCCGATGGGCGGCGCCGCATTCCGGGCGTGGATATCCGCGACCGGCCCCGATTCGCGTACCGCGGCATGCACCTCGACGTGAGCCGCCATTTCTTTCCGGTGTCGTTCATTGAGCGCTACATCGACCTGCTCGCGCGCTACAAGCTGAACACGTTCCACTGGCACCTCACCGACGATCAGGGGTGGCGCATCGAGATCCGGCGATACCCGCGGCTCACCGCCGTCGGCGCGTGGCGGCGGGAAACGATGGTCGAGAAGCACTTCGACCCCTACGTGGGAGACGGCGTTCCCCACGGCGGGTTCTACAGCCAGGACGACATCCGTCACGTGGTCGCCTACGCGCGCCGGCGCCACGTGACCATCATTCCGGAAATCGAAATGCCCGGGCACGCCAAGGCCGCGTTGGCCGCGTACCCCGAGCTCGCCTGTACGCCGGGACCGTTCACCGTGCGCACCACCTGGGGAGTGGATGAGGATGTGCTCTGCCCCACCGAGCGGACCTTCGCCTTCCTCGAGGGAGTGTTGACCGAGGTCGTGGAGCTGTTCCCCGGGCCCTACGTCCACATCGGCGGGGACGAGGTGCCCAAGACGCGCTGGGAACGAAGCAGCGAGGTGCTCGAGTTGATGCAGCGCGAGCACCTGCGGGACCAGGCCGAGCTGCAGAGCTGGTTCATCCGCCGCATCGAAGGCCTGCTCGCGGCGCACGGGCGCCGACTGATCGGCTGGGACGAAATCCTCGAGGGTGGCCTGGCGCCGGAGGCAACGGTGATGTCCTGGCGGGGCACCGCGGGCGGCGTCACCGCGGCGCGGCTCGGGCACGACGCGATCATGTCGCCCGGCAGTCACCTCTATTTTGATCATTACCAGGGCGATCCCGCGTTCGAGCCACTCGCGATCGGCGGGTACACGCCGCTGGAAAAGGTGTACGCGTACGAGCCGCTGCCCGACACCCTCACCGCAGCCGAGGCGCGCCACGTCCTCGGCGCGCAGGCGAACCTCTGGACCGAGTACCTGGCCACGCCGGCGCAGGTCGAGTACATGGCCGTGCCACGAATGCTCGCGCTGGCGGAGGTCGTCTGGTCGCCGCGGGGTGCCCGCAACTGGCAGTCGTTCCGGGCCCGGTTGGCCGGCGCACTGCGGGCGCTGGATCACGCCGGCGTGCGCTACCGCGTACCCCCCGTCGAGGGACTCGAGGTCGATCGGCTCACGCTCGCCGATCATGTCATCCTCGAGCTCCAGACCATCCGGCCGGATGCCGTCATCCAGTACAGTATCGACGACTCTGCGCCAGGCGCGGACGCGCGCCGCTACTGGCGGCCGGTGCGGCTTCCGGTCACCGCCGCCGGGGTCCGCGTCACCGCCCGGGCAGTGCTGCCCGATGGGCGGGCCAGCCCTGCGCAGGCCGCCACGTTCCGGCGCGGCCGCCTGCGGCCAGCGGCCGCGGACACCGCGGACCTGAGGCCTGGTCTGCTCGCCCGATACGCGGAGTTCGCCGGTCGCGTCCACAGCGTTGCAGCGCTCGACTCCGCGACCGCCGCCCGGGACACCGTCGTGTCCACCGTCGCCCTGGCCGGGACCGAACGACCCGAGTGGTTCGGCTGGACGTATGCAGGTCATCTACACGTGCCGCGGAGCGGGATCTACACTTTCACGCTGACGAGCGACGACGGCAGCACACTGGCGATCGGCGATACCGTCGTCATCGATTTCGACGGCTACCACGGCGAGCAGGATCGATCGGGACAGATCGCGCTGGCGGCCGGCTACCACCCGATCGTCGTCCGCTACTTCCAGGCGACGGGTGGTGCGGCGCTGGCCGTCCGCGTCGCCGTGGATAGCGACCCGTCGCAACGCCTGTCGCCGGCGTGGCTGTTCCACCGACCGTGAGCTGCCGGTCGCGCCCTCCATCCCCCGCCGCGCCGGCGCCTCGTGTCGGCGCTTGAGGTGGTAGTGGCGAGCGCCGTGGTGGCCGGGGGAGCGGCGCTGCAGGGATCGATCGGGTTCGGGCTGGGTCTGTTCGCGGCTCCGCTGCTGCTGCTCATTGACCCGCGCCTCGTCCCCGCGCCCCTGCTGCTGACCTCGGGCGTGCTGACGATCCTGCTCACCCGCCGCGATCGCCATGGCATCGTCGCCGGTGACCTCAAGTGGGCCCTGACCGGTCGCCTGCTCGGCACGGTACCCGCGCTGGTCCTCCTCACCGTCGTTCGCGGGGACCGACTCGGTGCGGCGTTCGCCGCCTTGGTCCTGCTTGGTGTCGGCCTGAGTGTCTCGGGATGGCACTTTCCTCCGGCACCGCGCGTGCTGATGGGTGCAGGTGCGTTATCCGGGTTCATGGCCACAATCGCCGCCATCGGCGGCCCGCCGATGGCCCTGGTCTACCAGCGGGAGTCGGGCCCGCGTATCCGAGGCACGTTGTCGGCCTACTTCGTGGCGGGGGTGACGATCTCTCTCTCCGGCCTCGCGATCGTCGGGCGGTTCGGCCTCGCCGAGATCGCGCTCGCGGGCGCGCTGCTGCCCGGCGCCCTGGTCGGGTTCGTAGTGTCCCAGCGCACGGTTCGGTGGCTGGACCGGGGCGGCCTGCGGACGGCCGTTCTGGTCGTTTCCGCCGCATCGGCGCTGGCGGTGATCGCAAGGCAGCTGCTGTAGCTCGGGCGCATCGAGGAGCGTCGCATGTTCACGAAGAAAACTCTGGCTCGGTTCCGCGTGTCCGGCGGTGGGAAGTTCCGGCTGCGACGGCACGATCCGGCGTGGCCGGGACCCAAGCATCTGCGCGACCTCGGTGATGACGAGCTGAAGGCGCGCGCCAAGTCGTACGTCGCGCGTGCCCTCGAGGAGCTGGCCGAAGCCCAGGAGCTGCTGTGGGCCAACGATGTGCACTCGCTGCTGGTCATCCTCCAGGCCATGGATGCGGCTGGCAAGGATGGCATCATCAAGCACGTGATGTCAGGCGTGAACCCGCAGGGCTGCCAGGTGGTCAGCTTCAAAGCGCCGTCGGCCGAGGAGCTGGACCACGATTTCCTGTGGCGCTGCGTCAGGGCGCTGCCCGAGCGCGGACGGATCGGGATTTTCAACCGGTCCTACTACGAGGAAGTCCTGGTCGTGCGCGTCCACCCCGAGCTCCTCGCCCGACAGAAGCTCCCGCCAGGAAAGCGGGGCGGGAAGTTCTGGTCACAGCGGTACCAGTCGATCAACGCGCTCGAGCGCCACCTGGTCCGCAACGGCACGATGGTGGTGAAGTTCTTCCTGCACGTCTCGCGCGACGAGCAGCGCCGCCGCTTCCTCGCGCGGATCGACGACCCTGCAAAGCAGTGGAAGTTCTCGGCCGGGGATGTGGCGGAGCGCGCACACTGGGACGCATACATGGACGCATTCGAGCAGATGATCGCCGCCACCGGCACCGCGTGGGCGCCGTGGTACGTCATTCCGGCCGACCACAAGTGGCTGGCACGGGCGATCGTCGCGGACATTCTCACCGACGTGATCGGGTCGTTGGACCTGAAGCCGCCGACGGTGAGCCCGGAGGAGCGGCGGGCGCTCCGGTCGGCGCGACAGCAGCTGCTCGATGAGACCACAGACCTTCGGAGGCAGTGATGGCCATGCCGCAGGTGGGACAGCGGGCAGCGCGCTCGATGAAGGTGACCGCCGAGCAGGTCGAGCAATACGCGGACATCACCGGTGACCGCAACCCGCTCCATTTCGACGCGGAGTTCGCGGCCCGGAGCAAGTTCGGACGCCTGGTCGTCCAGGGTGGGCTCACCACCGGCCTACTGCACGCGCTCGTGGCCATGGACCTGCCGGGTCCGGGGACGGTGTTCCTGAGCCAGAACTGGAAGTTCACGGCGCCGGTATTCATTGGGGACACCATCACGGCCGTCGGCCAGGTGGTTCGCGTTCACGCGACCAAGCCCGTGACGCAGCTCGAGGTGCGCGTCACGCGCGACGATGGCTCCGTGGTTCTGGAAGGCGAGGCGTGGTGCTACACGATGGCAGCGGACTGATGCGGAGCACGGGACCGGCCCGACAGCGGGTCGCGACTCTCGCGAACCGCGTGCCTGCGCGGTAGCTTCTGCCGCGATGCGGATCTTCCCCCAGCAGAAGGTCCACGATGTGTGCATCGTCGGGTCCGGCGCCGGCGGAGGGATGGCGGCCTACGCGCTCACCCAGGCCGGCGCTGACGTCGTGCTCCTCGAGGCAGGCGGGCCATGGGACAACGCCACCGACTCGGCGATGTTCACGTGGAACTACGACTCGCCACGTCGTGGCGGCGGCACCCGCGAGCGCCCCTTCGGCGAGTTCGACGCCTGCATCGGCGGCTGGTCGATCGACGGCGAGCCCTACACGCGGGCACCGGGCACGCGGTTCGACTGGTGGCGCGCGCGCATGGTTGGCGGCCGCACCAACCACTGGGGGCGCATCTCGCTCCGCTTCGGACCCGATGACTTCCGGCGGCGCAGCCTCGACGGACTGGGTGACGACTGGCCCATCGCCTACGCCGACCTGAAGCCCTACTACGACCGGGTGGACCGCCTCATCGGGGTCTTCGGCAGCCGGGAGAACCTCCCCAACGAGCCGGACGGTATCTTCCTACCACCACCCCGGCCGCGCTGCTACGAGCTGCTCGTGAAGCGGGCCGCGGACCGGCTCGCGATCACCTGTATCCCGTCACGCCTCTCGATCCTCACCCGCGAGCACCACGGCCGCGCGGCGTGCCACTACTGCGGTCAGTGCTACCGCGGCTGTGCCACGAACGCCAACTTCTCGTCGACCAACGTGCTGATAACGCCGGCGCTGGAGACGGGTAGGCTGACTCTCCTGACCAACGCCATGGCCCGGGAGGTGACGACCGACCGCGCCGGGCGCGCCACCGGAGTCACCTACGTCGACAAGATGTCGGGTGACGACCGTCACGTCCGGGCCCGCGTGGTTGTGCTCGCGGCGAGCGCCCTCGAATCGGCCCGGCTGCTGCTGAACTCCACCTCGCCGCGCTTCCCTCAGGGGCTCGCCAACTCGAGCGGTGTCGTGGGCCGCTACATCACCGACACGACGGGGACCGATGTCGCGGGATTCATCCCGGCGCTGATGGATCAGGTGCCCCACAACGAGGATGGCGTCGGGGGCATGCACCTGTACATGCCGTGGTGGCTCGACAACCGGTCGCTCGATTTCCCGCGCGGCTATCACATCGAGGTGTGGGGCGGGCGCGGGATGCCGGGAGCGGGCTTCATGGGTGGCGTCCACCGCTACCCGGCCGGCGGCGGCTACGGCGCCGCCCTCAAGGACCAGTATCGGCACCTCTACGGCACGACCATCGGCTTCTCCGGCCGCGGTGAAATGATCCCCAACAACGACTCGTACTGCGAGATCGACCCCGATGTCGTGGACCGCTGGGGGATCCCCGTGCTGCGCTTCCACTGGCAGTGGAGCGACCACGAGCACCGCCAGGTGAAGCACATGCAGGAGACCTTCCGCGCGCTGATCGCGGAAATGGGGGGACAGGTGTTCGACCCCATGCCGGGTCCGGAGCGCGGCTACGGCATCGCCAGCGGCGGCTCGATCATCCACGAGCTCGGCGGCGTCCGCATGGGCGCCGACCCCGGGGTCTCCGCGGTGAACCCCTGGTGTCAGGCGCACGACGTGGAGAATCTGTTCGTGGCCGACGGCGGCCCATTCGTCACGCAGGCCGACAAGAATCCGACATGGACCATCCTCGCCCT
>QKHC01000093.1 GCA_003251175.1 Gemmatimonadota bacterium
CGGCGTCCGCATGGGCGCCGACCCCGGGGTCTCCGCGGTGAACCCCTGGTGTCAGGCGCACGACGTGGAGAATCTGTTCGTGGCCGACGGCGGCCCATTCGTCACGCAGGCCGACAAGAATCCGACATGGACCATCCTCGCCCTCGCATGGCGGACCGCGGACCGGATCGTGGAGCTGCGACGAAGGGGGGAGTTGTGACAATGCGGAACGGTGAACGCGGAACGCGGAATGGCGACGTTGGTCGAGAACCGCCGACCGACGCCCCCGGGGACGATTCCGCGATCCGCCTTCCGCATCCCGCAA
This sequence comes from Gemmatimonadota bacterium, assembly GCA_003251175.1. Lineage (GTDB taxonomy): Bacteria > Gemmatimonadota > Gemmatimonadetes > Gemmatimonadales > GWC2-71-9 > SZUA-544. The sequence continues at coordinate 305 of QKHC01000093.1, forward strand.
TCGGGCGTCGCGAGGCGGTCGGGGCCATGGCTGGCGCCCTCATCGCACTCGACTGGACCCCCGCGGAGGCCGGGCGGGCGCTGGGCTTCTCGCGTGAGGCCCGCCGTCGCGCGGGCGTCCGGGGTTACTCGCCGACGTTTTTTACGGCCCACGAATGGGAGACGGTCCGCGTCCTGGTGGACCTGATCATCCCCAGGGACGAGCGATCGGGGAGCGCCACCGACGCCGGCGTCCCCGAGTTCATGGACTTCCTGATGACAGACGGGTCCGATCAGCAGCGCACCGCGATCCGAGGCGGTCTCGCCTGGATCGATATCGAGTGCCGCAAGCGTTTCGGAAAGACGCTGGTCGAGTGCAGCGACACCGAGCGCGCCGCCGTATTGGACAGCATCGCGTGGCCGGCCAAGGCGGCACCGGACCTGACCCATGGCGTCGCTTTTTTCAACCGCTTCCGCGACCTCACCGCCTCCGGCTTCTGGTCGAGCAAGATGGGGGTCGAGGACCTGCAGTATCAGGGCAACGCGTTCGTCACGGAGTGGAATGGCTGTCCGCCCGCCGCGCTGGCGAAGCTCGGCGTCCGGTACGAATGAGACAGGCCGCGGGCGCCAGCTGACGCCGGCGGGCAGCGACAGCCCTCCCTAGCGGCGCCGCCCCCCCCCGCCCCGCGGTGCCGGCCGCGCCGCATCCCGCGTGGCCCCCCGCTGCCGGCCCTGCCAGTCACGTTGCACGCTGCTCGCCCCGGTTCCGGGCCGGCTCGACGGAGTGGGGCGCGTCGTGGGCGCCGAGCGATCGGGCTGCCACGACCCGCCCTGACGCCGTTGCCACTCACCCCCCTGATTCCGGTACACGTTGCCTTCCCGGTCGGCCAGCACGTTGTTGGGCCCGCGCGCGGCCGGCGCGGCCTGCGGCCGGTTCCGACTGGCCACGTCGCGGGAGGCGTTGCGATCGCGCGTTTCGGGACGGTTGTACACGCTGTTTGACGGCCGCTGGCCTGCCGACGGCCGAGTTCCCGCTCCGCCGCGGCCGCCCCCCACGTTGATCGTGCAGTTCACGCAGGTCACCGGCCGGTAGCCCCCGCGGCCGTACCACCCGCCGTACGGCGGCCGGTACCCCGGGTAGCCGCCGCCAAATCCGATGCCGACGCTGACGAAGCCGTTGCTCCACGTCATTCCGAACCCCCACCCGGTCCATGGGTTGTAGGCGACGTGAAATCCGTATGTGACCGGGCGCGGATAGTAGTAGATGGGCCCGTAGTACGGCGGGTAGTACCAGCCGGTGCCGTATACCATACAGCCGCCGTACGGATAAGCACCGATATAGCCGGGCGTGTACCCGACGTACACCACCTGCGGCGTGGACTGGTACACTTCCACGTACTGCACGTTGTAGACGGGACTCGAGGGCGGGATCGTCTTCACGGCGGCAGGGACCGAGTCGCTGACCGCCCACGGACCGGCGGGTGTCGGGGCCACGAACCACACGGCGTTGTCCACCGCGTAGTACCGCTCGTCGATTCTGAGGACCTGCGTGGCCGTGTTGACGGCGTAGCTGACGTCAGTCCCCGGAATCGCCTCGAAGTGCGGATCGCCATCATACGCGACGGTGAGTGTGGCAGCCGCGCGGTCGATAGCGGCGGTTTGGGGAATCTGGGCGTCCGCCAGCGCTTCCTCGGCCTCGACCGTGCCAGCCACAAACGCCCGCACGTCGCCCCTGGGTGAGTCTGGCGGAATGCGCGCGAAGATGGCGGGCAGACTGTCCGCGCGCACGAAGGTCCACGGACCGTCAGCCCTCTGGCGCGTGAACCAGCGACCGGAGAGGAGCAGGTAGTCGCGCTGGGTCTCGCTGTCCTTGAACCAGTTGCTTTCGGTGTTGTCGACGTACAGCAGCGACGTGCCGGCGAGCGTCTGGTATGACGGGGCGCCAGTCGTGACCACCAGCTCGGTCGGCTCGGTCGCGACGAGAATCCTGGGTGGGGGACCGGACGGCGAGGTGGCGGCCAGCGCCGTGTCGGGGGGCACCTGCTGTGCCAGGTCCGCCGGCGGCGTTGCCCCGGGATTCCACGGGCCAAGCGGGTCGCGCGCTGAGTACCAGAGTGACGCGCCCCCCGAGAGAAAGTACGTGGCGGCGCTCGAGTCGTAGGCGACCAGGAACGGCGTGTTCACCACCCGTTGGTATGGCGATCCGGGGACGGGGCGGCGCACCGGTTCGCCGTCGTACAGCAGCAGCACGGTGGGTTCCCGGGCGAAGAGGATGCGCGGCGCAACGTGCTGCAGACCCTCGGCGCTGCGGCGCTCACGCTCGGAGGCGGCGACGCTCGCGGTCAGGCGATCGAGCGAAACGGTCAACGCCCACTTGGGCACCTCTCGCTCCACCAGAGAGGCGAAGGTCCGCTGGTGCTCTTCGGTCGCATTGGGGAATCGCACTCGCGTCACGTTGAGGTAGACCAGCTCAGCGGTGCCCGCATCGCGGTCGACGTCCATGTTGGCCTGGAACCAGAAGGCCCCAAACACCGGCTCCGCCATGGACTCGGTCGTCACCGACGACGCGGCGCGACCAAACAACTGGTTCCCCTTGAGGGAATCGATCTGTGGCTGATAGATGATGATCGAGGCGGTTCCCGCCCGGATCTCGCGGGGCCACGCCTGCTCCTGCGCCCGTGCCGGGACGTCCTGCGCCCCGAGTGCGACGACCAGTACGAACGGCAGCATCCGGACCATTATCCGCATCCTGTTCCGAGGTTCAACCAGATGGACGCGGAAAGCTAGCCGAAGCTGCCGAGGGCGACCACGGCGTCAGGTTCCGCGTGCCCCCGGCGGCCCGTATCTTTGCGCCCCATGACCACTTCTCGACGTCTCGGGGTCGGCTTCATCGGCAGCGGATTCAACGCCAAGTTCCACCTGCGGGCCTGGCGCGGCGTGCGGGACGCCGACGTCCGCGGGATCTGGAGTCCCAGCACCGAGCGCGCCGGTGCGACCGCGGCCCTGGCACGCGAGCTGGATGTGGGCGACTGCCGCCCATTCCCGTCGATCGCGGACATGGTCGCGGATCCGGCTATCGATGCGATCTGGCTCACCGGCCCCAACTTCGCCCGCATCGAGAACGTCGAGGAAATCTGCGACACCGTCGCGCGGGGCCGTGGCGCGCTGCTCGGAATCGCCTGCGAAAAACCGCTGGCGCGCAACGTCGCCGAGGCACAGCGCGTGGCCACGCTGGTCCGCGACGCCGGCGTGCAGCACGGGTACCTCGAGAATCAGGTGTTCGCACCCCAGGTCGCGCATGGTCGCGCGCTCCTGTGGGCTCGCGGCGCGGCACTCACGGGGCGGCCGTATCTGGCACGCGCGGCCGAAGAGCACAGCGGACCCCATATGCCGTGGTTCTGGCAGGGCGATCTGCAGGGCGGAGGTGTGCTAAACGACATGATGTGCCACTCGGCGCTGGTGGTTCGCCATCTGCTGACCCGCCCGGGGGCGCCCCTCGCCACCGTGAAACCAGTGCGCGTCACCGGACACATCGCGAGCCTCAAGTGGACCCGCCCGGCGTACGTGCGCAAGCTGCAGCAGTCGATGGGCAGTGATGTGGACTACGCGCGGCGTCCCGCTGAGGACTTCGCCAGCGTCGTGATCGAGTACGAGACCGACGACGGCCACACCGTGCTGGGCGAGGCGACGACCTCGTGGAGCTTCGTCGGGGCGGGCCTCCGGCTCTCGGCGGAGCTGCTGGGCCCGGAGTACTCGCTCGCGTGGAACACGCTGGACACGGGCCTGAAGCTGTTCTTCTCCCGCGAGGTACGGGGCGAAACGGGTGAGGACCTGGTCGAGAAGCAGAACGCCGAGGTGGGACTGATGCCGGTGGTCGCGGATGAAGCGGTGGCGTACGGCTACGAGGCCGAGGACCGTCACTTCGTCCGCGCGTTCCTCGGCAAGGAGGCGCCGCTGCTCACCTTCGCGGACGGCGTCGAGGTGGTGCGCGTCTTGATGGCCGCCTACCAGAGCGCCGAGGAGGGCCGCACGCTCGAGTTTCCCCCGCCCGGGATCGACACATTCGTGCCCGCGGTGGCCCGGGGCACGTGGAAGCCATGACGCCGGCACCGACCCGCTATCCGGGGGTCGGGCAAGCGGTGCTGCTGCTGCTGCTGGCGTTCGGCGTCAGCCTCGTCGCGCAGCTGGGGCTCCTCGCGCTGAAGACCGCGGGCATCGACCCCCGCCACCCCGGGGCCCAGGCGGCCGCTACGCTGCTCGTCTTCGCCATCGTCGTCGCCTACGGCGTGCGGCGGGCCGGATCCCCAGCGGCCGACGTGCTGCCGCTGCGCGAGATTCCGCTTTCTCTTCTCGCGTGGATGATGATCACTACCCTCGGGATCGGCATCCTATTGTCGGAAGCCGACAACCTGCTGCGGTCCGTGCTGCCGCCGCCCGACTGGGTCGAGCGGATGTTCGCCGACCTCGCCGGTGGCAGACGATCACTGTGGGGATCGGTCGCGTTGCTCGTGGTTGCGGCACCGGTCACCGAAGAAGCGCTGTTCCGTGGTGTCTTCCTGCACGGCTTCTTCCAGCGCTTCACGGTACGACGCGCCGTGCTCGTGTCGGCACTACTGTTCGCGTTCTTTCACCTCAACCCGTGGCAGTTCATCGGCGCGATGACGGCGGGTGTGCTGTTCGGGTGGTGGCGTGCGGCGACGGGATCGCTCGTGCCCGGCCTCGTCTGTCACGCCCTCAACAACGCGATGCCGATCGTGGTCGCGCGGTCGGGGACGCGGGTTCCCGGGTACGCGGGTGTCCCGGCGGGCAGCGTGGAGTTTCATCCCTGGTGGCTCGACACCATCGGCCTGGTGCTTGCCGTGGGCGGCCTCTGGCTGGTGGCGCGCGCACTCCGGCGGGAGCCATCGCAGATCACGACCGTCCCTGACCGTCCCTGACCGCCCCTGACCGTCCCTGACCGCCCCTGACCGCCCCTGACGTCTCCTACAGGCTCCACCCGGCCCGATACTGCGGCATGATCCACTCCGGCGGGATGCCGGCGGTCGTCACGCGGCCCTCGCCGTCCAGTTCGATCGCGCGCTGCGCCCGCACCGCCAGGTTCCCGAGCAGTACCATCTCGGTCAACGGTCCCGAGCTGCCGGCGAAGTTCGACCCCGGCTGCCCGCCGTCCTTGCACGCGGCGAGCCACTCGGCGTAGACCCCGTCGGTGCGCGGGTAGGCCACCGGCAGCGGCGACGCCTTCACCGCGGCATCCTTCTCGGGATCGAGGAGTCGGGGGCTCTGGCCGTACATCCCGGCGACGAGCTTTCCTTCATCGCCGACCCAGAGCTGTCCCCCCTCCGCGCTGGGGGTCGGCCACTCGTCGTCCAGCCCGATCTCGGGCGGGCGTGGCGGCAGGATCGACCCGTCGCGCCACACCACCGTGACCGGGGGCCGGCTGCCCTTGGCGGCGAAGTGGTAGACGATCCGCGACGCCGCGGGCGCGGTCTCGGGAAACGGCGGCGTGGACTCGGCCTCGATGCGAGACGGGTGCCCCAGGTCGAGGATCCAGAACGCCGCGTCCATCGAGTGGCAGGCGATGTCGCCCAGGGCGCCGGTCCCGAAGTCCCACCAGCCGCGCCAGCGAAACGGCGCATACGCCGGATGGTAGGGACGCTGCGGGGCCGGGCCGAGCCACAGATCCCAGGCGAGGGTCGGCGGAGGGTTGTGGGCTTCGGTGGGTCGCTCGATCGCCTGCGGCCAGATCGGCCGGTTGGTCCACAGGTGCACTTCCCGGACGGGTCCGATCAGGCCACCCTCGACCCACTCACGGATCAGACGGATGCCCTCTCCCGCATGCCCCTGGTTGCCCATCTGCGTCGCCTGCTTCGGGCGGCGCCGTGCCTCCGCCATCACCGCGCGCACTTCGCCGAGCGTGCGGCAGAGCGGTTTCTGGGTGTACACGTGCTTGCCGGCCTTGAGCGCCGCCATGGTGACGGCGGCGTGGCAGTGATCCGGAGTGGAGACCGTGACCGCATCGATGTTCCCTGCGTCACGGTCGAGCATCTCGCGGAAGTCGCGGTAGCGCTTCGCCTTCGGGTAGCGACGGAAGCTCCGCTCCGCCTGCCGCCAGTCCACGTCCACCAGGGCGTAGACGTTCTCGCCGCTGACACCGTCCACGTCGTTCGCGCCCATGCCCCCGACGCCAACGCAGGCGACGCTGAGCGTATCACTGGGCGCCCGGAAACCGCGGCCCAGCACGTGGCGGGGAACGATATGGAAGGCGGCGCCGACGGCGGCGACTCGTCGCACGAATCCGCGGCGCGAGGGGCCCGTAGTCATGGTGCGGTCTCGGGTTGGGGGACAGGCCGGGGGCGGAACAGCACGAGGAACAGCACGAAGATCACGGCGGCACCCAACGCGGGGACCAGCCAAATACTGCGCCATTCGTGGCCGCCACCGGGAAGCGCGTATGCGTCCACCACCCGCCCTGCCACGAAGACAGCGCCGATGAAATAGCCGAGGCCGTTGGTGACGAAGTTGAGAAAACCCTGGGCGGCGGCGCGGATCTTCGCTCCTGCCTGCTGATCGGTGAAGATCTGCCCGCTGACGAAGAAGAAGTCGTAGCAGACGCCGTGCAGCAGAATCCCGCCATAGATCAGCGCCATGTCGGCGCCGGTGTCGGGTCCGCCGAATGCGAAGAACACGTAACGCAGGGCCCAGGCGGCCATCCCACCCAGCATGATCGCCTTGATGCCCCAGCGCGCGAGGAACAGCGGCAGCAGCACCATGAAGACGATCTCGCTCATCTGCCCGTAGGTCTGGATGAACGCAGGCTCCGGTACGCCGATTTCGTTCAGGAACGCGTTGGTGAACGCGTAGTAGAACTGCAGCGGGATGCACAACAGGAACGACCCGACCACGAAAACAGTGAATGCCCGGTCGCGCAGCAGCTGGAGCGCGTCCAGACCAATCGCGTCCCGCACCGAGAACGGCGCGCCCGCCGCCTTCGGCGGCGTGTGCGGCAGCATGAGCGAAAAGACTCCCATCACAGCGGACGCGACCGCCGCGACTCGCATTGGCGTGGCCAGCGCGTCGGCATGCAGCACCTTGCCGATCAGAATCCCGGCGACGATCCAGCCGATCGTGCCGAGCACGCGGATGGGAGGAAAATCCCTGGCCGGGTCGGGGACGTGATGGAATGCGACGGAGTTCGTGAGCGACAACGTGGGCATGTAGCACAATGCGTAGAGAATCAGCACCGGATAGAACGTCGCGAAGTCGGTGCGCGTGGACACCGTCCACATGGCCGCTGCGCCCACGAGATGGAGGACCGCCAACAGCCGCTCGGAGGCGAAGAATCGGTCGGCGACCACACCCATGAAGAACGGCGACACCAGCGCGGCGATCGCGGTCGCGCCGTAGGCGTATCCGATCTGTCGGCCGGTGAAGTGCAGCGTCTGGTTGAGGTAGGTGCCCATCGTCACGAACCACGCGCCCCAGATGAAATACTGCAGGAACATCATGGTCGAGAGCTTGACGCGCGTTCCGCTCATCGAGGCGAGACCCTCAACTGCGTGCAAGAGACGTGGGGGACGCTCCGGCTCACGGCAGTACCCGGATGCGGATGTTGCGGTAGGCGACCCAGTCGCCGTGATCCTGCAGCGCGATGTGCCCCGCGCGGGCCCGTCCGTAGCCCGGCCACTGCGCGAACTTCGACGCCGCCACCCTGGCCTCCCACTCGGGCGACCACAGCTCGTACTCGACCACCTTGACCCCGTTGAGCCAATGCTCGACGTGGGCACCGTTCACCACGATGCGAACGGCGTTCCACTCGCCGGCCGGTCTGACTATCCCCGCCGGAGCAGGATGCAGACCGTAGTTGGCGCCCGCGGCGGTGAGGCGGGACGCGCCGTCGCGGTGCGCCGCGTCGTCGAGCACCTGCATCTCGGGGCCACTCTTGTAGGTGGCGTCGGAGTCCTCGACGACCCGGAACATGATCCCGCTGTTGCCGCCGGGTGCGACCTTCCATTCGAGCTCGAGCTCGAAGTTGGCGTAGACGGCGGTGGTGACGATGTCCCCACCGTTGCCGGTTCGCGTCAGCGCCCCGTCCACTACCTCCCACCCGCCGGGCATCGTGTCCATCCGGTAGCCCCGCCAGCCCGCCGTGGTGCGACCATCGAACAGCGCGCGCCAGCCTGATTGCGGCACTGGATCGGGATCCATCGACGTTCCTCCGGCCTGCGCGCAGGTCATGAATCCTGCTCCCGCCGCCAACCACACCAGCGTACCAATGACGACGCGCCCGCCCATGGTGAGCTCCGGCCCGGTTCCGCTCGCAACACTACCGCACGATGCACGATTCGGCCAGCGCGTGAGGGCGCGATGACCACATCAGCCAGCGGGCCGTCCGTCCGCGGCAGTAGCCGCGCCGGCTTTCTGCGGCCACCTTTGTCACCACGATCCGCCTGAATGGACTTGGCAGGGCACGGTGAGCGCCCTCACGTCCGAGTCACGCGCACTGGAGACTCCTGGAATGCACCAACCGACACGGCCGGCTCTTGGCATGGTCATCGCCCTGCTCGCGCCGCTGCAGATTCTGGCGGCGCAGGACATGCCGAAGGCCGACTACTACCGATACCTGCCACTCGAAGTGCCCCGCCTGGTGCGCCAGACGCAGGCAAGCGCCGACCTGCAGCTCTTCGGAGACCCCGCTGATCCGACGTACGTGGACACCGCGCCGCGCGACGGAATCGATGACCGTCGCTTCGCCCTGCTGCAGCGGCTCGCGCTGCGCTTCGCCCCGTTCATGGTGATGAACTCGACCGCCGTTCCGATGGACTTTCGACAGCTGTCCGGCCCGGACATCGAGACGCTCCACATCGACATCTGGAATACCGTCGCCGAGGGTGGCACGCTGGTCCGCGAGGAAACGCTCAACCTGCGGGCCACGGCCGCAGATCCGTGCACCGCGGCCGAGCTCGCGGCGCGATCCGCCAAGGACGACTGTCAGCTGCGCCAGCTGCTCGCGCTGTATGACCCCGATACGCCGACCAGCGCGTTGGCGCGCGCCCGCGCGATCGATCCGGCGGAGGAGCTGTTCGATGTCGTGTATCTGGACTTTCCCGGATACGATGAGGCCTCCTGGCGCGCCACATTCACCGACAAGACGTCGGGACAGCTCCCATCCAAGTACCGCGGCGCGCTCAGGTCCTTCGTCCATCCGTTCGTCAACGAGGCGCGCACCAGCGGCGGCGAGCACGGCTTCGAGCTGATTCTCCAGTACTGGTTCTTCTACCCGTGGAACGACGGGGGCAACAACCACAAGGGCGACTGGGAGCACATCAACGTCGCCGTCAGTCCGGTGGACGCCGTGGGGCGTCCGCTGACCGCTGAGGAGCTGCGGTGGGTGCTGGGCGGGGCGGGGCTCACCGGGGAGCCTGGCGATGCCCAGCTCGTGATCAAGCGCGTAGAGTACTACTTCCACCACCAGGTTTTCACCCTCGACTACTCTTCGCCCAACGTGTATCTGCCCCGCGTCGAGTGGCACGCGGAGATGGAGGCGATGGCCAAGGAGCGCGCTTCACAGAACTGGCTGCTCGAGCGCGTGCGCTGGCGCGCGTACCAGGACGACGCAGAGGAGCGGATCAACACCCATCCCGTCGTCCACATCGGCGCGGACAACAAGGGATTCGATCAGCTCCTCGCGATGCCCGGGGGAAAGAACCGCGACTCGCACGGCTCGTTCCCGTTCCGTGGACTGTACAAGGACGTCGGGCCTGGTGGCGCCGCCGAAGAAATCCGCACCTTCTTCGATCACCGAGCCTTCTTCGCGGCGGCACCCGAGAAGCAGACGGCGCTGCTCAATCGGTGGGAGCGAGGCGCGGTCGTGTGGCTCAATGCCCCCGAGGCGTTGCAGCTCGCTCCGGACTGGGAGCGGATCATCGAGCTGGTTCGATCCGACGCGACGGTCCGCCAGCAGTGGGCCTGGATGGTGCTCCCCATCCGTTTCGGGTACCCGGCCAGCGTGTCTCCCTTCGCGGGGATCGTCGCGCACGCGGAGACTGGCAACCTCGCGATTCTCGGTCCTGCCTTCAGCACCGGATGGAACCGCACCGGGGCAGTGGCAGGGTTCAGCGACTATGCGCCGCACAAGATTCCCCGCATCTTCCCCCTTGGCGTGCAGGACCGGTTCCACAATTCCTGGGGGTTCTTCAACGTCATCGCGCTCGCCGCCGTCCTGCCGCCCATTGATGTCATCTGGCCCATCCCGTCAGCCGTGGCCAGCACGGTGACGCGCCGCCAGGACCCGACCTTCTATCCCCAGGACCGCTTGCCCGCGCGGTTCCTGGGCTTCGGCGGGGGCGTCTCGCGAATGAAGATCCCGACCGACTTTCTCGACCTGGCCATCAACGACCCGCAGTTCGACGAAGTGTTGGGCTCCATTCTCGAGTACGTCATCGCCAACGGTGATACGACATCGCAGGCGATCGCCGAGGGCACGATCATGGACGCCGCGATCGCCCCGTATGGCACGCTCACCTTCTTCCTTGGGAACCGCTTCGCCAGCGAGAACCTGCTGCGCCACTCGCGGAGCGCCCTCGGGCTGCGGATCCAGTTCGACAACATCGACCAACCCTACGCGCTCGATGGTCACGTCAACCTGTGGGAATACGCGGGCAGCCTCCGGTACAACCTGACCACCGGCAATCTGCAGCTGTACCCCAAGGCCGGGTACGGCGTTTCTCGCTACCGGCTCGAGGGGCTGGGCACCGGGGCGCAGCCGCTGCCGACACCCGACACGCGCTGGGTCACAAAGTGGACATGGCACGCGGGCGGTGGACTCGAGCTCATCACCATCAAGAGCTACGCGCCACCACCGAAGGGCATTGACATGAGCCTGCGTGGCGAATGGACCGCGTACTCGCACAATCTCGGACTCGACCTCGCCGATCTGCCGCTCGAGACCCTGGTACTCCTCGGGCGGGGGGCGAACGACCTGCCGCGAGATCGCCGGGTCACCCGCAGCGAGTGGAAGCTGGGCGTGACCCTGAGCTTCTAGACACACGCGGAGACCGATCTCGTGACCGCGGATCCCCGCACCGCCATCGAGGCGCTGGTACACCGCGAGACCCGCGCGTGGGACACGCAGGAAGTCGAGCTGCTGCTGTCGCTCATCCATCCCGACATGGTCTGGCCGTGGCCGCCCGGCCCCCTGGATCACGATCCGGCCGGGTGGGTATTCGTGCTCGGTCGGTTCGACCGCGAGCGCTGGCGCCGCCTGTGGCAGGATTTGTTCGACACGCACATCCTGGTGCACAATCACCGTGTGATCCGCCACATCGCGGCCACGGAGGAGGGCGACGGCGGGTTCGCCGTGGTGGACGTGGACACCCTATGGCGCCATCGCGAAACGGGCACCGAGCAGCACTGGCATGGTCGCGCGTGCAAGATCTACACGACCGTGGCCGGTGAGTGGAAGCTCATCGCCCACACCGGACTGCTGGAGTACCCGCCCGCGCCGCGGGGCTGAGGAGGGAGCGATCGATGCGCGTGTTCATCGCCGGTGCGACGGGGGTGCTGGGGCGTCGAGTCGCAGCCCGCCTGATACGCGCGGGCGCCCGCGTCGCTGGGCTCAGCCGATCTGACCGCAATGCGTCACTGCTCGAAACGTGGGGCGTCGAGCCTCGCGCCGGTGATCTCTTCGACGCGCAGCGCCTGCATCACATGGTCCGCGACTCCGATGCCGTGCTGCATCTGGCAACGGCGATTCCGACGGCGCCGCGCACACGCCCCCGCGACTGGGCGCTCAACGATCGCCTGCGCCGTGACGGCACACGCGCGCTGACGAGCGCCGCCCTGGCCGCTGGATGTCGCCTGTACGTGCAGGAAGGGCTGCTGCACGTCTATGGCGACCGCCGCGGTGCGTGGGTGGACGAGGATACACCGATCGCGGCACGGCCGCCCAAGCTCGCCCGCTCGGCTGCCGATGCCGAGGTCGTCGTACGGGAGGCGGCCCACCGCGGGCTTGCGACAGCGGTGCTCCGATTCGGCACCTTCTACAGCGCCGACAGTGCACACACGCGAGGGCTACTCGCGATGACAGCGGCCGGTCGCGCGATGGTGATCGGCGGCGGCGGCAGCTGCTGGAACCCGATTCACGTGGACGATGCCGCGGCCGCGGTGGTCAGCACCGTTGAGCGGCCCGGGGCGGTGGCCGGCACCACTCTCAACGTATGTGATGACGAGCCAGCGCCGGTCGGCGCGATCGTCGATTACCTCGCGGGCCAGCTGAAGGCGCGACCTCCGCACCACGTGCCACGAGTGCTCGCGCGGCTGGTCCTTGGGGGCCCAGTGGTCGAGATCCTCACCGCGTCGTACCGCGCGCGTAATCGACGCGCGCGCGAAGTGCTGGAATGGACACCGACCTACCCGACCTACCGCGAAGGGTACGCGAATGCGATCACCATGTGGCGACAGGAGTTCGCGGCGGCGGCGCCCGGGAAGGATTGAACCATGCGAACGAGGACCACGGGAGCGCTCCTTGCTGCGGGCGGCCACGGCGGTGCGGGCACCATGTTCGATGATCATGTCGTGGCGCTTGCCCTCGACTCCCTGAGCTGAGCGCCGGTCCGGAAGGAGCAAAACCTGATGAGTGATCTGCGTGCGACACCGGTGGGTGCCATCGGCTGGACCGACCTGACCGTTCCCGACGCGCCTGAGATCCGCGATTTCTACGCGGCGGTGGTAGGGTGGGATCCGAGCCCCGTGGACATGAGTGGATACGCCGACTACGTGATGCACGATGCCGCCGGCACACCGGTCGCGGGGGTGTGCCACGCGCGGGGCGTGAACGCTGATCTGCCGCCGGTGTGGCTCGTCTATGTCCGGGTGGACAGCCTCACAAACAGCATCGCCGAATGCGAGCGCCGCGGCGGCTCGGTGATCGCCGCACCGCAGGCGCTCGGGAAGACTGCCCGCTATGCCGTGATTCAGGATCCCGCCGGGGCCATCGTCGCCCTGTTCGAGGAGACCACGTGCTGACGCGGGCACAGCCCCTTCCGTCCGCCGCGCTCTCCGGTGTGAATCGGACGTCCCCCGAGGGAGCGTGCTCCAGACGTCGGCCGGCGATCATCGCGACGATCGCCCTGCTCGGTTTCCTGCCCGGCCGCGCACCGGCGCAGGCTCGTCCCCAGACGGTGTGTTTTCACCCGGCGCCCGGCGACCGCTGTCGTGGATTCGTGATTACGGAGTTTGCCGTGCTCGTTGGACCGGCCACCGGGTACCGCCGGCCGCCAGCGAACATGATATGGGACATGGGCTATGCGCACCACGTGGATCCGCACCGTGCGATCGGCGCGTCTTTGACGTTCATTGCCGACGACGACGACCGCGTGCTGATCGGGGTGCGGCCCCGGCTACGCCAGTGGCTCGGCGCCCACACGAGCGTCGACGTCGCCCCCGCGGTCCTGGTCGGGCACACCGACGCAGGTGGGCTGCGCATCGTATACCCCGGTCTCAGCGCCTTCGTCGGGCTCGGATGGCGTGACCTGCTCGCCGTCAACGCACAGGTCGAAGTGATTCGGCTCGCCGGCGTGGCGAGTCCCCAGACGGCCTGGCTGGTTGGTCTGCGCCTCGGCTCGTACGCGGGACTGGCCGCGGCACCGCTCGGTGCCGCATTCGTCGCTTATGTGAAATCGATCGGAGACAGCTGACCATGAACCCGGACGCCCTGCGGCGCGTGCTGCTGCGCGAACTGCGCACGCTCCGCGACGAGCTGGATGCCTACCCCGACGACGCGTCCGTATGGCACTGCCCGCCGGGAATCGAGAACTCGGCCGGCACACTCACCCTCCATCTCGTGGGCAATCTGCGTCACTTCATCGGCGCCCGACTCGGCGGCGCGGACTACGTGCGCGACCGCGACGAGGAGTTCTCGGCACGCGATCTGTCGCGCGACGAGTTGCGGACGCGCATCGCAGCTGCGATGACCGAGGTCGATGGGGCGCTGGCGAACCTCGATCCCGCCGCGCTGACCACCCAATTTCCCGATCCGGTCGGCGGAGTGCGGCTGGCGACCGGGCAGTTTCTCCTGCATCTGACCGCGCATTGCGGATACCACCTCGGACAACTCGACTACCACCGTCGCGTGGTAACGGGGCAGGCCCGAGGCGTGGGGGCGCTGGCACCGGCCGGCCTCACCGACCGGACACCCGACCAGGAGACGTGAACCGATGTTGCGCAGCGTGACCATCAGCATGGTGGTGGCGGCTACGGTCGCCGGGCCGCTCGCGGCCCAGAACCTGGTGCCTCCGCCGGACTGGCAGTGGATCCCCGACCGGCCCGCCCGACTGGTGAACTCGCAGTTCACCGGCGCACCACCCGACAGCGAGTTCCGCTTCGTGATGATGCCGCCGGGCTACCACATCACCACCGGCCCGGGCATGACGCTGTTCCATCCGGCGAACCGGGCTGACGGTCGGTTTGCTATCGAAAGCGAGATCTTCCTGTTTCCCAATTCCGTGGATGCCGAATTCGGACTGTTCATCGGCGGCGCCGACCTCGGCACCGAGGGGCGCCAGTTCACGGCGTTCGTGGTCCGGCCCGACCGATCGATCGCCGTACGGCGACATACGGGCCACGACGTCACATCGCTGGTGCCGTGGACTCATCACGAGGCGATCCAGGTACCAGACGGCGACCGGCCCGCGAAGAACGTCGTGCGCGTCGAGGCCGAACCGCTGGCGGTGACCTTCCTGGTGAACGGCGTTGAGGTGGCGCGGGTGCCACGCGATTCGCTCGTCGCCGACGGCCTGTTCGGGTTCCGCCTCGGCTCCGGGATCAACCTGCACGTCACGACGCTCGACGTCACCCGGCGCCTCGCCCCACCGCGATCCCCACAGCAGGGCTCAGGGATCTAGACGTCGGCGGAGCGGCGCGGGGTTGACACGCTGGGCTACTGTATATAACCATATGGTTATATGAAACAGACCCCGCGCCTCGATCGGGTATTCCACGCCCTCGCGCATCCGGCCCGCCGCCGGATCGTGCAGGATCTGTCGCGGGGCGACCGCGCCGTGATGCAGCTGGCGCAGCAGTTCACGATGTCCCAGCCCGCGGTGACCAAGCACCTCAACGTGCTCGAGCGGGCCGGCATCATCGTGCGGCGCCGCCAGGGACGCGAACGCCGCTGCCGGTTGCGTCCCCACGCCCTGCGCGCGTCCGCCGAGTGGATGCGTCGCTGCGAGACATTCTGGAACCGCAGGCTGGACGCCCTCGAGACACTGCTCGACACCACCGCCCCGGAGGACCGATGACGAAGCCGACCCTGGCCCCCGACACGGTGCAGGTGCGCCGTGTACTCGCCGCCCCCGTCGCCCGCGTGTGGCGGGCCTGGACCGATCCCGCACTCGCCGCCCGCTGGAGCTGGGGCAGTGAGTTCGACACCGTGGTGATCAGCCTGGACTGCCGGCCGGGCGGCGCGTGGACACAGCAGATCCGCAACCGCGACTCCGGTGAAACGTGGTTCTTCCAGGGGGTGTTCGAGCAGGTCGAGCCCGAGCGTCTGCTGGTTCACACGTTCCACTTCCGCAGTGATCGCGGTACCGAAGAACCGCCGTCGCTGGTGCGTATCGAGTTCGCCGCGGTGGAGCGCGGCACCCTTGTCACCATCACCCACTCGCGCCTCGAAGAGGGGCACAAGCACGCCACCACCGCGGGCTGGACCGACATCCTCGGTCTGATGGAGACGGTGGCTACCAGCGCCTGAAGGCGGTTGCGCGGCGGCGGCAAACCCCGATCATTGGGGAGCATGGCGTGGCTCCAGCCGCTCTTCCCGCCGCTCGCGCGCGCCGCGGCGAACGTCTACTACCGCCTCACGGTCGCGGGCGCTGGCGCGCCACGATCGGGGCCGCTGCTGCTGGTCGCGAACCACCCGAATTCGCTGTTCGACCCCGTCCTGGTGCAGGTCGTGGCGCGGCGCCCGGTCAGGTTCCTGGCCAAGGCGCCGTTGTTCACCGACCGGCGCGTGGGGTGGCTGGTACGCGGCGCGGGCGCCATCCCGGTATACCGTGCGAGCGACGATCCTGCCCTGCTCGACCGCAACGTGGACATGTTCCGGGCGGTCCACGCGGCACTCGCCGGCGGTGACGCGGTCGGCATCTTCCCCGAAGGCCTGAGCCACTCGGATCCCGGACTCGCGCCGCTGCGCACCGGCGCCGCGCGCATCGCCCTCGGCGTGGGGCACGCGTTTCCGATCCTCCCCGTGGGACTCGTGTTTCGCGCCAAGGACGTGTTCCGCTCAGAGGCACACGTGCTGGTCGGGCAGCCGGTCGAGTGGGACGATATGGCGATCCGCAGCGTCGCGGATGCGGGGGCCGTTCGCGAGCTCACGGCCCGGATCGACGCCGCGCTGCGCCACGTCACGGTGAACCTCGAGCGGTGGGAAGATCGTCCACTCGCCGAGTGCGCCGTCCGGATATGGGAGGCCGAGCGGAGCGCCGAGCGGGCACCGCCCGAGCGGGTGGCACGGCTCGAGGTCACCACTCGCATGCTGGCGACCGCGCGGGCGAGCGCGGACGCAGCGGCCCTGGCCCTCGCGGGTGAAGTCCGGGCTCACTGCGCCCGCCTCGCGCGACTGCACCTGCGCCCCGGCGACCTCGCGGCCGACGTGGGCTTCGGCCGCGGGCTGACGTGGGGGGCGCGCCGGCTGCCGCTGGTGCTGCCTCTCGCCGCAGCGACCGCCGTCGCGGGGTTCGCGCTGTTTCTCGTACCCTACTGGCTCACGGGCCGCGTCGCCGCCGCCTTCCGCGCCCCGCCGGACCAGGTGGCCACCACCAAGCTGCTGGTGGGCATTCCCTTGTATGCCATCTGGGTGCTCGCGCTCGCGGCCGCCGCCGGTTGGCGGTCGCCCTGGGCGGGCGTGGCGGCACTGGCGCTCGCCCCGATCCTGGGAATGGTCGGACTCCGGGTCCGCGAGCGCTGGCGTGGCGACTGGCGCGATGCCCGGCGGTTCTTCCTGCTGCGCTCCCGCCGCGAGCTCGCTGCGCAGCTCGCCCGGCGCCAGCATGCGCTGGCCGATCGTCTGCACGCGCTGTACACCACATACGCCAGCCGAGGAGTTCTCCCGTGACCGCTCCTTCCGCGCGCGACGTCCCCCGTGTGATCTGGTCCTGGGCGCTGTACGACTGGGCCAACTCCGCGTTCACCACGCTCGTCGTCACGTTCATCTACTCGACGTGGTTCACCAAGGCGATGGCGCCGGACGAGGTGACCGGCACGGCGTTGTGGTCCCGGGCGGTGGCGGTGAGCGCCCTGCTCACGGCTGTGCTCTCGCCGATCCTCGGAGCCGCTGCCGATCGCGCGGGCGCGCGCAAGGGCTTCCTGGCTGGGACCACAGCACTGTGCATCGCCGGCACCGCCGCGCTCGCATTCATCGCGCCCACCGCACCGGGGGCGGCCGTCATCGCCCTGGTCATCTTCGTCGTGGCCGACTGGGGTTTCGAGACCGGCTACACGTTCTACAACGCGTTTCTGCCCCAGATCGCGTCCCCCGAGCGAATCGGCCGGGTGTCGGGGTACGGCTGGGGCCTCGGCTACGTGGGCGGACTGGCGTGCATGGGGATCGCGCTCGTCGGCTTCGCCAGCGACAACCCGTGGTTCGGAATGTCCACCGCGGAGGGGTTCAACTATCGCGCGACGAATCTGCTGGTCGCGGGATGGTACCTCGTGTTCGCGCTGCCGCTGTTTCTGTTCGTGCCCGAGCGGCGAGTCCGGTCACTCCGCCTCGACGTGCGGGGAACGCTCCGCGAGCTGGGGCAGACATTGCGCGCCATCGGCCGCTACCGCGAAATCGTGAAGTTCCTCGTGGCTCGCCTCATCTACAACGACGGGCTGGTGACGGTATTCGCGTTCGGGGGGATCTACGCCGCTGGCACGTTCGGCATGACGATCGCGGAAGTCATCGTATTCGGAGTGGTCCTCAACATCGCCGCTGGGGTCGGCGCGTTCGCATTGGGCTTCCTCGACGACCGGGTCGGCGGCAGGAAGACCATCCTCCTCACCCTGGTCGCGCTCGCCGTGGGAACCGCGGTGGCGGTATGGGCGCCGAGCCGCGCGTGGCTGTGGGTCGCCGGCGTGATCATCGGCGTGTTCCTCGGTCCCAACCAGTCTGCCAGTCGGTCACTGATGGGCCGCTTCGTCCCCGAGCGCCACCAGGCCGAGTTCTTCGGGTTCTACCAGTTTTCCGGCAAGGCGACATCGTTCCTGGGACCGGTGCTGCTCGGCATCGCCGCGCAGGCGTTCGATTCGCAGCGCGCCGGCGTCGCCTCAGTGCTGCTGTTCCTTGTCGTCGGCGGCGGGCTGCTGCTGTGGGTCGACGAGCGTCGCGGCGTCGAAGCGGCGCGAGCGCCCGCGGTCTGACTAACCTCGCGGAGAAAGGTGGCACGGTGCGAGAACTACCCGATGTCGATTGTCGATTGCGCCGGTTGGAGCGCTCGCACCGCGTCTTCACCGCCGCGTTGGTCGCCCTGAGCGTCACCTTGCTCGTCGCGTGGGTGCGGCCCGCAACCCAGCCCAAAGTCGTCCGTGCGCGCCGGATCCAGCTCGTGGACGCGGCCGACCGGGTGCGCATCGACCTGCGACACGATTCGACGGAAACGGGATTGTTCATCGCGGACGACGCCGAAGACACGCGGATCGGCGTGGCGCAGTTTGCGCATGGCGGCGGCGGCGTTGCGCTGCACGGGCCTGGCGGGCGCGGCGCCGTGGTGCTGTATCTCAAGCGCGACGGCAGCCTGACCGTCTATGACACCACGGGAGTCGTCGTGGTCCGGGTTCCGGCAGTGACGCCGTGACCGACGGGCCGATCCTGCACGGCAGCCACCGTCGCGATTGGTGCGCTCCACCTGGCGGCGTCCGGCTTCGTGCGCTAGCGTCACCGCCGTGACGCCCGTGCTGCCGTTCCGCTTGAAGGCCAGAGGAACCGACGAAGTCGCCGCCTGGCACGTCCGGTCGTTGAGCTACCGCCTGCACGGCCTCGCGCGTCTCGAACCCCGGACATTGATCCTCCAGTGGTCCGGCACCGCGGAGGTATCGGAGGTCAAGGGGACGGCGGTGCGGGAATACGAGGAGCGCATCCCGGTCCGCGAGGTGATGCTGCCGGTCGCGCAGGTGGCGAGCCTCACGCTTCACGGGCGCTGGTGGCGGCCGCGGGTGGTGCTGCGGGTCACCGATCTCACCATTCTGGGGGCCGTGCCGGGGTCGGACCAGGGGGTCGTCACGCTCTGGATCGCGGGGCGCGACTGGCCCCTCGCGGTCGAGCTGATCACCGGACTCGAGATCGAGCAGGCCGACGCCGCGCTGGCCGCAGCGGAGGGACCGCCGCCGCTGCCGCCGCAGCCGAGCGCCTGACAGAGCGGCCGCCTGGTTGCCGCCCCGGCCACCGGGGGACATCTTCTCGCAGCCCTTTTCCCAGGGAGCGCTCATGGGTCGCGTGATCGGCGCCGCCGTGGTCGGCTATGTCGTGATGTTCGTGGTCGTGTTCATCCTGTTCACTGGAGCTTACGTCGCCCTGGGCCCGGATCGCGCGTTTCAGCCCGGATCCTACGATGTCAGCATGCTGTGGAACACGCTCGGTGTGGTGGTGGGCTTCGTCGCCGCGCTCCTCGGCGGCTTGGTGTCCGTCGCCATCGCCAGGGACAGCCGCGGCCCCAAGGCACTGGCCGTGCTCGTCCTGATGATCGGCATCCTCTTC
>QKHC01000097.1 GCA_003251175.1 Gemmatimonadota bacterium
CTTCCAGCGTCACGCGCGGAATCGCCCCCCATCCCACCCACGCGGGTGGCGCGTCGACCAGGCGCACCATCGGCCGCCCGTCCTGGACCAGCTCCTCGATCCGCGTACGGCGCGCCGCCGGGTCGACGGTGCGCCGGTTGGACCACACCCGCTCCAGGCTGCGCCGGAAGCGAGCTGCTGCCTCGGCGTCGTCCCAGACGGAATACCACACCAGCGCATCCGCATCCGGCCCGGCCCGGATCACCTGGTAGCGATCGCCGTCCCACCCGGCCGCGAGAGCGGCGGCACGAAGCCCCGACGTGTCCGGGAGCAGCTCCTGGAACACCAGGCGCGTCTCGAACTCGCCCAGCTCGTCCTCATAGCGCAGTGAATCGGGAGCCGGACCGGAAAACGTGATGGCGGTGGGTTGGTCTCCGGCCGCGTAGCGGTCGGGATGCAGTATCTGCTCCGTCGAGACCGGCATCGCCGCTGCAAACGGCATGGCGCCGGGATGTGCGCCAACGTACCAGCGCACGAAGTCCGCGCCGGCGAGGTAGGGGAAGATCAGGACTTCCTTGAGCCACAGCGGCGCGCCCGCGTACGCCTTCATGTTGCGCTGTTGCTCGTTGAGCACCGAGCGCATTTCCCAGAAGCTCGGCAGTGCCGCGACGTCCAGCTCCGGCATCATCAGGAGCGTCTGCGCCAGGGTGGCCTGACCCTCGAGCACCGCCGTGGCGGCGGCGCGGCGGTCGTTCTGGCGCCGCTGGCGCACGATGGAATCGAGGGGCAGGTACTGGTGCTGCAGGGCATGGACCAGCTCGTGCGCCACCGTCGTCCGGAGATAGAACGAATCCACGTCCGCGGCGACATACAACGTGCTGGAGTCGGGATCGTAGTAGCCCGCCACCTGCTCGCCGAGCACGGCGAGCATCTGCGCACGCAGATCGATGGTGTCCGAGAGGAACCCGAACAGGCGCCCGGCTGATGCCAGGCCGCGGAGCTCATCGGCAGGCAGATCCTCGTCGATCTTGCGGACGATGTACGCGAGCACCTGCTCGCGCGACCGGCGCGCCACCACGGGCGGCTGCCGGAACGCCATGCCCGTCGCGCGCTCGACGGCTGCGGTCCGCTGCTGCACCAGCTCCCGGAGGGCGGCCTCGCCCTGCACCGCCCGCGCGCGCTCCCGGCAGCCACCGGCCGCCAGCCCGAGCAGCGCCGCCACCGCGGCCCGGCCGATCAGCCGGCCCATTCGATCTCCTTGCCGGTCCCCGAGGCGACGACCCGCGCGACGTCCTGGCCTGACACCACGACGCCCTGCGCCTCGAGCTCGACCCGGAGGAGGCGATCGAGCTCGGCACGCTCGGCCTCGAGCGGGCTGGTGGTGCTGGCGGTGTCGGCGGCCGGCTGCGTCGCCACGTCCGTGGCGGCGTCGGCGCCGCCCCCCGAGATCAGTGCCTCGAGCTCACGGCCGAGTCGCTCGAGGGCGGGCAGGATGTCGAGCGGCTCCTGGTCGCCGTCTGCCGGACGCGTGGCGAGACCACGGCGGATCGCGGCATCGACCCGCCGCCGCTCGCGGATCAAGCGCTCGAGCTCGGATGACACCTGTGCGGTCGCCTGGGCATGCGCGCAGGCCTCGTCGAGCACATCGATGGCCTTGTCGGGCCGCGCCCGCTCGGGGACGAAGCGATCGGTCAGCACGACCGCCGCGCGCAGCGCGTCGTCGCTGATCGCTACCGCGTGGTGGCGCTCCAGTCTGGGACGGCGGGCGACCAGCACCTCCCAGGTCTGCACCTGGTCCAGCTCCTCCACCTGGATGGGCTGAAACCGGCGCTCGAGCGCCGGGTCGCGCCGCACCCAGCGCTCGTACTCCTCCCCGGTGGTGGCGCCGACGATGCGCACGTCGCCGCGCACCAACGCGGGCTTCAGCATGTTGGCCGCATCCATCGCCGCGCCGAGCGCCGTGCCCTGACCGATCAGGTTGTGCAGCTCGTCCACGAACAGGATGAGATCGGGATCCGCCGACAACGCCGCCACCAGACGCCGCACCCGCTCCTCGTACTGCCCGCGGAAGGCCGTGCCCGCGAGGAGGGAGACGTGGTCGAGCTGAAACACGCGGCTGTCCTTGAGCGCGGGGGGAACCTCCCCCGCGGCGATGCGCTGCGCGAGGCCCTCGACGATCGCCGTCTTGCCGACACCGGCGCGCCCCACCAACCCCGGATTGTTCTTCGATTGTCGCAGCAGCACGTCGATCACGCGGGCGATCTCGGCGTCGCGACAGCGCACCGGCTCGAGATCCCCCCGGCGTGCCATCGCCGTGAGGTCGACGCCGAGCCCGGACAGCCCGTCACCGTCACGGAAGAGATCGCCGAATCCGTCGTCCACCTCAAATCCCCCGCAGGAACTCCATGTACCAGGCCAGCACCGCGTCGCCGGCGACGAACGTGGCCGCTGCCCCCACTGCCAGGAATACCCCGAAGGGGACGTGACGCTTCCGACGGAGGGTGAGGGGCACGAAGACCACCGTTCCCAGCAGCGCACCCAGAAACACGGTCATCAGCACGCCCTGCCATCCGAGGAAGGCGCCCACCATCGCCATCATCTTGACGTCCCCGCCACCCATCGCCTCCTCCTTGAAGATCCACTGCCCCACGACTCCCACCGTGTACAGCAGCAGGAATCCGGCGGCGGCGCCGAGCAGCCCCTGGACGAGACCGGGACCGCCCCCCGACGCGAGCGCCAGGCCGAGGCCCAGCACCAGCCCGCCCCATGTGAACTCGTCGGGAATCAGATAGTGGCGAGCGTCCGTGATGGCGATCCCCAGGAGGATCGTGCCGAGCACCGCACCGCTGAGCGCACGCAGGCTCGGTCCATAGGCCAGCAGGGCACCGACCCACAGCCCGCCGACGAGCAGCTCGACCAGAGGGTACTGCGGCGAGATCGCTGTGCCGCAGTCGCGGCAGCGGCCCCGCAGCAGCAGCCACGATAGCACGGGAATGTTGTCGTACCAGCGGATGCGCTCGCCGCACACGGGGCAGGACGACGGGGGGCGTAGCAGCGACTGGTCCCGCGGCAGGCGCAGGACGCAGACGTTGAGAAAGCTGCCGAACGACAACCCCAGAAACAGCGCGCCCCCGAACAGGAGCGCGCCGTCACCCACGCTGCACCTCGTACAGCAGGATCCCGGCAGCCACCGCGACGTTCAACGACTCGGCGCCCTGGGTGAGCGGAATCGCCACCCGCTGCGCCGACACCGCGTTGAGCTGTGGGCGGATCCCGGCGCCCTCGTTGCCGACGATGACCGCGATCGGACCGGCACCCTTCTCCTTGGAGCTCTTCGCCAGCGCCCGGCCCAGGGGCACCCCGTCGGCAGCGGTGGCCCACAGCGTGACACCGTGGGCGCGAGCCCAGCTGATGAACGCGGCGTCCTCGAGCGTCACGAACGGATGCCGGAACGTGGCTCCCATCGCCGCGCGCAGCGCCTTGGGACCGAGCACGTCGGCGGTTCCCCGCAGCACCAGCGTGGCCACCGCCCCCAGCGCATGCGCCGTCCGCAGCAGCGTACCGACGTTCCCGGGGTCCTGGACGCCGTCCACGACGAGCAGCACGCTTTTCGGGGCAACCGGGATGTCGTCCAGCTTCCAGCGGCGGGGCTCCACCACGGCGATGATGCCCTGGGGAGCGTCGGTATCAGCCAGTTGCGCGAGGGCTTTCTCCGACACCTCTTCCACGGGGCACGCGTGTCGCGCGAGCTCGGTCACGAGCTCCTTCCCGCGAGCGGTGCGCTCGAACGATGCCGAAATGACAGCTCCCTTGATCGGGAGCTTCGCGGTGAGCACCTCCTCGACCAGCCGGACCCCCTCGACGAGGGCGAGGCCGCGGCGGCCACGGGCCTTGCGACGTTGAAGGTCCCGCACCATAGACTGCAAATTGCTGGCTATGCTCATCCTCCGGTCAGGGTGGTGGATCGCGGCCGCTCTAAAGTTCGCCCTCCGCGGGCCCAGCGCCAAGTGAAGGTCGCCCTCACGATCGCGGGCTCCGACTCGGGAGGCGGGGCGGGCATCCAGGCCGACCTCAAGACCTTTCACCAGTTCGGGGTGTTCGGGACCTCCGTGGTGTGTGCGGTCACCGCGCAGAACACCGTCGGGGTCCGCGACTGGCTCGCCCTGCCGGCACCACTGGTGCGCGCGCAGATCGACGCCGTCGCCGACGATCTGCCCCCCGCCGCCGTCAAGACCGGCATGCTCGGCTCGGCCGAGCTGGTGGCGGCGGTGGCCCGCGGCATCGCCGAGCGGCAGCTTCGCAATTACGTCCTCGATCCCGTCATGGTGGCCACGTCGGGCGACCGACTGCTCGCCGCCGAGGCCGAGCGGAGCATCACCGACGATCTGGTGCCGTTGGCAACGCTGGTCACACCCAACCTCGACGAGGCCCGGATTCTGGTCGCAGCCGAGGTCGCGACGCCGGACGACATGGAGCGGGCGGGACGCCAGCTGCGTGCCCGCGGGGCCGGCGCCGTCCTGGTGAAAGGCGGCCATCTCCCGGGGAACGAGGTGGTGGACGTGCTGGTGAGCGCCGCCGGCGTGCGACGTTTCGTGCACCCGCGGATCGCGACGACCTCCACACACGGCACCGGCTGCACGCTGTCCGCTGCCGTCACGGCGGGTCTCGCGCTCGGTCGCACGCTCGAGCACGCGGTTGCCGACGCGCTGGACTTCGTGCAGCGTGCGATCGCCGCGGCGCCCGGACTGGGCCACGGGCATGGGCCGCTGAACCACTTCGTCACCGCGCCCCCGCCTCGGGCCGGCGCCGGAGAGTAGAGCGGGCGATGCGGCGGTTGCTCCGTCAGCGCGTGCGCCGTTGATTACGTAGCGTGGACCTGCTCGTGATCCGCCACGCTATCGCGGAGGAGCGCCAGGCCGGCGCCGACGATGATACGCGTCCCCTCACCGAGGAGGGACGAGAGAAGATGCGTGAGGGCGCCCGCGGGTTGCGGTCCGTCGTTCCGGCGATTGCCGTCCTCGCAGCGAGCCCGCTGGCGCGCGCCCGCGAGACGGCGGAGATCGTGGCCCGCGCGTACGGAGGCCTCGACATCGAAACCGTCCCCGCCCTGCGACCGGGCCAGCGTCCCGCTGCCCTCGCCGAGTGGCTCAACCGCCGACAGGCAAGCGGTCCCGTCGCCGTCGTCGGGCATGAGCCACATCTCAGCACCACGGTCGGGTGGCTGTTGACCGGAGCGGCGCGCTCCTTCGTCGAGCTGAAAAAGGGCGCGGCGTGCGCGCTCGCCTGCGACGAGACGTGGGGCGCGGGCACGGCCGTGCTGCGCTGGGCCCTGAAGCCCGGGCAGCTGCGGGCGCTGGGGGACTGAGACATGCCCGGCACCGCCCTGCCGCGCGATATCCTGCGCCGGCCCGCCGCCGAGGGAGCGCGGCTCGTCGCACTCGCCGACCTCGACCAGGCCGGTGCGGCACTGCCGCGGCTCGACGATCCCGCCGATGCCGCGGCGCTGCACGACTTCCGCGTCGCTGTCCGGCGCCTGCGGAGCACGCTGCGCGCCTACCACGCCATGATGGGAGAC
Source organism: Gemmatimonadota bacterium (assembly GCA_003251175.1). Classification (GTDB taxonomy): domain Bacteria; phylum Gemmatimonadota; class Gemmatimonadetes; order Gemmatimonadales; family GWC2-71-9; genus SZUA-544. The sequence continues at coordinate 5,555 of QKHC01000097.1, forward strand.
AGCATCGGTCGCAAGACGCGGCGACGGCTCAGGGACCTCGGCCATCGCACCAACGCCGGTCGCGACGCCGAAGTGCACCTGGCGTGGCTGCGGGCGCAGGCCGGGCAGATGGCGCCCCGCGAGCGCCCCGGCCTGCAGTGGCTCATCGAGCGTCTCGAGGCGCGGCGCGCCAGTGAGCTTGCGGAAACGGTCCGCGAGCTGCGGCGAGCCTTCCCCCGAATCGAGCGGCGGCTGCGACGCGGCCTCGGCGAGTACCGCACGCGCGTTCCCCCTCCCGGCGAGCCGGCGCACAAGCGGTTCGGCGCGGCGGCGGGCACTGCCCTGCGGGCCACCGCCGCCGCCTTCGGGGACGCCCTGGCCGCCATCGAGGGGGTTGATGACGCGGCCGGACTGCACGCGGCGCGCATCGCGGGGAAGCGGGTCCGCTACGTGATCGAACCTGTCGCCGCATCGGTACCCGGCGGCGCGTCGCTGGTGCGCCGGTTGAAGTCCCTGCAGGATCTGCTGGGCGAAACGAACGACTGCCACGGGCTCGACCGGGAAATCTGCGAAGCCGTCGCCGCCGCGGGAGCCGCCGGGGCGCTGCGACGCCACGAGATCACCCTCGCGCGCGGCGACGCGGTGACGGGCCGCGCCCGCCGGGGCCGCCGCGACCCGAGTGCCGGGTTGCTGGCCGTGGCACGACTGCTGCGCGACCGCCGGCTGGCGTTGTTTGCGCGCCTCGAAGAGGAATGGCTCGCTGATGGCGGGAAGGGGTTTGCCGAGGAGCTGGAGACCGCGGCCGCCGCCCTGGTCCGCGGTCGGCGCGCGCCAGCGGTGCCGCGCCACGAGCCGCCCCTCCCGGCCCCGCCGCCGGCTGCCGGTGCCTGACGCGGCGCGTCAGGTCTCGGCGGGCGTGGCCCCGCCGGGCGGTCGAGTGCCGCGGCGCGGCCCCGGACGGCGCCGGGACCGCTTCACCTTCGGCGCGTGCCCGTTGCCGCGCGCGTCGCTCGCTTCCCCCGACCCCTCCCGGCGGAGGATCGGCACCAAACGTCGGGCGTCGATTTCACCGGGCTCGCGGGTGGAACCCCGCGCCAGGGACTGCAACACCACCTGCGAGCGAACAGAAGGCTCTCCCTCAGCGGGGCCCGACCGCCGGTAGGTCCCGTCGGGCTGCTGCACCCAGGCCTTGACGTTGTCGGCGAGCACGGTCGGCAGAATGTCGTCGACGACGCGCGCGCGCAGGCGCGGGTCCGCGATCGGGAACATCACCTCGATGCGCCGGAAGAAATTGCGGGGCATCCAATCCGCGCTGGCGAGGAAGACCTCCGGGTCGCCCCCGTTGTCGAAGTAGAACACGCGGCTGTGCTCGAGGAACTTGTCCACGATACTCGTCACCCGGATCCGCTCGGACACGCCGGGGATGCCCGCACGCAGGCAGCAGATCCCGCGGATGACCAGATCGATGCGGACGCCCGCCTGCGACGCGCGATAGAGGGCGTCGATGACCGCGGACTCGACCAGTGCGTTCATCTTGACGATGATGCGCGCCGGCCGCCCAGCTTCGGCGTTGCGCCGCTCGCGGTCGATCAGCTCGATCACGCGCTCGAGCATCCCCACGGGAGCCACGATCAAGCGATGCCAGCGGGCCGGCTGCGAGTAGCCGGTGAGCAGGTTGAACATCTCGCTCACGTCTTCGCCGAATTCCGCGTTCGCCGTGAACAGGCCGAGATCGGTGTAGATGCGCGCCGTGGTCGGATTGTAGTTGCCCGTCGAGAGGTGCACGTAGCGACGGATCCCGTCGCCCTCGCGCCGCACCACGAGCGCCGCCTTGCAGTGGGTCTTGAGCCCCACGACTCCGTACACCACGTGGACACCCGCCTCCTCCAGCTCGCGGGCCCAGACGATGTTGTTCTCCTCGTCGAAGCGCGCCTTGAGCTCCACCAGGGCGGTGACCTGCTTGCTGTTCTGGGCAGCCCGGACCAGGGCCGAGATGATCGGACTGGCGCCGCTGGTACGGTACAGCGTCTGCTTGATGGCCAGGACGTTGGGATCGTCCGCCGCCCGCGCGATGAAATCCGCCACGGCGCCGAACGACTCGTAGGGATGATGGACCAGGACATCCTGGCCCCGCAGCAGCTCGAAGATGTCATCTCTCCCCACGAACGCCGGTGGCACCCGGGGGGTGAGCGGAACGTCCCGCAGGGTTGCGAAGCCATCGAGCCGCAGCAGCGCCAGCAGGGCGGTGAGATCCACGGGCCCCCGCACCCGGTACACGTCGCGCTCCTGCAGGTCCAACGCCTCCACCAGCAGCTGGACAAACCGATCGCGCGCGCTCGCCAGAATTTCGAGTCGGACTGCTTCGCCGCGGATCCGCTGACGCAGGGTTTCCTCGATCGTCTGAAGGAGATCCTCGGCTTCGTCCTCGTTGATGGTGAGGTCGGTGTTGCGCGTCACCCGAAACACGGTGTGGTCCACCACCCGGAATCCGCCAAACAGATCGCCCAGGTGTGCCGCGATCACTTCCTCGAGCAGGACGAAGCGCACGCGGTCCTTCGCGCCGGGCAGCACCACCACCCGGTTCAGCACGGCGGGCACCTGCACCACCGCGAACAGCTGCTGCCCCGTCTGCTCGTTCTCCACCTGGAGGGCGATGTTCAGGCTCTTGTTGTGCACGTGCGGGAACGGATGCCCGGGGTCAATGGCGAGCGGCGTGAGCACCGGGTAGATGGCGTCGCGGAACAGGGTGTTCACGTGCGCGCGCTCCTCGGCGTCCAGCTGGTCGATCCGGACCCAGGTGATGCCGCCGGCGGCGAGGCCATCGACGACCTCCTCGTACAGCACGCGCTCCTGCGCGGCCACCAGCTCGTGCACGCGGCGGTCGATCTCCGTCAGCTGGCGCGCCGGATCGAGGCCGTCCGCCGCGTAGTCCTGCGGGGCGATCCCGGCGTAGAGCTGCTGCTGCAGGCCGGCGACACGCACCTCGAAAAACTCGTCCAGGTTCGACGAGAAGATGGCCAGGAACTTGAGTCGCTCCAGCCAGGGATTGGTCGCATCGCGCGCTTCCTCGAGCACGCGGCCGTTGAATTCGAGCCACGACAGCTCGCGATTGACGTAGTGGTCGGGCGGAAACGCGGGCACACGGGTCGGGGTCATCAGGCCGCCTCGCTCGCGCGGGCGCGCACCAGGCGCAGCCCCCGCGCGCCACCGGCCGGGCGCTCCCACCCGATCGTCACCCGGGCGCCGGTCGCCCGCTCCAGCAGTCGCGACTTGCGCATCGCGTCGCCGATCTCGATGCGGGGATCCGAGCGGGCGCCGAGGAGCAGGCGCAAGCGACCAGCGCGCCACTGGGCGCGCACATCGCTGACCCGCTGGGTATGCGTGCGATCGAGGCCGTCGGCAACACGCAGGATCCCCGCCAGCATACGCACCAGCCGACGGTCGGTCCGCTCCAGGCGCGCGAAATTGGGGTGCGACTTCTTGGGCAGCGCGCGGCGGTGATAGCGCGCGACGTTGGCGATCAGCTCGATCTCGCGCCCGGAGAAGCCGCGAATGTCGCCGTGCAGAATCAGGTGGTAGGCGTGCTTGTGGTGGGCGGAATGACTGATGAGGTATCCGACGTCGTGCAGCAGCGCTGCCGCCACCAGCAGATCTCGCGCCTCCCGCGGCAGGTCGAAACGGGACTGCAGCGCGTCGAACAGCCGGCCGGCCAGGGTGGCGATGTGCTGATCGTGTCGCTCGTTGGAGCGGCACTTGCGCGCGAACGCGCGTACCGACTCCATGCGGTCGGGGGGAGCCGCAGGCCGCGGACTCCGATCCCCGATCATCGACAGCAGCAGACCGTCGCGCACACCGCCCTCGTTCACCAGGATCTGCCGCACCCCGAGGCGGCGCGCCAGGCGCGCGACCGCCGTCGCGCCGGCGACGATGATGTCGGCACGCTTGGGATTCAACCCCGGCATCTCGCGGCGCATCGCCAGCGGCATCTCCCGCAGCCGCTCAACGAGCGAATCCAGATCGGCCCGTGCGATCGCGAACCCGTGGGCTGGCGCCGTCTCGCCCAAACGGTCGGCCATGATCATCTCGGCGAGGTTGGTGAACGTCCCGCCGCTGCCGATCAGCAGCTCGGGCCGAAACGGCGGCGTCCCGAGCTGCTGCCGCAACGTGCGAGCGATCGCCCGGCGCAGCTTCCGCCAGTGCTTGCGACGCAGCGGGTCGGACCGCACGTACTGCTCGGTGAGACGTACCGCGCCGAGCGGCAGGGAAACGACCTGCTCGATGGCCGCTCCGGCCGCGAGCGTCACCTCGACACTGCCACCGCCGATGTCCGCGACCGCCACCGGCCTGCCACCGAGGTCAAAGTGCCGCAGTGCGCTCTGGAACGCGTACTGCGCCTCCTCATCGGCGCTGATCACTTCAACGCGCATCTTGTAGCGGCGCTGGACCTCGCGCCGGAACGCGAGCCCGTTGGTCGCTTCACGCACCGCCGCCGTCGCGACACAGCGCAGCTCGCTGACGCCGAAGCCGTCGATGATCGCCTTCATGCGACCCAGCGCGGCGAGCGTCCGGTCCACCGCGGCCGCCGCGAGGCGCCCCGTGCGGTAGAGACCGGTGCCGAGGCGCGCCATCTCGCGCTCTTCATCGAGGACGCGGTACAACCCGTCGGGCTCCACCTCCGCCACCACCATGCGGACGGTGTTGGTGCCGATGTCGATAGCGGCGAGGCGCTGGGCGGCAGCCGGATCGGAGGCGTTGCGGTTCACGGGGACAAAATACCTGCACGCAGCGGGCCCGCACCCGCAGCAGTCCGTGCTCGGGGAACTAAAACTTTGTGAATTAATGACTTAGCGACGATGCCGTGACGCGATCGTTACGTCAGTTGTCGCCCCGGCGCATTGACCACCAGCATCAGCAGCGCGCCACCCGCCACCACCACCGTCCATCCGCCACCCCCCAACAACCAGCTCACCCCCGCCAGCACCGCCGCCGCCTCGGCCAGCGCCCAGGCGGTCACGAGACGCGCCAGATCCCGGCGTTGCCGTGCCTCGTCGTCGTCATCGCCCGGGCCGGGCGCCGAGCGACTCCCCGATACCGCGCCCGCCACCCCGGCGCCCGCCAGGATCCCCAGTGCCACGAGTCCCATGATCCGTGCCACGAGCGGCGGCGCCGGCATCACCAGGCCGCGGCTCCGCAGCACCGCGAACACGGCCCACATGATCAGCGGCCCGGCGCTCATCGCCAGGTGGATCACCCGCGCCTGTCGCCGCCCGTCATGCATCACGGTCTCCTCGACACGCCCGTCCGGAATCGAGGCATACGGGCCGCGGGCTACGGCGTCCAGTAGTAGGAGAGCTTGACCAGGAAGATGTTCTCCGCCGGAGTCCGCATCAGCTGGCGCATGGACTGGCCGAAGTTGAGGTCGCCGGTTTCTTCCCAGGCCGCGCGCGACTGCGTCCACACGAGATACAGCGTCGAGCCCGGCAGGTACTCCCAGCGGAGCACGGCGTTGCCTCGCAGCGATACAGCACTGAAGTCCGGATTATACAGGACGATCGAGTCACCGGCCGCGCGACCGTTCGGGTAGATCGTCTCGGTTGCGGCATCGTAGGTGTCGTCGCTGTCGTACACGTCGTAGTCCGCCGTCCGCGGCGCCCGCAGGCCGCGGAAGTAGCCGTAGTTACCCGACGACACCAGCGGCTGGGCGTACAGCTGCAGCGACATCGTCGGGGTGAAGGTCCAATCGACGCGGAGACCGCCGGAGAATTCCATCTGCTGCAACGACGCAAACACGTAGCGCTGCGTGTAGGTCGCCGTGGCTGTCGAGTCGTCGTAGGCGCCGATGTATTGGGTCGGGGTCCGGTTCACGAACACCGAGGGCCGGAAGCTCAAGGACACGTTGGGCGCCGGTCGGAAGCTCACCGAGGCGCCGAGGGACGCGTTGCGGTCCGCCGCATTGCGGTAGTACATCCCGCCGTTCAACCCCCACGACCACGCCTTGCGGCTGTCCGAGCGCACGTTGAGATACATTTCCGCCCCCGGTGGTGTCAGGGTCAGCGGACCGCCGCGCGTGCGCCGGTCGCTGACCGTCCGGGGATTGAGCGAGACGAAGTAGTTCGCGCTCGAGAAATTCCGGAACTGACCCCACCCCCAGGTGCTCACACCGAGCCACGTGATGTCGCCGTCCCAGTTTCGGGTTCCGTAGACGGCACCGCCCAGCTCCCGCCGGCGGAACGGGCCCGAAGGCTGATTCCACATGCGGCCGACGGCGGCGTGCCCGTTGGTGAATCCGGTGCGGAACATGAACCCGAGATCGTGCACGTCGAACGTCGGGGACAGCGCGCCCAGTGCGACGTTGGCGTAGACATCGCCCCGCTGCTTGTTGAGATACACTCGTGCCGCCCAGCCCGTGAGCGAGGCCGCCGTGCTGTCCACGCCCAGGTTCGTCGCGTCGGGCCGCTGCAGATAGTGCCGCGGGTCCTGCTGCACGCTGGTGATGCGCGCCGTCGTCCCCCGGATCTGCGAAGCCCCCACCCATCCGGTGACGACCCACTCCTTGTCGCGGTCGAGGAACGTCCACCCGTCGAGACCGGCTGCCGTGGAGCTGCTGTTGAGCTGGTCGCGCAGGGCGGGATCGTCGAAGGCCCGAGACGCCAGGGTCGCGATCATCCCCAGGCCATGCCGTCCTTCGGGAAACTCCTTCTGCATCCGGCCGACCCCGTAGTACGTCAGCGGCTCGACTTCGTGCGCCGAGGTCTGACCGTCCAGGCTGAGGCGCGCCGTCTCGCGGGCGGTGATCGCCGACAGCATCGCGACGTTCCAGTTGCCCGCCACCTTGCCCGTGACTTTCCCCGCCCCGAGGATCCGGGTGCCCTCCGGCACGTCGGCGTACTCGGCGTCGGGCAGCGCGCCCTGAGGCGCCCGCCCGATGCGGCGCGTGTAGAAGAAGTCCGGTCCGGCCCAGTTGAACCCGAAGTAATTGGTGGCGCCGCCGAATCCGAACTGGAACAACGAGGAACCCTCGACGAAGAACGGCCGCTTCTCGTCGAAAAACGTCTCCACGTCCGACAGGTTGACGACGGCCGGGTCGACCTCCACCTGGCCGAAGTCGGGGTTGACGGTGGCGTTCAGCGTCAGGCCGGCGCCGAGCCCGGCGCGCAGATCGCCGCCGACGGTGCTGCCGTAGGCGGAGCCATCGTAGAACGGGTCACCGGCGGCCGCCGGCCCGTAGTGCGCCTTCGCCGTCACGTAGGGTCGCACCTCGACCTGCGCCGCTGGCCGGATCCCCGCGATCCCCGTGAGATCTGCGAACCGCGACACGAATCCGGACTCGGTGCGGGGCCGCAGCACGAGATACGACAGCTCGTTCTTGCGCGCCACGACCCGGGAGAAGTTGACCCCCCAGACCTGGGGCTCCCCCTGACGGAACCGCAGCTGCGAATACGGGACGCGCAGCTCGACCGACCACCCGAGACTGTCCACGCGGGCGCGTCCCTCCCACACGCCGTCCCAGGTGTTGTCGTCCCAATCATCGTTGTAGAGCACGCCATCGGAGAGCGTGCCGGCGGCGTTCACGGTGAAGAAGTAGCCCGATCGCCGGTCGTAGTAGGGATCCACGTAGAAGGTGAATTCGTCGGCGAGGAGATCCGCGTCGCGCCTCCCCAGGCGGGCCAGGATCGAGTCCGGGGTCGAGTCGAACAGGCGGGCGCCCACGTAGATCGCCCCGGCGTCGTAGGCGACGTAGACCACCGTGCTCTCGGTCGGGACGGCACCTTCGGTGGGCTCGCGCTGCACAAACCGCCCGGCGCGAACCGCGCCCTGCCATTCGTCCGCGTCCACGATCCCGTCGACCACGATCGGCCGCGGCAGGCGCAATGCCTGCACCTGGGGACCGACAAGCGGAGAGTCCACGGGGAATGCTGCGATCGCCGCCACAACCAGGCTGAGGTCGAGCATGAAGTCGTCCCGAATCGTTGGGGTCCGCGAGCGTTGGGTGTGCCGACGGCGGGGCGACTCCCAAGACGGCTGAACGGCTACCTGAGGTTTGACGACGGTCGCGGCAAAAAGGTTGCAGCCGGGTGTCGACGTCAGGCGGGGAGGTGGCGCAGCAGCTGACGGATCACGCGCGCGAGGTCGCCGCCCACCCGTTTGCCGACCTCGAGTACGTCGTGGTGGGACAGGGGGGGGCCCATGCCGGCGGCGGGGTTGGTGATGGTCGAGAATGCGACGCAGCGCATCCCCCGCGCGCGTGCCGCGATCACCTCGGGAACGGTGGACATCCCGACCGCATCGGCGCCAAGCCGTCGGTAGGCTCGGATCTCGGCGGGCGTCTCGTACGACGGGCCCAGCAGCGCGCAGTACACGCCTTCCTCCAGCCGCACGCGGGCGTCACGCGCGGCCTGGCGCGCGAGGGCGCGCAGCTCGCGATCGTACGGCTCGCTCATGTCGGGGAATCGCTCATCGCCCGCGGCGACCTGGCCCCGCAGTGGGTTGCGCCACATCAGGTTGATGTGATCGGCGATCAGCATCAGGGTCCCTGCCGCAAAGGTCGGCCGCAGGCCTCCGGCCGCGTTGGTGAGCACCAGGGTATGCACGCCGAGCGCCGCGAACACCCGCACCGGAAGGGCGGCGAGGGCCACCGGATGGCCTTCGTAGAGGTGGAACCGACCCGACTGGACGATCACCGGTACGCCCTCGAGCGTACCCGCCACGAGCTCTCCCTTGTGGCCCGCGACACCCGGGTCGGGGAAGCCGGGGAGGTCGCGGTAGGGGATCCTGACCGGGGCCTCGACGTCGTCGCCGAGAAACCCGAGCCCGGACCCCAGCACGATGGCGACCTGCGGGGTCCGCCCCGCCAAGCGCTCCGCTACCGCGTCGGCAGCGGGGCGAACGGCTCCCGGCTCCCTGCTCCCTACATCCGTCACACCAGCATGCCGGCGATCGACGCGCTCATGAACGTGGCGAGGTTGCCGGCGATCATCGCGCGGAGCCCGAGCCGCGACAGGTCAGGACGGCGTTCCGGCGCGAGGCCGCCGATGCCGCCGATCTGGATGGCGATCGACGAGAAGTTGGCGAACCCGAGCAGCGCGTAGGTGAGCATGACCGAGGTCTTGGGACTGATGACGAGCCCCGTGCCGAGCTGATGGGCGAAATCGGTGTAGGCGTAGAATTCGTTCAGCACGACCTTGATGCCGACGAACGCGCCGAACGTGTCGGCATCAGCTGGCGGGACACCCATCAGCACGGACGGGAGCCAGAGCAGCTTGCCGAGGATCCACTGGATGTTGAGCTGCGGAAACCCGACGAGCTCGCCGGCCCAACCAACCAGGAAATTGAGCAGCGCCACCAGACCGATGAATGCCATCAGCATCGCCCCGACGTTGAGCGCCAGCTGCAGTCCCGTCGCCGCGCCGGAAGCGGCCGCGTCGATGAGATTCGCCTCGGTCTTCTCCACCGCGATGTGCACGGTGTCGCGGGTCTCCGGCGCGCCGGTTTCCGGCAGCAGGATCTTCGAGAGGACCAGCCCGGCGGGCGCGTTCATCACGCTGGCGGTGAGCAGGTGACCCGCGATGTCGGGGAAGTACCCCCGCAGCATGCCGACGTAGGCGGCCAGCACGCCGCCCGCGACCGTGGCGAAACCGCCCACCATCACGGTGTTCAGCTCCGACATCGTGAACCGGGCCACGAACGGCTTGATGAGCAGGGGCGCTTCCGTCTGTCCGAGGAAGATGTTGCCCGCCGCGGACAGGGTCTCCGCACCCGACGTCCTGAGGGTCTTCTGCATCACCCACGCGATGCCCTTCACTACCCATTGCATCACGCCGAGATAGTACAGCACGGTCATCAACGCGGAGAAGAAAATGATGGTCGGCAGCACGTTGAAGGCGAAGAACGCGCCTGTCAGCGCGACGCCTTCCGCGCCACCGCCCAGCGGCACCTCGTTTTGCACGAGGTTGCCGAACGCGAACCGCGCGCCCTGCTCTTGAAAGGAAAGCAGGTTCACCACGACGCGGTTGCCGGCCGCGAAGATCGCCCGGCCCAAGCCCGTCTTGAGCACCAGCACCCCGAGGGCGAGCTGCAGCGCGACACCGGCCCCGACCATCCGCCAGTTGATGCGCTTCCTGTCATACGAGATGAGGTAGGCGATGCCCAACATCGTCGCGATCCCCACGAGGCCCATCAGCCGCTCCGGGAACGGCGTGTCGAGCCCCTCCTTCGCCTGCGCCAGTCGCTCCGCCGCGGTCTGCAGCAGCCACGCTCCGGTCATGCGAGATCCTCCAGTTCGGCTTTCACTCGCTCGGCGAGCGCCACCTTGTCCGCCTCCGGCAGAAAGGTGGCGTCGCACGCGTTGAGCAGCGACTGCTTCAGCTGGTCGGGGGTGACGCCCAGCGCGGTGTGCGCCAGGTGGTACTCGTCGGTGAGCGTGATGCCGTCCATCAGCCGCCCGTCGGTGTTGAGGGAGACCCGCACGCCTTGTTCGAGGTAGCGCCGGAACGGGTGCGCTTCCACACGCGCCACGGCATGCGTGTGGACGTTGCTGGTGAGGCACATCTCGAGCGGGATGGCCCGCTCCACCACCTCCGCCAGCAGCTCCGGGTCCTCACCCAGGCGCGTCCCGTGTCCAATCCGCCCGGCCCCGCATACGTGGAGCGCCTCATCGATGGACTGCGCCCCTTCGGCCTCTCCCGCGTGGCAGGTACACGCCAGGCCGTGGGCGGCGGCATGGCGGAACGCCGCCGCATGGTCCCGGGCCGGGTGCCCAGCCTCCGCCCCCGCGAGGTCGAACGCCACGACACCCGCGCTGCGATAGTCCGCCGCCGCGTGCGCCAGGTCGAGCGACGTCTCGGGGGGAAGGGTGCGGATAGCACACACGATGAGCCCCGCCCGCGTTCCCGTCTCGACGGTCGCGCGCTCGATCCCCCGCAGCGGCGCGTCGATCGCCTGCGTCAGCGTCAGCGCCGGCCGGTGCAGCAGCGGGGAGTAGCGGACCTCCACGTAGCGAATGTTCTCGGCTGCCGCATCCAGCACGAACTCGTAGGCGATGCGCTCCAGCGCCTCGGGCGTCTGCATGACGGACAGCGTGTACTGATAGGTCTGCAGGTACTCCTCGAGGCTGTGGGCGTTGCGGGTGGACAGCGCGTCGGCGAGACCTTCCGGCGTGTCGGCCGGCAGCCGCACGCCCTGCGCCCGCGCCAGCTCCAGCATCGTCACCGGCCGCAGACAGCCGTCGAGGTGCACGTGCAGCTCCACCTTGGGCCAGCGTCGCAACACGGCTTTCGACAGCGGAGCCGGGCCGCGCCGCGCCGACACGACCACGCGAAACACGGCCCCGGACTCGCGGATTGGGTCTGCGGCGTCAACCGCCCGCCCCATGGCATCCGTCACCCGGGCGGCACCGGCTTCCAGCAGGTCGGCCAACGCGCGGTCGTGGCGGCGCACGGCGTCGCGGACGGCCGCCCCACGTGGGACGTCCACCGCTCGCTCGTTGACGAATACCCGCAGGGGATCGCTCAACGGTCCCGACGGTGAAGGCGCTCGGTAACCGGCAGGTCCACCGGCTGTGGCAGCAGACCGAGGTACCGCACCAGCGCGTCGATGTCGCGGGTCTGGAGGTTCTCCGCCGGGTGGCCGGCGAGCATGGCGAAGCCCGACCCTCCCGCCGCCAGGAACTCGCTCACGACCAGCGTGTAGGTTCGCTTGCGATCGATGCCGCGGCCGGTGAGCAGCCGAGTCTTGGTGATCCGCTGGCCCGCCGGCCGCCGTGGGTCGTACCACAGCTCGAGACCCGACACGTGGCCGTCGGGTCGGCCGTCCGCAACGACGTGCTCCAATGTGGCGAGCAGCTCGGCCCCACTGAGGGTCAGGCGCATCAGCTGGTTCTCGAACGGCTGCACGGTGTAGAGCTCGCCCCAGGACACCGTCCCGGCCGGGAGGTCGGCGCGGATGCCGCCATTGTTCATGATCGCGACGTCGGCGCGACCGGCGTTGCGCTGCGCATCGGCAATCAACCGTCCCAACGAATACTCCGCTCCCTCGCGGCGCAGCGGCACCGAAAACCGGGCCACGGGCCGAGACGTCACGCTGTCGAGCCGGCGCTGGATGTCGGCCACCAGCCGGCGCAGGCCCGTGTCGGGAGCCACCGCGTCGGCATACGGGGTTACGAGCTGCGGGCGCACGTCGACCCTGGTGCCCACCCGGACGAAGTCGACGACCGCGATGGCGTTGCCATACGCGCCCGCTTCGATGATCGGAATGCCGTTGACCCGCTGGTTCACCGGTCGGTGGGTGTGGCCGGCCACGATCAGGTCCACCGCGCCCGAGTCGAGCTGCCGGGCGATGTCCATGATCTCGCCGCGGCAGGCGATGGAATCGCACACCGCACCCTCGTGCGCCACCACCACGACGAAGTCGCCGGCGGCGCGCGCCGCCGGCAGCACGCGACGGATCGCCTCGCCCCCGTCACCGAACGCAAGCCCGCGAACCAGGCGGGGGTTGGCATCGACCCCCGTGGCGCGCCGGGCGACGCCGATCACCGATACCTTCACCGCCCCCCGCGAGATCACCGTCCATGGCACAGCCCACGACGGCACCACGCCCCGACCCACCGAGTCCGATCCGGCGGTGGTATCCGTGATGTTCGCCGCCACGAACTGGTAGTGTCCCTCACCCATCCGGGCGCGCAGCGTGTCCACCGACCAGTCGAATTCGTGGTTGCCGATGGCGGCGGCGTCGATACCGAAGCGGTTGAACGCCGCGACCGTTTCGCGACCGCGGGTGAAGTTGGACAGTGCCGTGCCTTGCCACTGATCGCCGGCATCGAGGCGGACCACCGTGCAGCCGCAGTCGCGCGCCAGGCTGTCGAGCCAGGTCTTGAGCGCCGCCGCGCCACCCACGGCGCGCCCCTCGGACCAGGGCCAGGTGCGCGGTGCCAGCGCGCCATGAAAGTCGGACAGGGCGAGTATCCGCAGCAGCGTGCTGTCCGCCTCGCTCACGCGGGGCGGTGCCGGCGCAAACGCCTGGCGCACGGCGTCGCGCGCACCCTCCGGCGCGAGTGACCAGCTGGGAATGAAGAACGCGCCCGCCTCGAGCCGGCCGATCCGACGCAGCTCCTCCACCAGCAGGTCCCGCACGCTCTCACCGCGATCGTAGACCACCGGGGCGCCGCGCAACATCGTGTAGCCGCCACCGCCCTCCTGACGGTAGCTGTTGAGCGCCAGCGTGAACGAGTCACCGGGCGCCACCGGGCGCCCACCCACCCGCAACCCCCGGACGCGCGATCCCACCGGACGGCTCAGATCGAGGACGTAGTCCGCCCCCTCGACGACGTCGAAGTTGTAGCCGGGCACGCTGTCATTGATGGGACGCCGGCCCGGTTGCCACGTCGTGTAGTAGCGCGCCGCGTGCTCGAGGAATGCGGCGAGCTGCTCGCCCGACACCCGGATCGCCCGCAGCGTGTTCTCGTAGGGATACACGCCGGCGACATCGCCGAGACGGATCTCACCTTCGCGGAACCCGGCATTCACGTTGAATGCGGCCGTGGCTGACAGCTGTGCGCCGGTGCGGCGTCGCTGTACCTCGTTCACGAAGTCCAGCAGCGGCGTGTCCTCGGCCCGCGCATAGCGGCCGTCAAAGCCCGGCCCGGCGGTCGCAATCGGCTGCGCCACCCAGGCGCGCACCCGCTCGTGCGCCTGCTCCACGCGGCGCACGATGCGCGGTGACTCGGCGGCTGACATCGTGGGAATGACTTCAGCCCGGATGCGGGCTACCTCAGACCCGGCGGCGCGGCCGCCTGACGTGTCGCGGGCGACCAGCCACACGTGCACCACCGACACGCCACGAGCCCAGTTGCGCGGCTGGACGAAGTGCACACCGCCGATCACGGTGTCGCGAATCTCGCGGTGGGTGTGCCCGACGATCACCAGATGCGGCGCTGGATCGGCCCCGGCGAGCGCGGCGGCCTCGTTCTCCGCCCCGACGCCGGTGGTGTCGTAGGAGGATGCGCCGCTGAGCCCGCCGTGCACCAGCGCGATCCGCAGGTCGGCGGGCGGCAGCCCACGCAGCGCCGTGGCACCCGCCTCCGCCACCCGGCGCACCCGAACGTGCGCGGTGGTCAGGCCGACCCGGTTCCAGACCATCACGCCCGGCGTGGTGAACCCCGTGATCGCGACGCGCACGCCGCGGCGGACCACCACGGTGGCGCGCGGTAGCAGCGGGGTCGCGGCGGGTCCCTCAACGCGATCTACGTTCGCCGATACATAGCGGAACGTGGCGCCGCCGACGGCTCGCTGCAGCGTCTCCAGCCCGAAGTCGAAGTCGTGGTTGCCCGGGGTGGCCGCATCGTACCCCATGGCGTTCATCGCATCCACGATGGGATGGGGCTGGCGGGCGTCCTCGGTGGCGAAGTACGTCGCGAACGGGTCCCCCTGCA
>QKHC01000009.1 GCA_003251175.1 Gemmatimonadota bacterium
GCCGTTGCACGAGAAGCGGGCGGAGGTGCCGGACTGGGTGGAGGTGGCGGTGGAGCGGGCGTTGGCGAAGCAGCCGGAGGAGCGGTGGGACACGCCGAGCGCGTTTGCGCAGGCGTTGAGCTGGCCGGCGGGGGGCGCGACGCCACCGGGGAGCCCGGCGGGGTCGGGGGGGGTGGGGGGCAAGTCGATCGCGGTGCTGCCGTTCGTGAACATGAGCGCGGATCCGGAGAACGAGTATTTCACCGACGGTATCGCCGAAGAGATCATCAACGCCCTGATTCAGTCGCTGCGGGTCGCTTCGCGGACCTCAGCCTTCGCGTTCAAGGGGAAGCAGGCGGACGTGAAGGAGATCGGCCGCAAGCTGAAGGTGAGCACGGTGCTCGAGGGCAGCGTCCGCAAGGCGGGCAACCGGCTGCGCGTCACCGCCCAGCTGGTGAACGTGGCCGACGGCTACCATCTGTGGTCGGAGCGCTACGATCGCCAGCTGGAGGACGTGTTCGCGATCCAGGACGAGATCGCGGACAACATCGTCAAGGCGCTGCGGGTGGTGCTGAGCCCTGACGAGAAGCGCGCCATCGAGAAGTTGCCGACGGCAAATGTCCAGGCGTATGACTACTACCTGCGCGGGCGGCAGTACTTCCACCAGTTTCGCCGCACCGGGATGCAGGCGGCCCGGCGGATGTTCGAGCGCGCGATCGAGACCGATCCCAAGTTCGCGCTGGCGTATGCCGGACTCGCGGACTGCTGCGCGTTTCTCTACATGTACTGGGACGGCAGCAAGGCCAACCTCGACGGGGCCGAGTCAGCGAGCCGCACCGCGCTGGAGCTGGATGCCGAGCTGGCCGAAGCGCACGCCTCCCGGGGGTTCGCGCTGACGCTGCGCCGGGAGTACGACGCGGCTCGGCCCGAGTTCGAGACGGCGATCCGTCTCAATCCCAAGCTGTACGAAGCGCACTACCTGTACGCCCGCGCCTGCGTGCAGGAAGGGAAGATGGAGGAGGCGGTGCGGCATTACGAGCACGCCGCAAGGGTCCGGCCGGAGGACTACCAGGCGCTGCTGCTGATGCAGGGACCGCTGCGAGCACTGGGACGATCCGACGAAGCGATGGCGGCGGTACGGCGGGGCTTCCAGGTGGCTGAGCGGCACCTCGAGCTCAACCCCGACGACGCGCGGGCTCTCTACCTGGGGGCAGGCGCACTGATTTCTCTGGGCCAGACGGAACGAGCCATGGATTGGGCGGGGCGTGCCTACGTCATCGACCCGACCGATCCGGGTGTGCTCTACAACGTCGCCTGCTCCTACGTGCTGGGGGGGATGCACGACAAGGCGCTCGACTGTCTCGAGCGGGCGGTGGCGAACGGCTTTGGACACCGCGAGTGGCTCGACAACGATTCCGACCTGGACCCGCTGCGGGACAGTCCCCGATTCAAGGCGCTGCGAGCCAAGATCTGATCGGGCGGCAAGCCAAACGGGGAAGAGGCGCATGGCCCCTCCCCCGTTCGTGCGCTCGACGCTGACCGCGAGCTAGCCGACCAGCACCGGCTCCATCTCCTCGGCGGGCCGCGGCTGTTTGTAGCGGAACCGCTTCCCGGCGTAGTTGCGCAGCACGATTTCCTTCTCCGTGACCTTGACCACGTACTCCGGTAGCAATGGGATCTTCCCGCCGCCGCCGGGCGCGTCGATCACGAAATGCGGCACGGCGAGCCCCGAGGTCCACCCACGCAGCGCCTTGACGATCTCGAGGCCCTTCTCGATCGAGGTGCGGAAGTGCTCGGCGCCCGCGACCTGATCGCACATGTAGATGTAGTACGGCCGCACCCGCGCGGCCAGCAGTCGCTGCATCAGCAGCTTCATCACGTCGGGATCGTCGTTCACACCCTTCAGCAAGACCGTCTGGCAGCCGAGGGGAATTCCGGCGTCGGCCAGCATCCCCAGAGCCTTTACGGCGGCCGGCGTGAGCTCGTCGGGGTGGTTGAAGTGGGTGTTGATGAAGAAGGGATGGTACTTCTTCAGGATGGCGCACAGCTCGGGCGTGATCCGCTCGGGCAGATGACACGGCACACGGCTGCCGATCCGGATGATCTCCAAATGCTGAATCGCCCGCAGCCGTTTGAGGATGTCGTCGATGCGCCGGTCCGACAGCAGCAACGGGTCGCCGCCCGACATGATCACGTCGCGGATTTCTTGGTGTTCCTCCAGGTAGCGGAAGCCCGATTCCAGCTGCGACATCGGGATCTTCTCCGGGTCACCGACCTTGCGCCGTCGGGTGCAGAAGCGACAGTAGGACGCGCAGACGGGCGAAACGAGGAAGAGGGCCCGGTCTGGGTAGCGGTGGGTGATGTTCGGCACCGGCGAATCGGCATCTTCGTTCAGGGAATCCACGATGCCGTCACGGACATCCAGCTCCTGGAGCGTCGGCACGTACTGGCGCCAGATCGGGTCACCGGGCTCCTGGATGAGGTCCACCATCGCCGGCGAGATCCGGAACTCGAAGTTGTCGACGGCCTGCTTCAGCCGCTCGATATCACCGACGTGCTCGGGGCCGAACCGTGCCGCGAGCGCGTCGAGCGACGCGATGCCCCTCTTCCGAAGCAGCTCCTGCCAGGACTCACCCATCGGTCAGGTCCTTGAGATAGATCACCAGATCGTCACCGGGTGCGTAGTACCCCGGGAGGTTGGCGGCCCTGGTGTAGCCGCGTCGTTCGTAAAACGCCCGCGTCCCCGTGTAGTCGGCACGCGAGGACGTTTCCACCACGATCAGGCGGCCACCCTCCGCTCGGATGGTCCGCTCCACGTGGTCCAGCAACTGGCTCCCCACCCCACTCCCCTGCTGAGTCCGCTCCACGACGATCCAATACAGATCGTTCGTGCCTTCCGTCCCCGGCGTCGGCCCCCAACAGGCGTAGCCGACCAGCTCACCGTCCACCTCGGCGTTGAAGGCGCCGATGAAGCGATAGTCCTCGTCGCCCGCCAGATGCGCGTCGAGCAACTGCGTCGCCACCGCCACCTCGCTCGGCCGGAACATCGCCGTCCCGGCCACGAGGGCCTCAAGCGGTGCGCGATGCGCGGGTGCGAGCGACCGGAGCGAGCAGCTCACGCGCCGCCTTCACTCCCTGAGCCTCGCGCAGCGCCACCTCGGCGATCCGCCGCACCAGCTCCGAATAGTCCCATCCCACCGCCCGTCCCATGCGTGACAGTCCAGCGGAATCGGTGAGGTCCGGATTCGGGTTCACCTCGAGCACCCACGGTCGTCCCTGCTCGTCCACGCGCAGATCCACCCGGCCGTAACCCTTCCCCTGCATCGTACGCCAGGCGGCCTCGGCAACGCGTGTGATGCGGTCGGCGAGGCGCTGGGAGATCTGCGCCGGGCAGACGGGCACGCTGCCCAGGTCCTCGGGCGACCCGACGTGCCATTTCGCCGCATACGTGAGGATCGGCCAGCTTCCCTCCGGCATCCCCGTGAAGTCGAGCTCGGCGACCGGCAGGGTGCGGTCCCCCACGAACCCCACGTTGAATTCGCGACCCGCGATGTACTGCTGGACGAGCACCTCGTCGAACTGCTCTGTCATGGCTGCCACGCGCTGGCGCAGCTGCTTGCGATCGATGCACACCGAGGCCCGATCGAGCCCGGCGGAGGCGTCCTCAGCGGCCGGTTTCACGATCGCCGGCAGCGGGAACTCATCCGGAACGCGACCCTGGACCACCAGCCAGCGGGGAATCGGGAGCCCAGCGGCCGCGAGGATCGCGTTGGCCACCGCCTTGCGCCTGCAGGCGGCCATGGTCCACGAGCCCGTCCCGGTGAAGGGGATTCCTGCCATCTCCAGGGCGGCGGCGACGTGATCCTCCCAGTGGGCCACCCCATGCACGCCCTCGCACAGGTTGTAGACCAGGTCCGCGCGGCGGCAGGCGCCGAGCCACTTGAGGTCCAGGCGAACCGGGACCTTGTGGACGGTGTGCCCCCGGGCGGCAAAGATGGTCGCGATGTCGTCCACAGCCTTGAGCACGCTAGCGACGTCATCCGCCGACCAGTCGTCGGCCCCGGGGTCATACAGAATGACGAGCCTCATGCCGCGACCCCCGCGCGGGCCGGGGTGGCGAGGGTCTCGCCTGCGATGCGCAGCCAGGCGACCCGGACCACTTCCTGGATCAGCTCATCGTAGGCGTAGCCGGCTGCGCGGGCGGCCTTGGGGAAGCACGAGTTCAGCCTGGGATCAGGCAGGACGCCCGGGAGCGGATTGAGCTCCACGACGTTGGGAACGTCGCTGGCGTCGAGCCGCACGTCGATGCGACACCAGTCGCGACACCCGAGTGCGTGGTAGGCGCCGAGAGCGACGCGTTCGATCTCGCGCGCCAGGGTCGCAGGAACGTTCGCAGGACACTCGTAGATCTCCAGCTGGTGCTCGGCGGTGTCCCAGATCCACTTCGCCTCGAATCCGTAGATCGGCGGCGCCCCGGCGGGCAGCGTCGTGAAGTCGAACGCCACGAGGGGCAGACAGCGCGCGGCGTCGCCGTTGCCGAGCACGGCAACGGTGAACTCCCGTCCCGGGAGATAGGTCTCGACCAACACCGGCTGTCGGTATTCCTCTAGGAGGAAATGCACACGGTCGCGCAGCTGTCCCGGTGTCGTGCATAAGTTGTTGATGTATATGCCTTTACCAGATCCCTCGGCCACCGGCTTCACGAACACGGGGAACGGCAGCTGCACGCCCGGCAGCTCACGCGGATGCGCAACCTGCGCGAACGGAGCCGTCGGCACGCGGTGGTGCGCGAGGATCTCCTTGGTGCGTCCCTTGTGCAGCGCGAGCGCAAGTGTCAGCGGATCGCTGCCGGTGTACGGAACGTCGAGGAACTCGCAGATCGCGGGCACGTGGGACTCGCGATTCACGCCGCGCAGCCCCTCCGCCATGTTGAAGACGATATCGGGATGCGTGCGTGCGAGTCGATCGGGGAAGGAAGCGGCGGCTTCGAGCCGGACGACTTCACCGAAGAGACCGAGAGCCTGTGCCACCGCGTCGATGGTGGCCGGGTCGTCCCACTCGGCGAAGACGTCGCTGGTACTCGGCGGCTCTTCTGACGAGGAGCTCGGGTCGGGTTTCTGATTGTAGGCGAGACCGATTCGCATGCGGGTCTCGGGTTACCTCCTCCTACAAAAAACGGCCGCTGAGAGCACAGGCGGTCGGGCACCGAACGCGTTGTCGGTATTCAGAATACGATACGTTGATTGGATATGCAATAGGTCTGACGAACCTCGTCGCGGGTGTCGTCAGCGGTTGCCGACCGCGAACGTCGCCGCCCGCGCGCCGCGTCGTCGTCGCCTGTCGTCAGACCTTGTGGTAACCGACGCGCGCCGCGTCATGACCGTCGGCGGCGCGATACACCTCGAAGTCGGAGAAGAACGCGGGCGCTTCGACGCGCAAAACCTGGAGCGTCGCGACGGCGAAGCGCCGAATCTCGAGTTCCGCCCCTTCGCCGGTGCGGAGCTCCAGCATGGTCCGCCAGGCGCGCGCGTTGGCCGAGACGACGATCTTCACCTCGGTGGCGTTCGGGAGCACGCTGCGCGCCGCTTCCCGGGCCATCTTGCGCCGGTGGATCTTGTCACTGACCCACGCGTATCGCTCCATGAGCGCCTCGACCGCGCGGACATACGCGCCCTGCGCCGCGACCACCTGCTGCTCCCACGCGGTCTCGAGCTCGGCGTCCCCCAGGATCGCCGGCGGCACGACGAAGGCGGCCGCCGATTCGTCGACATAGCGCTGTGACAGCTGGGAGTACCCGAACCCCGCGCGGTGCCGCACCAGCTCGTGGGAGCACGATCGAGAAATGCCCTCGACCAGCACCACGTAGACCGCGTGCTCCAGAACGGAGCCATGGCCCTGCTTCTTGATGTTCTCCAGGTATTCGGCAGTCGCCCGCGCCGCGGGGTTTGCCTGACTCATGTAGCAGATGCGACCGGCATACTCGGCGAGACGCTCGCCGCCGGACGCTTCACCCTTCCACTGGACCGCGAGGTGGGGCGGCTCGATGAACTGCGGGCGGGCGATGAGGGTGACGCGGGGGGCGCGGAAGAGTTCCATCAGCGGGCGAGCTCGGTCTTCAGGGTTGCCCAGCCGCCGCGGCGTTCCATATCCCTCAGCCGGGCGGCAATGTCGTCGGGAATCGGCACCGCGGTCGCGCCCACCTTCAGGGCGCCGAGCGGCTGCCAGTCGGACGCGGGAAGTATAACACCGGGGTTGAAGATGCCGGCGGGGTCGTAGGCCCGGCGCAGCTGGGCGAACAACGCCACGGACTCGGGACCGTACACCCGCTCGATGACGCCAGCCCGGAGGCGGCCGTCTCCGTGCTCGCCCGCCGGCGTGCCGCCAAGCCGGATCACCAGGGCGGTGACCTCGTCGAACAGTGCGCGCAGCGCCACCTCCCAGTTCGGGCGCGTCACATCGGGGAGCGTGTTCACGTGAACGTGCGCGTCTCCGGCATGCCCGAACAGGGCGACCGGGACGTCCTGCTCCCGGGCGGCCGCCCGGACGCCCGCCAGGTACGCACCGAGGTGCTCGAGCGGCACGCACGCGTCCTCGATCACCTGCAGCGACCGACGCTCCACCGGGAGGCGTGCGAGGGCCGATGAGGCGATGGCGCGTACTTCCCACAACCCGCGCAGCGCAGCGGCATCGGGGGCGGTCGCGACGTGGCTCGTGAGGTGCCGCAGGCCCCGCACGGCGTCGCCCACGGCGCCGCGCGCCGCCTGGCTGGTGGGTCGCTCGAACTCGATCAGCAGCAGGGCCACGGCCGACTGTGGGATGGTCCCGCCCGCGTCTCGCACGAATGCGAGCAGCGTCTCGTCCATGAGCTCGATCGCTGAGGGTCGCAGCGTGCGCAGAAAGCTTACGGCCTCCTGTAGCGCGTCGAGTGTCGGGACTCCGATGGCCACACCCGCGCGCGCCGCTGGCGCAGCCTCGAGCCGCCACTCGACGGCAGTCACCAGCCCCAGGGTGCCTTCGGCGCCGATGAACAGGTCCAGCTCGTCCCCCGAGGCGAGCAGAGCGTCGAGTGCGTAGCCGGACGAGTTCTTGGTGGTCAGCGGAAACCGGGCGACGGCCCGTCGCAGCGCCTCCGCGTCGGGGGCGAACCGTGAGCCTCCCCCCGCGCCCCGGCGGATCCATCCGGCGCGGCCCTCGGCGCCCACGACGCGAATGGCCTCGATCCACCGGCGTACGCTTCCCGCCGCCAGCGATCGTGGCCCGGCGGCGTTCGTCGCCACCATGCCGCCCACCGTGGCGAACCTGCCGGACGAGGGGTCCGGCGGGAGGCGCAGCTGGTGGGGCGCCGCGGCCTCACTCAACGCACCCCAGGTCACGCCCGCGCCCGTGATGATCCGTCGCCGTCCGGCATCGATCTCGATGTTCCGGAATCCCTGGGTCATGTCGACGATGACACCCGGTCCCACGGCGCTGCCGGGCATGGCGCTTCCGGCCCCTCTGGGCACCAGCGGTGTTGCCGTACGGACCGCCCAATCGACCACCGCCCGCACATCGTCCTCGCCCTGGGGGATGGAGACGCCCTGGGGAACGATCCGATGGATGCCTGCCGCCTCCGCGTAGGCCGCGCGAGTGCGGAGATCGGTGCTGATCGGGGGGGTCGGTCGCGCCACGGGAGTCGGTGAGCGCCGGCGACGTCGCGGCGATTACGAGGGTCGGTTGCCCACCGCACGGCGCTCCATGCGATCGAGCACTTCCTGGGCGAACGTGACGCCGGGATGGTCCTGCGGCACCAGCCGCTCAGTGGCCCGACCGCGGACGTAGCTTCCCAGCGCCGGCTGGTAGAGGGCCTTGATGGTGACCCGTGAGCCCCTCCCCAGGGTATCAGGCGCCACCGTGATCACGAGGCGCACCACCCGCTCGATCGGCGGATAGCGCTCCGCCTGCCACTCGTGCGGGGTGAGGTCAAAGTACTCGGTCTCGATCTGTCCGGTGGCTTCGCGGATGACGCCGGGCTCGAGGGGGATCTCCGAGAGCGTGCTCAGGGCTGCCGCGAAGGTGACCTGTACGCTGGCACCGATGAGGCCCTTGACCGACGCGTCCGGCCCCGATGCGGGAGTCGGCGGTCGCTGGCCGCCCGCGCAGGCCACGGCAACCAGCGCGCCCGCGATCGCGAAGCGGCTCATACGACCTGGAATCGGCCGCGCAGGGCCGCCACCAGTCGCTGGCTCAGTACCGCGCCGGCTGCCGGGGCCACGACCTCGAGGTCGCGCGCCGGGCGTGAGGGATCCTCGAGCGGCCGGTACACCGTCTCGATCTGCACCAGCGTGCGGCCGCGCCCGGCAGGGTCCGCCCACAGCCTGGTTTTGACCCGGAACGCGAAGGGGGGCGTCGCGGAATCGGCGGGCGGCGTGTACCACGCGGTCTCGATGTAGCAGTCCCGTTCGGTGACCTGCGTCGTGGGCACCCCGGCATCGGCGATCCACGCTGCGGCGTCGCGGGTGATCTCCTCGGGTTCTCCGACGAGCATGAACACAGTCGCCTGAGGCAGGGGGCGGAACGCTGGGCGCGTCGTGGCCGGCGAACAGGAGCCCAACGCCATCAATGCCAGCCCACCCCACGCCCGCCGCATCAGTGCTGGTGGGGCGGCGTGCCGGGCGTGTGCTGGTGGGGCGGCCGCGCCGTTGTCGAGTCGGAGGTCGCCGCTGCGGCGGGCAACTGGATGTTGCGGTCCCGGGCCTCGGCGATGAGGTGCTCGTTGGTGACCCCGGCGGCGTGCTCGAACACGGCACGGCCGCCGACAGCGGCCGTGATCACGAGCAGGACGATCCCGCCGATGCTCAGCAACCGCACCACCAGGTCCTCTACCCGAGACAGCTGCCCGCGCCGCCACAGCCGCCACAGGAGCACCGCGGTGAACAGCACCATCAGGTACAGCGCCAGCCGTTCGTGCCGCTCCATCAGCTCGTGGATCGCCTCTCCATGGTCAATGGACGCCTCGGCGAGCCGGCCGCTGACGTAGGCCGCCCAGCCACCGACCACACCGGCCCACAGGGTCCAGAGCCCGGCCGCGCGGAGCGTCTCGCGTTTCAGCGCCCACCCCGCGAGGTCAAAGCACACGGCCACGAAGAGCAGGGCCGCGGGAAGGTCATTGAGGGCGGCATGGCGCATGGCCCACGTATACTCGAGCATCGATCGAAGGTCTCCGCGGGTCAGAGGCCGAGGGTGGATACCGTTGGCGGCGTCGTGGCGTAGTCGTAGAAACCCTTTCCGCTCTTTCGCCCGAACATGCCGGCGAGCACCATTCGCTTGAGCAACGGGGGGGGAGCGTATCGCGCTTCACGGTACTCGGCAAACATGATCTCCGCGATCTTGTAGGTGGTGTCGAGGCCGACGAAATCGAGCAGCGTGAGCGGTCCCATCGGATAGCCGCACCCCAGTTGCATCGCCTTGTCAATGTCGGCCGCGCTGGCCACGCCGTGCTCCAGGGCGCGGATCGCATCCAACAGATACGGTACCAGCAGCAGGTTCACAATGAATCCCGAGGTGTCCTTCGCTGCGACTGGCTCTTTGCCGAGTGCGCGCGCGAACGCGAACGCGCGGTCAAACGTCTCGGACGATGTCGTGACCGTGCGGACGACCTCCACGAGTTGCATCAGGGGCACGGGGTTGAAGAAATGGAGGCCCACGAAGCGGTCTGGTCGTTTGGTCGCGGCGGCCATCGCCGCGATCGTCAGGCTCGATGTGTTGGAGGCGAATAGCGTGTGCGCGGGGCAGAGGCTGTCCAGTTCCTTCCAGAGGCTGTTCTTGAGCTCAAGATCCTCGGTGACCGCTTCGATGACGATGTCGCACTGCTTGAGGTCGGCTACGGTCGTCGTCCAGGTGAGTCGTTCCAGCGTCGCCGCCCGCGCTTCGGCCGTGAGCTTGCCCTTCTCCACGAACTTGGCGAGCGATTTCTCGATTCCCGCCTTGGCCTTGTCGAGGATGGCGGGCGCCACGTCCCGCACCACCGTTGCGTGTCCAGCCGCAGCCGCGACCTGGGCGATCCCGCTGCCCATGAGGCCACAACCCAGCACCCCCACCCGCTTGATCTCGCTCATCGTACTCTCGTCAAAGTTGTTCCAGAGTTTTGCGGATCTCGTCTGCGATCCGCGCGAAGGCGCTGGGCCGGGGTCCCGCCACCAGCCGCGCCGGATGAATCTCGCCGTGCTCGAGGCGGTCGAGAACCTGCTCGAGGGCGGTGAGCATCGCCTCATGGTCCCGCCGGTACGCCCGGGCGATGGGACCTGCCGCGAGAGCGGCGACCACTGCCGGTGCTGCGGCGAGTGGCACGACGAACCCTGCCGCGAATAGACCGACGCCAGTGAGGACACCCACGGCCGTGAGTGCACCGGCCCAGCCGATCCGCTCGGCGCGGCGATTCCCCAAGTCGGCGCTCAGGCGCACGTGGCAGAACCCCGGCTCCAGCGCTGTCACCTGGGAGGCAACCTCCCGGGCCCGGGTGAGCAGATAACGACGGCCACCGGGGGCCAGCGCCCGCTGAATCGAAACGAACGCGCCCCGACGCGGCTCCCACGTGGTGCGGTCCGGGAATCGGCGGCGGACCTGCAGGGACTCCTCGTTCTCGAGCCAGTGTGCCAGGCCGCGCTCCACCAACAGGGGGTCGCCAGGTACGACGCGGTGCGCGGCGACCCGAGCGGGGCCCGCGAGCCACGCCACGAACCCACGCGGCGTGTCAGCCACACTGCGGGTCTGTTCCTCGAGGAGCGCCTGCTGCAGGTAGCGCGCCGGGATGCCCACGTCCGTGCCGAGAGCGAGCAACTCCTCGCGGGTGAGTCCTTCGCCGATGTCCCGCTCGCGGGCCTGCAGCTCGGCGGCGCGGCGTATCACCCGGTCGAGGGCGTCGCGGGGGATCAGCGCACCGGCCATCTCACGTCGACTGCTTGCTCCGCTCCGGCGCGGTCGGGACGCGCTCTCCCGACGCTTGGGCGGGGAGGGCGGGCTGCGCGGCGGCGGCCGGGGCGCCGCCAGCAATGGCTTGACCGAAGGCACGGAACATGTCGATCGGGATGGGGAAGATCGTCGTCGAGTTGTTCTCCGACGCGATCTCGTTCACGGTCTGGAGGTACCTCAGCTGGATCGCGGCCGGCTCCCGTCCGATCACGTGCGCCGCCTGCGCCAGCTTCTCCGACGCCTGCAGCTCGCCCTCCGCGTTGATGATCTTGGCGCGCCGCTCGCGCTCGGCCTCCGCCTGGCGAGCCATCGCACGCTTCATTTCGGGGGGCAGATCGACGTCTTTCACCTCGACGGCTGAGACCTGGATTCCCCAGTCGTCGGTGCGGGTGTCGATGATCTGCTTGAGAATGGCATTGATCTTGTCCCGGTTCGCCAGCAGCTCATCGAGCTCGGTCTCGCCCAGCACCGAACGCAGCGTGGTCTGTGCCAGCTGGCTCGTGGCATAGAGATAGTTCTCCACGCCGATGACGGCCCGGTCGGGATCGGAGACACGCATGTAGAGTACGGCGTTGACCTTGACCGAGATGTTGTCGCGCGTGATCACGTCCTGCGGCGGAATGTCGATGGCCATCACCCGCAGCGATACCCGCTGCATCTTCGCGAACAATGGTGGCAGGAAAATCAGCCCAGGCCCCTTCGCGCCCCACGAGCGTCCCAAGAAGAAGTACACCCCGCGCTCGTACTCGCGAAGGACACGCAATCCGGACAGCAGATAGAACACGACGACGCCCAGCGCGCCGAGCAGTAGCTCACCCATGATCCCTCCCCTTCCCGTGCTCCCGCCCCCTCAGGCGGGAAAGGCTTCCACGATGACGGCCGCTCCCTGGCCCCCGCCGATGCAGGCGGACCCGAGGCCAAAGCGCTGCTTCGCCCGGCGGAGGGCGAGCAGGAGATGCACCGTGATCCGTGTACCGCTGGCCGCCAGGGGATGCCCGATGGCGATCGCGCCGCCGTGCACGTTCGTCTTCGCCCGATCCAGTCCCAGCTCCCGCTCGACGGCGAGGTACTGGGGGGCAAATGCCTCATTCACTTCCACCAGGTCCATCTGGTCGAGCGTCATGCCCGCCTTTGCCAGGGCCTTGCGGGCCGCGGGAACCGGCCCGATGCCCATGTACTTGGGCTCGACCCCCGCCACCGCCCAGGCGACCAGACGCCCCAGGGGCTTGAGTCCGTGGGCACGCGCGTAGTCGTCGCTCGCCACGACCGTGGCGGCCGCGCCGTCGCAGATACCTGACGCGTTGCCGGCGGTGACCAGGCCGTCCGCCTTGAAATAGGGACGCAACGTGGCGAGGCCCTCGGGGGTGGTGTCCGGGCGCATGTGCTCATCGGCCCGGAACTCCACCTTCTTTCCCCGGGCGCGAACCGGCACGCCGATTACTTCCTCGTCGAAGACGCCCGTGTCCCAGGCCTGCTTCGCGCGCAGTTGGGACGTGACGGCCACTGCGTCCACGTCGCTGCGGGTCAGCCCATGTTTCTCCGCCAGGTTCTCGGCCGTCTCGGCCATGGAGAACCCGCATTGCGGGTCCTTCAGGGCCTCCCACAAATAGTCCTCGAGTGCATTGGGTCCCAACCGGAGGCCCCAGCGGGCGCCGCGCACGACGTGCGGCGCCTGGCTCATCGACTCGGCCCCGCCCGCCATGGCGGTCTCGCACTCGCCCAGCAGGATCAGCTGAGCGGCCTGCGTGATCGCCTCGAAGCCGGAGCCGCACAGCCGGTTGACGGTGACGGCGGGTACCTCGATCGGGAGCCCGGCCTTGAGGCCCACGTGGCGAGCCATGTAGATAGCGTCCGCGGAGGTCTGCAACGCGTTGCCGAACACCACGTGACCGAATTCGCCCGCCGGAACGCCGGACCGCTCCACGGCGCACCGGCCCGCCGCCGCGCCGAGATCGATGGCGGACTGATCCTTGAGGGACCCCCCGAACGCGCCGAAGCCGGTCCGCGCGCCCGCGAGGAACACCACATCTCTATGCTGACCCTGGGTTTTCATGGGGAGGCACTCCACCGTCAAGATGAAGCCGCTGGAACCGGGAATATGGGTGGAACGCTGGGATCATGGTAGGGCGCCGGAGTGCCGTGGCTCGTCGCTCCGAACGTGTCAGTCGCACGGGCGCTCTTGACGCGCGCTTGAGCCGCCCGCGCCATGTTGCCGCGGTCACTCACTCATGCCAAGGGAGGCAGCCATGACGCGCCACACACTCGCCCTGACGGGCATGGCAGTCGGGATATCCTTCGCATCCGCCGGCCTGCTCGCCCAAGCACCGGCTCCGTGGGGACCCCGGAATGCAGATCGCGCCCTGACGATCGATGCCGTACGACCGAGCTTTGACGGCCTCGACCTGTCGTTCCCGAGCCCCATGCTGTACGGCGGCGTTCGCTGGCCCGTGAGCCCGACCGTCGGGCTCGTGGCCGAGTTTCCGCTGGCGCTGTTCGCGACCCAAGGGTCCTCCGCCACCCTGATCGGGAATCCGTATGTCGGCATCGACTACGTCGCCGGTCCGCGAGGGCTGGTGGCGCAACTCGGTGGCCGTCTCCCCGCCGCCACAGAGGGTGGGGACTTTGGCGGGATCGCGCAGGCCATCGCGGGACTCGCCGATTACGATCGCTTCGAGGCGTGGATCGAAGATCTGTGGGCCGCGTCCGGTCGGGTGGGATGGCGGGCACGGCCGGAGCGCGGGCTCGGCGGCGGATTCACGATCGGCGCCACCCTGCTCTCGCCCAAGAATGCCGACAAGGAGGTGCTGGCGGACTACCGCGCCGACATCGGGTACAACGATGAGCGGTTTGCAGTCGGTGCCGAGTTCACCGGTCGCGCGATCCTCAGCGAGCCGGACCTCGGCGTCGGCGAGCGCACCATTCATCAATTGACCGTGGGCGCGGGTGTGGCGCTGGGTCCCGTGTGGCCCCGCGCCTTCGTCAGGATTCCGCTGGACGCCGACCTCAAGGACGCCGGGTTCAACACGGCATTCGGCCTGGGCGTTTCGTGGGTGTTCTGACCGCGGCGGGCGACCGCCCGCCTAGAGCTGCGCGCTGATTGCCGCGGCGGCCTCGGTGGTTGTCGCTCGGCCACCGAGGTCCGGCGTTCGGATACCAGCCGCGATGGCATGCCGAACGGCGCGCTCCAGGTCGCGCGCGGCCTCGGCGTGGCCGAGCTGTTCGAACATCAGCGCGCCGGTGAGAACCGTGGCCACCGGGTTGGCGTCGCGGCGGCCGGCGTGGCGCGGCGCTGAGCCGTGCACCGGCTCGAACAGCCCGGTGCGCCCGGGGTGCAGATTGGCGCTGGCCGCGATGCCGAGTCCGCCCACCAGCGCGGCGCCGAGGTCGCTGAGGATGTCACCGAACAGGTTGTTGGTCACGATCACCTGGAACCGTTCCGGGCGCCGCACCAGTTCCATCGCCAGCGCGTCGATGTAGCGATGCTCCGCCTGGATGTTCGGGAACGCGCTGGCGACATCGTGAAACTCGCGCTGCCACAGGCGATGGGCGGGAATCGCGTTCGATTTGTCGGCCATCGTCACGAGCGTCCGGCCATGCGCATCCGCCCACTCGAACGCAGCGCGGATGATCCGGTGCACGCCCCTGTGGGTGTTGACCTCCTCCGCTACCTCCGCGTCTCCCTCGGTGCGGGTGCGCCCCAGGTAGAGGCCCTCGGTGTTCTCCCGGAAGATGACGAAGTCGATGGCGGGCGTCTCGTCGGCGGTGCTCAGCCCCTGCGTCCCGCCGGCCGAGCGCAGCGGGGTCAGCGAAGGATGGAGCAGGGTCACCGGCCGGAAGTTGATGTACAGGTCGAGCCGGAAGCGCAGGCCGAGGAGGATGTCCCGGGCGTGCTCGTTTTCCGGCACGCGGGGATCACCTAGGGCGCCGACGAAGATGGCATCGACGTCGTCCCGCAGGTGTCGGAAGCCGGCGTCCGGCAGCGTTTCCCCCGTCTTCAGGTAGTGGTCGGCGCCGTACGGCAGCTGCTCCCAGGCGCAGCCGAAGCCGTGCCGCGCCGCCGCACGGTCGAGCACGGGAAGCGCCGCGTCCACGACCTCCGGTCCGATGCCATCTCCGCCGATCACCGCGATCCGATGTTGCTTCACGCCTGGTGCCTCCGTCCTTCCCGCTCCGCCCATGTCATTCGAATCCGGTGGCCCGACCGCACGCCACGCAGTAGGCCCAGCCGACATCCACGTCGCTTCCGCACGTTGGGCACTTGGGCTCACCCAGCGCGGGCTGGCCGCAGTGCGGGCAGAACTTCACCTCGCGACCGGTCGGCAGGGGGCCCCCGCAGTACGCGCAGTGATCGGCCTCCAGTCGGTCGCGCGGCTCCACCAGTTCGAAGGCCGGGGCTCGTGCGGCAACGGGTGGCACGGCCGCGGGGCGGGGCGGCGCGGACGCCGACCGCGGCGCAGCGCCGGCGTCGAGTGCCGCGGCATCCTCGGCTGTGCCGTCCGGCTCAGGGGGCGCGGCGTACAACTGCTGGCCGCGAAGGTGGCGCTCGGCGGCGATACGGTTCACCAGCGCCTGCGCGTCCGGGAAATTGCGGAAGAACCCGGTGTCGGGATTGACCGCCGTCACCTCGGCCTGCATGTGCTCGCGCGCCTCGGCGGGATCGAGTCGCACGTAGTCGCGCTCACCCGCGAGCAGACGCAGCACCGCCATCTCATAGTCCTGGTGCGTCGCGACGTTCAGCCGCGAGCGGTTGGACCGGTACGGTACCAGTCGCTCGTACAGCTCGCTCGCCGGAAACGGCACCGCGAGCCGCGCGTCGCGGTAGAGCGCCTCGACGAGCAGCTCGAAGAGACGGTCGAGCTCGTCCGTCATGCGTGCTGCACCTCGACCGGTCGCCGCGACCGTCTCGGGCCACTCATCTGACGATCACCACGCCGCGCATGAACGGGTGCGGGGTGCAGTGGTAGGCATACGTGCCCGGACGATCGAAGCGAACGGTGAACGCGCCGCCCCGCGGCAGGGTGTCCGAGCTCGCTACGCGGGCGTCGGTGAACGTTACCGTGTGCGCCACTTCGTCGTCGTTGACCCACCGCACGCTCTGTCCCGCCGCGACCGCGACGGTGTCGGTCTGGAACCTCAGCTGGGCGATGCGCACCGTCGCCGCGGCACCACCGGCAGTCGCTTCTCCTCGATCACCGGAGAACCACGCGCCGAACCGCCCGAGGTGAATCGGGATCGTGAACTCGAAGCCGTACAGCACCTTGGGACTGCCGTTCACCGAGCTGCCCTGCATCGTCACCGACGTGGCACGGGACGCGTGCAGGGAGAAAGTGTGCGGCGAGCCGGGGATGAGAAAGCTCACTGCGGCACCCCATACCAGCGTCGTGTCAGCATCCAGTAGCTGCGCGACATCACCGCTGAGCGCGATGTAGCGGTTGAGACGCAGGGTGGCACCGCCGGCGATCGCGAACTTGGGGTTGGCGGAATCGATCCCCAAGGGGGTCCCGAGAACCCGCCCGGCCGCCGACAGTGTGAGCCGGCCGCTGGTGTAGGCCCCGGCCGCTTCTCCATCGACGCTCCGAGCGGCGGTGTTGTAAGCGGGTGTCAATGCCAGGGAGAATCCCGCATCCTGTTCACCCCCGATCGGGCGCCAGCGAAGGAAGAGCTCGGCCTCGTTGGGCCGGTAGGCGACGGCCGGGGGCACCAGAGTCGAATTCGATGCGTAGCGCACGCCCGCGAACACCCGGCTGCCGATCCCCGTGCCCAGGGTGAAGGTGGGGTAGTTGGTGACTTTGTGAGATCCTGCCTCCGAGGCGACGTAGAAACGGTGCAGGAAGTTGAACTGCAACGTCCCAGCCTCGCCGGTCCAGACGCCACCGAGGTTGGGAGGCCGGTACAACAGCGACTGAGACACGAGCGGCGAAGCGCTCAGAGCGACCGCGACGAGAGGGACGAGGTGACGCATCCAACGCTCCGGTGTCGGGGAACGGAGAAAATCTACTCGACCCGGTGCGTTCTGCCGCCTGTCCGGCGGGGTCAGCGCCACTCGTTCACCCAGCGATCGTACAGCACCGTCTCCACGCCGCCCGCGCGCAACACTTCGATTCCGCTGGGGTCGCGGTAGGCTTTCCGGTAGAACACGTGTGTCACGCCGGAGTTGATGATGAGCTTGGCGCACATCACACACGGTGACGCGCTGACGAACACCACCTTGTCCCCGACGTTGCCGGGTGCCTTGACGAGCGCGTTCATCTCCGAATGCAGGCACCCGCAGCTACCGGGGACGGTGGAGTCGCAGCGGTTGGGCAGCCCCCGGGCATTGCCGTTGTAACCGATCGCCAGGACGTTTTCCAGCCGTTGATCGGTCACCACCGTCCCCACCTGGAGTCGGATGCACGTCGAGCGCTTGGCGAGCTCCTCGGCCATGCGCATGTACACCTCATAGAGAGGAATGCGGGTGACCGCGGGCGCGTCGCTGCCTGGTGGGAGGAGGTTGAGCGGATGGGTGTTCTCGGCGACGCCGTCCTTAGGTGCGGTCATGCAGCTCTCGGTCAGGGTCGTAGTCCGAATATCGGCCGGCCCGCCGCTCATTGGCGAGCCAGGTGTCGAACTCCGAGGCGACGAGCCCGTTGGAGCGTTGCTGGCGCTCGGCGGCTCGGATCGCCAGGACGTTGGCGTACTCGTTCTTGGGGTGCCCCGCGTGGCCGCGCACCCAGCGCCAGGACACTGCGTGGGCGGCCGCGGCCTGATCGAGCTTCTGCCACAGCTCGGTGTTCTCCAGCGGGCCGCCCTTGCGCTTCCACCCGCGGGCTTTCCAGGCCGGCAACCACTCGGTGACGCCCTTGATCAGGTACTCGGAGTCGGAGACGTAGGTGATCGCTGCGTGCTGCCACTGCCGCCGGATCCACTCCAGCGTCGCGATCGCTCCAGCGAGTGCCATGCGGTTGTTCGTGGTTTGCGGCGCGCACTCGTAGAAATCCCAGCGAGCCAGCGAATCACCGGCGTGGGCCTCGACCAAGGCGGCGTTGCCCCCCGGGCTGGGCTTGCTGCGATCGTTCCCCAGACAGCTCTCGTCGGCATGCACCAGCACGGTGCGGACTGGAGTCCGGGTCATGGCTGCACCACCACCGGGATGGGGACGTGTTTCAGGATCTCCTCCGCGTTCGACACGAGCACCGCCGCCGGCCCGCCCCCCCCGTCGCGATGCAGGTGGGCACCGGCGAAGAGGACGTCGGCCCCCACCTCACGCACGAGCGCCGCCACGGTGTCCGCGGCCGGACCACGACGGGTATGCGTGTGGTAGACGATGCCCTGCAGCGACAACTCCGCTTCCACCGGGCCGATCAGGTCATCGGCGGTGGTGGTGTCGCCCGCGTAGAGCACGTGCAGCGGACTGCCGGACGCACTGGCGAACCGCGCTGCCAGGCCGAGCGCGCGGCGGCTGGGCTCCCCGGCGGCCAGGGCCACGGCACAGGTCCGCATGGCGGACGGAGTCCCTGGACAGACCACCACACACCGCTCCGCCACGCGCACCAGCGCCCTGGCGGTCCGCCCCAGGGCACCGTCGGAGGACATGCTGCGCCGCCCCACCAGCACCGCCTCGACCTGGCGCGCGAACTCGGTCAGCACCTGATCGGCGGGTCCGGGCCACTCGAGCGCGGTAACGGACAGACCCGCCGCGCTGACACGGAACTGTACACGCTCGGCGAGGGCGGCATCGACGGTGGCACCGGGCTCGTGGGCGTAGACGGCCACGACTGCGGCGCCGAAACGCCGTGCCAGCACGACCGTGTGCTCCAGTGCCCCGTCGGCATGCACGCTGCCGTCGATGCCCACCAGAAGCCGCGCGAACATCGCTCTACGGGAGCACGGCGAAACCGTCCAGGTCGCGCAACCGGAAGGAGAGTACCTCTCCGGTCATCGGCAGGCGGCCCCGGAGGGTCTCGTCGCGCCCCGCCGTGTCCAGGCCCACGGCCACAACGACGTACTCGGTCCCGCGACGCCGCAGGGCAACACGGCGTGCCTCGCGAACCGCTCGTTCGATGGCGTCGAGCGCGTCCGGCGTCAGGTGGTGATACTCGACGATCGGCCCCATCGACGGCAAACTAGCGCACCTCGATCGTCCCTGCCGGACCGGCCACCACTTGACCGATCACGGCGCGCGCGGGGGTGCGCTCCGCGGCGAGCGCGGTCAGCAGCGCGTCCAGCCGATTCGGCGCCACGGCGATCAGGAGCCCCCCGGAGGTCTGCGCGTCGGCAAGCAGGAGCCGCGTCGGGTCGTCGACGGTGGCGGCGAAAGCGACCGTCGATTGGGCCGCGGCCAGGTTTCGCCGGGTCCCGCCCGGGACCGCGCCCCCCCCCGCCAGTTCCGGGGTCCGTGGAAACACCGGCACGCGGGCTGCATCGAGACGTGCGGCCACCGCGCTCGCCGCCAGCAGTTGGTGCAGATGCCCCAGCAGTCCGAAACCGGTGACGTCCGTGGCGGCGTGCACGCCCACCGCTCGCATCGCGCGCGCGGCACCCGCGTTGAGGGTGGTCATCACGGTGACGGCGGCGGTCAACTCGGAGGCCGGAACGACTTCGCGCTTGAGCGCGGTGGTCAGGATCCCGGTGCCGATCGGTTTGGTGAGCACGAGGGCGTCGCCCGCGCGCGCGCCGGCATTCGTGACGACCTCGGTGGGATGCACTTCCCCGAGCACAACCATGCCGTATTTCGGTTCCGGATCGTCGATCGAGTGACCTCCCAGCAGGAACGCCCCCGCCGCGGCGGCGACCTCGGCGCCCCCACGCAGCACCTCGCCCAGAAGCTCGAGCGGCAGGACGTCACGAGGCCACCCCACCAGATTCAGGGCGAACAGCGGTGTGGCGCCCATGGCGTAGATGTCCGAAAGCGCATTCGCGGCGGCAATTCGACCGAAGTCGTAGGCGTCGTCCACGATGGGCGTGAAGAAATCCACCGTCGCGACCAGCGCGCGATCCGGCGCCACCTGAAACACGGCGGCGTCATCGCGGGTCGCGGCGTCCACGAGGATCCGGGGATCCGTCGCCGCCGGTACGTGACGCAGCACCTGCGCCAGCTCGGCCGGGCCGAGCTTGCAGGCTCAGCCGGCGCCG
>QKHC01000139.1 GCA_003251175.1 Gemmatimonadota bacterium
GGGGGTGGAGATGGTGATGCCGGGGGACAACACGAAGATGACGATCGAGTTGATCACGCCGATCGCGATGGAGGAGCAGCTGCGGTTCGCGATTCGCGAGGGCGGCCGCACCGTCGGCGCCGGCGTGGTGACGAAGATCCTGAAGTGAACGGAGCAGGCTGATGGCTGACAAGATCCGCATTCGCCTCAAGGCGTTCGACCACGCGCTGATCGATCAGGCGGCTGCCGACATCGTGCGGACCGCCGAGAAGTCGGGCGCGCAGGTCTCGGGCCCCATTCCCCTGCCCACCAAGCGCCAGCTGTGGACGGTGCTGCGGAGCCCGCACATCGACAAGAAGAGCCGCGAGCAGTTCGAGCTGAAGACCCACAAGCGGCTCATCGACATCCGCGACTCGCGGCCGCAGACCATCGATGCGCTGACCAAGATGGATCTGCCCGCCGGTGTGGATGTGGAGATCAAGGTCCAGTAGAGCCGGTGCCGAGGAGACGATGAACGGACTGATCGGACGCAAGCTGGGGATGGCGCGGGTGTTCGCCGAGGATGGGGCGCACGTCCCCGTCACGGTGATCGAGGCGGGGCCATGCCCGGTCGTCCAGGTGACGGAGACCCGGGTGCAGCTCGGGTTCGGCCGCCGCAAGGCGGTGCGGGCGACGAAGGCGCTACTGGGTCACGCGCAGCGCGCGGGCCTCGACGCCGCGCCGCGGGTGCTGCAGAGCTTCCCGCGCGGCGCGGAGGCGCCCGAGCCGGGCGCACCGGTTACCGTCGCGATCTTCGCGCCCGGCGACATCGTGAAGGTCACAGGCGTGACGAAGGGACGGGGCTTTCAGGGCGTGGTGCACCGGCACGGCTTCGGGGGCGGACCCGCGACGCACGGCAACACCCGCCATCGCAAGCCGGGCTCGGTGGGGGCGGGGACGGATCCCTCGCGCGTGATCCGGGGCAAGAAGATGCCCGGTCATCAGGGCGCGCGCCGCTTCACGGAGCTGGGGCTCCGCGTCGTAAAGGTCGATCCCGAGCACAACCTGCTGTTCGTGCGCGGTGCCGTGCCGGGACCGACGAACGGCATGGTCACCGTGCGCAAGCAGGGAGGGCGGAGTCGCCATGCTTGAAGCTCCCCGTTTCTCCGCGGCTGGTGAGCCGCAGGCGGCCACCGCGCTCCCCGAGCCGCTGTTCGACGGCACGGTGAACGAGGCCGCCATGCACCGGGCGGTGGTGACCTATCTCGCGAACCAGCGCCAGGGGACGCACCAGACCAAGACGCGCCGCTACGTGACGGGCGGGAACCAGAAGCCCTGGCGGCAGAAGGGGACCGGGCGCGCGCGCCAGGGGACCACCCGTGCCCCGCACTGGCGCCACGGTGGCGTGGTGTTCGGGCCGCACCCCCGCAGCTATCGCCTGGGGATCCCCAAGAAGGTGCGGCAGCTGGGTCGCAAGTCGGCGCTCAACGCCC
Organism: Gemmatimonadota bacterium; assembly: GCA_003251175.1. Taxonomy (GTDB): domain Bacteria; phylum Gemmatimonadota; class Gemmatimonadetes; order Gemmatimonadales; family GWC2-71-9; genus SZUA-544. The sequence continues at coordinate 1,452 of QKHC01000139.1, forward strand.
GCGCCCGCGAGGGCAATCTGCTGGTGGTCGAGACGCTCGCGTTCGAGAAGCCCCAGACCAAGCGGCTGGTGGAGCTGCTCGGCAAGTTGGGCGTCCGGGGGCGCAAGGTGCTGCTGCTCACCGCGGAGACCTCGCCGCACGTCCACCGCTCGGGCCGCAACGTGCCAGGGGTGCACGTGATGCGGTTCGCGGACGCCACAGCGTACGAAGTGCTGTGGGCGGAGACGGTCGTGATCGAGTGGCCCGCGCTCACCGGGGCCGGGGAGGCCGCTCATGTCTGATGCGCATCGCACGATCGTCGCCCCGGTGGTGACGGAGAAGTCGTCGGCGGCCTACGGGGCGCGCAAGGAGTACGCGTTCCGGGTGCACCCGCACGCGTCCAAGCCGCAGATCCGCTCGGCGATCGAAGCGCTGTTCCAGGTGACGGTCACCGACGTACGCACGCTGACGGTGCGCGCCAAGCGCCGCACCTACGGTCGTTACGAGGGTCGCCGGCCGTCGTGGAAAAAGGCGATTGTGACGCTGAAGGAAGGCGACGCGATCCAGGTGTTCGAGGGCTGATATGGGAACGCGCCAGTTCAAGCCGGTGACCGCGGGCACGCGCTTTCGCTCGATCTCGGATTTCGACGAGATCACGCGCCAGGGACCGGAAAAGAGCCTGACCGAGCCGTTGCGGCGCACGGGTGGTCGCAACGACAAGGGGCACATCACCACCCGCCATCGGGGCGGGGGGCACAAGCGGCGCTACCGGCGGATCGATTTCCGTCGCAACAAGTTCGGCGTGCCGGCGCGGATCGTGGCCATCGAGTACGATCCCAATCGCAGCGCCCGGATCGCGCTGCTGCACTACGCCGACGGCGAGAAGCGCTACATCCTGCACCCGGCCGGGCTGCGCGTCGGGGACACCGTCGTCGCGGGCCCCGGTGCGGACGTCCGCGTGGGGAACGCGCTGCCCTTGTTCGAGATCCCACTGGGCACGGCGGTGCACAACATCGAGCTGAAGATCGGCCGAGGCGGCCAGCTGTGCCGCTCGGCGGGGTCCTCGGCGCAGGTGGTCGCGAAGGAAGGCAACCACGTCACGCTGCGACTGCGGTCCACCGAGATGCGGATGGTGCGGGGCGAGTGCCTGGCGACCATCGGCACCGTCGGCAACGCCGAGCACGAGCTGCAGTCGCGCGGCAAGGCAGGCAAGACCCGGTGGCTGGGATGGCGGCCCCGCGTACGCGGCGTGGCGATGAATCCGGTAGATCACCCGCTGGGCGGCGGGGAAGGCAAGACCTCGGGCGGTCGCCCGCCGGTTTCGCCGTGGGGCAAAGCCGAAGGGAAGAAGACTCGGCACCACAAGAAGGCGAGTGACCGGCTGGTGGTGCGTGGGCGGAAGCGGGGGAAGGCAACCCAGTGAACGCGGAACGTGGAACGTGGAACGCGACACGGACGGGCGGGCTTTGGTTCCGCGCTCCGCGTTGCGACTTCCGCGTTCGGTGACGGAGAGGCTACATGGCGCGGAGTGTCAAGAAGGGTCCGTTCGTCGAGGAGTCGTTGCTCCGGAAGATCCAGGCGATGAACGAGCGTAACGAGAAGAAGGTCTTCAAGACCTGGTCTCGACGCAGTACGATCACGCCCGAGTTCGTGGGGCACACGGTCGCCGTTCACAACGGCAACAAGTTCGTTCCCGTGTACGTCACGGAGAACATGGTGGGGCACAAGCTGGGCGAGTTCGCGGCGACGCGGCTGTTCCGCGGGCACAGCTCCAAGGTCTCGGCGGAAGCCGAGGCGCCGAAGGCATAACCGATGGAAGCGCGGGCCATTCAGCGGACGGTGCGGCAGTCGCCGCGCAAGATGCGGCTGGTGGTGGACCAGATCCGCGGGCGGGCGGTTCCGGAGGCGTACGCCATCCTGCGGTTCTCCAAGAAGCGCGCGGCACAGCAGATCCACAAGGTGCTGAAGTCGGCGGTGGCGAACGCCGAGCAGTACGCGCAGCGTCACAACGAGGCGCTGGATGTCGATCGCCTCCGCGTGACGCACGCGGTGGTGAACGCGGGGCAGACCCTCAAACGGTTCACCTCGGCGGCGCTGGGCCGCGCCACGCCGATCCGCAAGCGGACGAGCCACGTGGAGATCCGCGTGGCGGCGACGCCCCGGCCGGCAGCGAAGGCGGCACCGGCGGCGCCGGCCGCCGAGGCGCGGGCCAAGCGCGGCGGCGCCAGTGGCGGCGGAACGAAGGGCGGTACGAAGCGGTCGAGCGGGGGCGCCGCGAAGCGCCCGGCGCGCAAGGCCAAGGCCGGCACCAAGACGAAGACCCGGAAGGGGAGCGCGTAACGTGGGCCAGAAGACGCATCCGTACGGGTTCCGGTTGGGGATCGTGAAGCCCTGGCGCTCGCGCTACTACGCGCGGCGCAACTTCCCGGAGCTGCTCAAGGAAGACGACCTGATCCGCAAGTACCTCAGGACGCGACTGTCGCATGCCGCCATCGCGGACGTGCACGTGGAGCGGCGCCCGGGGAAGGTGACGGTCACCGTGCACACCGGCCGGCCCGGCGTCGTGATCGGGAAGCGCGGTGCGGAGGTGGACAAGCTGCGCGACGAGCTGGCGCACCTGACTGGCAAGGAGGTCGGGATCAACGTCGAGGAGATCAAGCGGCCGGAGCTGGAGGCGCAGCTGGTAGGGGACAGCGTGGCGCATCAGCTGACGCAGCGGGTCTCGTTCCGCCGCGCGATGAAGCGCGCGGTGCAATCGGCGATGCGGATGGGCGCGCAGGGCATCAAGATCAAGGTCGGCGGGCGACTGGGCGGAGCCGAGATCGCGCGGACCGAGGGGTATCACGAGGGTCGCGTGCCGCTGCATACGCTGCGCGCGGACGTGGACTATGCCACCTCCACGGCCAAGACCACGTTCGGCACGATCGGCGTGAAGGTGTGGATCTTCAAGGGCGAGCGGACGGAGGATATGGCCGGCCGCACCTATTCGACGGGCGTCTGAGCGATGCTGGCACCGAAGCGGGTGAAGTTCCGGAAGCGGTTCAAGGGGAACACGAACGGTCTCGCGACGCGCGGGAACACGGTCGCGTTCGGTCACTATGGTCTCATGACCCTGGAGCCCGGGTGGATCACCAACCGGCAGATCGAGGCCGCGCGGGTCGCCCTCACGCGCGAGATGAAGCGCGGCGGGAAGGTGTGGATCCGGCTGTTTCCCGACAAGCCGATCACCAAGAAGCCGGCCGAGACGCGAATGGGGAAGGGCAAGGGCAACCCCGAAGCGTGGGTGGCGGTGGTCAAGCCGGGGCGGGTGATGTTCGAGGTCGAAGGCGTGGACGAGGCGATGGCGCGGGTGGCGCTCGAGCGGGCGGCCAACAAGCTGCCCGTGCGTGCGCGGTTCGTGCGGCGCGAGGAGCGGTGAGATGGCGCGGTTGAAGGGACACGACCTGCGGCAGCTGGATACCGTGGAGCTGGAGCGACGGCTGGCCCAGCTCACCGAGGAGCAGTTCCGCCTGCAGTTCCGGCGGGCCACGGAGGCGATTGAGAACCCGCTGCAGCTGCGGACGCTGCGCCGCGATCTGGCGCGGATCCGCACCGTGCTGCGCGAGCGGAGGCAGACGACATGAGGGGCCGGCGCAAGCTCCGGACCGGCGTCGTGGTCGGTGACCGGATGCAGAAGACGGTGACGGTGTCGCTGGTGCGGCAGTTCGCGCACCGGCTGTACGGCAAGCGCGTGGTCCGCACGAAGCGGGTGCACGCGCACGACGAGCACGGCGCGAAGCTGGGCGATCGGGTACGGATCGTCGAAACGCGGCCGCTCTCGAAGACGAAGCGGTGGCGCGTGGTCGAGATTCTCGACCGCGCTCGCTGACGCACGGGCGCGCGGGACGGGAGGACCAGTGGTCCAGCAGGAATCGATACTCAAGATCGCGGACAACTCGGGCGCGCGGAACGCGCTGGTGATCCGCGTGCTCGGTGGCTCGAAGCGGCGCTACGCCGGCCTGGGAGACGTGGTGGTTGTGACCATCAAGGACGCCATCCCCACGGGACAGGTGAAGAAAGGCGAAGTGGTCAAGGCCGTGATCGTGCGGACGGCGAAGGAGACCAAGCGTCGGGACGGTTCCTACATCCGCTTCGACGAGAACGCGGCGGTGCTCATCACCGAGCAGGGTGAGCCGCGCGCCACGCGCATCTTCGGCCCCGTGGGTCGGGAGCTGCGCGAGAAGCGGTTCATGAAGATCGTGTCCCTGGCGCCGGAGGTGATCTGACATGCGGCGACTGGTGCATCGCAAGGCACGGCGGGAGCGCGGGCGGGAGCCGCAGCGACACAAGCTGCACATCGCCAAGGGCGATACGGTGCGCGTGATTCGCGGGGACGACCGGGGCAAGGAGGGCAAGGTCCTTCAGGTGCACCCGAAGCGCTTCCGCGTGGTGGTGGAAGGTGTCAACGTCGTCACCAAGCACAAGCGGGCGACGACCGAGCAGGGGGAGAGCGGCATCATCACCTTCCCGGCGCCGATCGCGGCGTCGAACGTGATGCTGCTCGATCCCAAGAGCGGCGCGCCGACGCGGGTGCGCCGGCGACACGACAAGGACGGGACGGTGGAACGGATTGCGGTGAAATCCGATCAGCCGATTCCGCGGGTGCGGTGAGCATGGCGGACAAGGTCAAGGGCAGCGAGAAGGACAAGGGCAAGAAGGCCAAGAAGGCGACGGCCGCCGAGGTCCCGGCACGCGAGGCGGAGGCCGAGCCGGCGCCGCGCGCACGGCTGATGGACCACTACGAGCAGCGGGTCCGGCCGAAGCTGCAGCAGCAGTTCGGGTACATGAATCCGCACCAGGTGCCGAAGCTGGCGAAGATCGTGCTCAACGTCGGGATGGGTGACGCGCCCAAGAACCCGAAGGCGCTGGAGGCGGCGGTGGCCGAGCTGAGCGCGATCTCGGGCCAACGGCCCGTGGTCACCCGTGCGAAGCGCTCGGTGGCGAATTTCAACCTGCGCCAGGGTATGGCGATCGGGGCCGCGGTGACGCTGCGCGGGCAGCGCATGTACGAGTTCCTCGACCGGTTCATCACCGTCGCGGTGCCCCGGATGCGCGACTTCCGCGGGCTGCCGACGCGGAGCTTCGACGGGCGCGGTAACTACTCGCTCGGAGTCAAGGAGCAGATGATCTTCCCCGAAGTCGACTACGACAAGGTCGAGAAGATCCACGGAATGGACATCACGTTCGTGACTACGGCCCGCCGGGACGACGAGGGGCAGGCGCTGCTCCGCGAGCTCGGCATGCCGTTCCGGGGCGAGGCCCCGGTGGCGATCGGCTAGGAGCGAGGGTATGGCGAAGAAGTGTTGGACGGAACGGGTCAAGCGGAAGCCGAAATTCTCGGTGCGAGCCTATCAGCGCTGCCAGCGCTGCGGCCGCAGCCGCGGGACCCTGCGCAAGTTCGGTCTCTGCCGCATCTGCTTCCGCGATCTCGCCCTGCGTGGCGAGATTCCCGGCGTGCGCAAGGCCAGCTGGTAAGCGAGGATAGGCGAGCATGAGTGTGATTGATCCCGTCGCCGACATGCTGACCCGGGTTCGCAACGCCTGTCTGGCGGGGCACCGGCGCGTCGACATGCCGGTGTCGAAGCTCAAGGTCGAGATCGCGCGGCTGCTCCGTGAGAACCACTACATCCAGGACTTCAAGGTCCTGGACGACGGACGCCACGGGTTGCTGCGGCTGTATCTGAAGTATCACAACGACACTCCGGTGATCCGGGAGCTGCAGCGGGTGTCAGCGCCGGGACTGCGGCGTTACGTGAAGGCACGCGAGATTCCGCGCGTCAAGAACGGGCTGGGGATGGCGATTCTCAGCACACCCCGCGGTCTGATGTCGGACCGGGAAGCACGCCGCGCCCGCACCGGCGGCGAGCTGCTCGCCGTGGTCTGGTAGGAGGAACAATGTCACGGATCGGGAAACGGCCGGTGCCCGTCCCTGCGGGCGTCACGGTGACGCTCGACGGACGGACCCTGACGGTGAAGGGCCCGCGGGGCGAGCTGCGGCGCACGTTCCACCCGTCGATGACGATCGCGGTCGAGGGCGGGGAGGTGCTGGTGAGCCGACCCTCCGACGAGACCCTGCACAAGGCGTTGCACGGGCTGTCCCGCACGCTGGTCGCCAACATGGTGGAGGGCGTCACCAAGGGCTACCGCAAGGCGCTCGAGCTGCAGGGGGTGGGCTACAAGGCGGAAGTGACGAAGGACGCGGTGCAGCTCGCGGTCGGCTTCTCGCACCCGGTTCGCTACGCCAAGCCGGCCGGCGTGACGATCACGGCGGAGACGCCGACGCAGCTCAAGATCGAGGGCGCCGACAAGGAGCTGGTGGGTCAGGTCGCGGCGGAGATCCGTGGCATTCGGCCTCCGGAGCCGTACAAGGGCAAGGGGATCCGGTACGCGGGTGAGAAGGTCCGGCGCAAGGCCGGCAAGACCGCCCAAGCGGCCAAGTAGGCGGGAGTCATATGCGCAGTGAGCGACGAGTCAAGACAGCGGACGGACGGCGGCGGCGCCGCCACCTCCGCGTTCGCAAGAAGGTGCAGGGGACGCCCGAGCGGCCACGCCTGGTCGTGTTCCGGTCCTCGAAGCACATCTACGCGCAGGTCGTGGACGACAGCCGTGGCGTGACGCTGGTGGGCGCATCCGACCGCTCGGACGGGATCGCGGTGGAAGGCAGCGGCAAGGTGGCGCGCAGCGTGGCACTCGGCAAGCTGATCGCCGCGCGGGCGCGCGAGCGCGGCATCACGCAGGTGGTCTTCGACCGCGGCGGGTTTCAGTACCACGGGCGCGTGAAGGCCGTGGCCGACGGAGCGCGGACCGGCGGATTGGAGTTCTGATGATGAGCGAGCAAGAGCAGACACCGGCCGCGGCGGCGGCCGAGCAGACGGAGACCGCGGCGCCCGAGACGAGTGCCACGCCCCCCGCGGCCGAGACGAGCGGTGCGACGGCGCCCGCGCCCGGGGGTCCCGGTGGTCCCGGTGGTCCCGGGGGTCCCGGGGGTGGGGGCCGGGGGCGCGGGGGGCGCGGCCGTGGCGGCCGCGGCCGCGGCGGGCGCGGCGGGGATCGGCGCCCCGACGACCGGCAGGCCCGTGAAGGCGATGGCTTCATCGAGAACGTGATCGCCATCAATCGTGTCGCCAAGGTCGTGAAAGGCGGGCGGCGGTTCAGCTTCAACGCCCTGGTCGCCGTCGGCGACGGCCAGGGGAACGTCGGGGTGGCGACGGGCAAGGCCAACGAAGTGAGCGAGGCCGTCCGCAAAGCGGTGGAGGGGGCGCGACGCCGCATGGCCGCGGTGCCGCTCACCGGCGGTACCATCCCGCACGAGATCGTCGGTGGACACGGCGCGGGGCGCGTGCTGCTGAAACCGGCCGCTTCGGGAACCGGCGTGATCGCCGGCGGCCCGGTGCGGGCCGTGCTCGAGTGCGCCGGCGTGCGGGACATCCTGACGAAGAGTCTCGGCTCGACCAACCCGCACAACATGGTGCGGGCCACGCTCAACGGCCTGCTGCGCCTCACGACGGTGCGCAGCGTGGCGCGCGAGCGGGGCATCGAGGCGGACGCGATCGCCTACAAGCCGCGCCAGGAGGTGACGCGTGGGTAGGCAGCCCAAGGTCGGCCGCAAGTGGAAGAAGAAGCACCGGCACGTCGACGTGGGCCGGATCGCCGCGAGCGCCGGTCCGCGACTGCGGGTGCGCCAGACCCGCTCGGGCATCGGGCACCCGCCGGCCATCCGGCGCACACTCGCCGCCCTGGGCCTGCGCCACCACCAGGCCGTCGCCGTACACGACAACAAGCCCGCGATCCGCGGGATGCTCTACAAGGTGCGCCACCTCGTCGCGGTGACGCCCGTCAAGGAGTGAGCTGATGGCGAAGGACAAGAGCCGGCTCGCGCTGCACGACCTGCAGCCGCCGCGCGGGTCGCACCGCAAGCGGATCCGCGTCGGCCGAGGCCCCGGGTCGGGGATCGGCAAGACGTCCGGACGCGGCCAGAAGGGTCAGAAGTCGCGGGCCGGGGGCGGGGTGCGTCCCGGGTTCGAGGGCGGGCAGATGCCGCTGGTGCGCCGGATTCCCAAGCGGGGGTTCATCAATCCCTTCAAGCAGGCGGCCCAGGTCGTGAATGTGCGGCATCTGGCGCTGCTCGCCGGGGGGGCTGAGGTCACGCCCGAGACGCTGTTCGGCGCGGGGCTGGTGCGGCGTCCAGACCGGCCGGTCAAGCTGCTCGGCATGGGGACGCCGGCGCGCGCGTTCGTGGTGCGCGGCGTCGCCGTCTCGGCGTCGGCGCGGGCGAAGATCGAGCAGGCCGGCGGATCGATCGCGGAGTGAGCGGGTGACCCTCCCTCAGATTCCCAACCTGTTCAAGGTTCCCGAGCTCAAGGAGAAGATCCTCTTCACCCTCCTGTGCCTGGTGATCTACCGGGTGGGCGCGCACATCGCCACGCCGGGGGTCAACGTCCAGGCGCTGTCCGACTTCCTGGCGACGTCGGGCTCGGGCACGCTGTTCGGGCTGTACGATCTGTTCGCCGGCGGGGCGTTCGGGCGCGCGACGGTGTTCGCGCTCGGAATCATGCCGTACATCTCGGCGAGCATCGTGTTCCAGCTCGCCGGACCGGTCTTCCCGATCATCGAGAAGATGCAGCGCGACGAGGAGGGCCGGAAGAAGATCACGCAGTGGACGCGCTATCTCACCGTCGTGCTGTGTCTCTTCCAGGCATACGGTTTCGCCGTGTTCACCGAGCAGCTTCCCGGCGCGGTGGCCTCCCCGGGGATGGGGTTCCGCCTCACCACGATGCTGACGCTGACGACGGGCGGCGTGTTCATCATGTGGCTGGGCGAGCAGATCACCGAGCGCGGCATCGGCAACGGGATGAGCCTGCTGATTTTCTTCTCGATCATCGAGGGCATCCTGCCCGCGATCATCCGCACCTTCGAGGCGCTCAACGCCGGGACGGTGGGCGTGCCGATGCTGTTGCTGATGGTCGTGCTGATGACGCTCGTGGTGGCGGCGACGGTCGCCGTGACGGTGGCGGCGCGCCGCATCCCGATCCAGATCCCGCGCAAGGTGATGGGGCGGGGGCGGATCCGCGAAGGGCAGAAGACGTTCATCCCGCTGCGCCTCAACACCGCCAACGTGATGCCGATCATCTTCGCCCAGTCGCTGATCATCGTGCCGGGCACGCTGGCCACCTTCAGCAACGTCGCCTGGCTGCGCTCGCTCGCCGACCTGTTCAACACGACCTCGTGGGTGTACGTCGTCTCGAGCGTCGTGCTGATCGTGTTCTTCGCCTACTTCTACACGTCCATCATCTTCAATCCGGTGGATCTGGCCGAGAACCTCAAGAAGCAGGGCGCCTTCATTCCGGGGGTGAAGCCCGGCGCGTCGACGGCCGACTACATCGACGACGTGCTGTCGCGCATTACGCTGCCGGGCGCGCTGTTCCTCGCGGCGGTGGCGATGCTGCCGATCGTGGTCGCCAACGTGATCGGGCTGCCGTTCGGCTTCGGCGGAACGGCGCTGCTGATCGTCGTCGGCGTCGCCCTCGACACGATCCAGCAGGTGCAGCAGCACCTGGTGCTGCGGCACTACGACGGCTTCATGAAGGAAGGCCGCATCAAGTTCCGGGGTCGGACCCGCTGACGCGATGTTCATCCTGATCCTCGGCGCACCGGGCTCGGGCAAGGGCACGCAGGGCAAGCGGCTCGCCGAGCGGCTGGGGATACCGAAGATCGCGACGGGAGACATTCTGCGGGCCGCCGTGCGGGCGGACACGGCGCTGGGGCGGCAGGCAAAGCGATTCATGGACGCCGGCAATCTCGTCCCCGACCACCTGATTCTCGATCTCATCAAGGCGGAGCTCGCGACACCGGCTGCCAGCGCCGGCGCGATCCTCGACGGCTTCCCGCGGACGGCGGCGCAGGCCGAGCTGGTGGACCGGCTGCTCGCCGACCGGGGCCAGCGCCTCAACCACGTGCTGCTCCTCGACGTGGATGAAGAGGAGCTGGTGCGCCGCATGCTGGCCCGGGCGCGGCTCGAGGGGCGCTCCGACGACACGGAGGAGGCGGTGCGGAACCGGCTGGCGGTGTACCAGCGGGATACCGCGCCGCTGGTGGCGCACTACGCGCCGCGCGGCAACCTGCATCGAGTGCCAGGCACCGGCACGATCGACGAGATCGCCGAGGAGATCCGGCGCGCCGTCGGGCGATGATCACCATCAAATCGCCGCGGGAGATCGAGACGATGGCGGAGGGCGGACGCATCGTCGGCCGCACCCTCGCGCTGCTGGGTGGCGAGGTGCGCGCCGGCGTGAGCACCGCCGCTCTGGACCGCATCGCCGAAGACTTCATTCGCAGCCACCCCGGCGCCCGCCCATCGTTCAAGGGGCTGTACGACTATCCCGCGACGCTGTGCACCTCGATCAACCACGAAGTGGTGCACGGTATTCCGTCCAAACGCCGGGTGTTGAAGGACGGTGACCTGCTGAGCGTGGACGTGGGCGTGTGGATCGACGGCCTCCACGCCGATGCGGCGGCGAGCTTCGCCGTCACCGAGGCGTCGCCCGACGTGGCGCGGCTGCTGGCGGTGACGCAGCAGGCGCTGGCGGCTGGGATCGGCGAGGCGCGCGAGGGCAACCACGTCGGTGACATCGGGCACGCCGTGCAGGAGGTGGCGGAGGGGGCGGGGTACTCGGTGGTACGGGAGATGGTGGGACACGGGATCGGCGCGAGCTTCCACGAGGATCCGCAGGTCCCCAACTACGGGACCCCCCGCCGCGGACCGCGGCTCGTGGCCGGGATGACGATCGCCATCGAGCCGATGGTCAACGTCGGGCGGCCCGAGGTGCGGACGCTCGAGGATCGCTGGACCGTCGTGACGGAGGATGGCTCGCTGTCCGCCCACTTCGAGCACACCGTAGCGATCGGCGCCAACGGCGACGCGCCCCGGATCCTCACCCTCCCGGACTGACCGCGCGGCCGCCGGGCTAGCGCGCGCCGGGCGCGAGGTGCTCCACCAGATAGCGCGACAGCAGACCGTACACGTGCGGCGTCGTCCCCTCGCCCTCGCAGATGCAGTGCGTGCGGTTGGGATACACCATCAGATCGAAGCGCTTCCCCAGGTCCACCAGCCGGTTCACCAGCCGCTCGGTGCCCTGGTAGTGGACGTTGTCGTCACCCGACCCGTGCACCAGCAGCAGGTTGCCGCGCAGCCCCTCGGCGAAGTTGATCGGTGAGCCGTCGTGATAGGCCTGAGGATGGTCCTGCGGCCGGCCCATGTAGCGCTCCTGGTAGATCGTGTCGTAGAGCCGCTGGTCGGGCACCGGCGCGACCGACATACCCACGTGATAGACGTCGGGGAAGCGGAACATGGCGTTGAGGGTCGCCGAGCCGCCGCCGCTCCAGCCCCAGATGGCGACCCGGGTCGCGTCGAGGTACGCGCGCGCGCGGGTGAGTACGCGCACCGCCTCTGCCTGGTCGCGGCTCGACAGTGTTCCGATCGCCGCGGTGCCCGCCTTGCGCCAGGCACGGCCGCGGGGCGCGGGGGTGCCGCGGTTGTCCACGCTGGCCACGATGTAGCCCCGCTCGGCGAGCGCCCAGTGCCACAGCAGCCGCGGGCCACCCCAGTCGTCCACGACCGTCTGGTTCCACGGCTCGGTGTACGCGTACATCAGCAGGGGGTAGCGCTTCGCCGGGTCGAAGTCGCGCGGGAACAGCATCCAGCCGTCGAGCGCGACGCCTGAGTCCACGGTGACGCGGAAGAACTCGGGCGCGCGGTGTCCCAGCTCCGCGACGCGGGCGCGCAGGGGCGCGTTGTCCTCCAGGACGCGCACGACTTCGTGAGACGGCAGGCGCACCAGGTCGATCACCGGTGGCTGGTCGAATCGCGAGGCGGTGTGCAGCGCCCAGCGCGCGTCGGGTGAGACGATGTAGCGGTGCGTGCCGGGCTGTCCGGCCGGCGTGACGCGCTCGGGACGTCCGCTGCCGTCGAGCCGCGCCCGGTAGAGATACTGCTGGGTCGGGTTGTCAGGACTGGCGAGGTAGTAGAGCCAGCCGCCGGTCGTGTCCACGGCCGACACCGCGATCAGCTCCGCATCCCCCGGTGTGATGTCTCGCATGCGGGAGCCGTCGCGCGACACCACGTACGCGTGTCGCCACCCCGAACGCTCCGAGATCCACAGGAACTCCGCGCCTCCCCCGAGCCAGTGCCAATCGTCCACGGCGTCGAGCCACAGGCTGTCGGTCTCGGTCAGCACGGGCGTGAGCCGGCCGGTGGCGGCATCCGCCAGGAAGACGCGATTGCGGTTCTGGCGGCGGTTCATTCGCTGCAGCACCAGCTCGGTCGAGCTCGCCGCCCATTCCATGCGGGGCAGGTAGTCGTCGCGGGGGTCGCCCGGGAGGTCGAGCCAGGTGATGGGGCCACCGCGCGCGTCGATCACGCCCGCCCGCACCGCCGAGTTGGTGGTGCCGGCCTTGGGGTACTGCACGGGAGTGGTGAATGAATAGAGCGAGTCGGTGTCGTTGATCAGCAGGAAGTCCCGCACGCCGGTCATATCGAACTGCCAGAAGGCGATGCGGCGGCCATCGGGTGACCAGCGGAACGCGTCCCGCAGGTCGAACTCCTCCTCGTATACCCAATCGGTGGTGCCGTTGACGCGGGTGCGGGAGCCATCGTCGGTGAGCCGGGTGATCGTCCCGTCGGCGACGCGCTCGACGTAGAGGTCCCCCGCGCGCACGTACGCCACGCGGTCGCCGTCGGGCGAGAACTTCGCGAACATCAACGACGACGCGGGGGCCTCGGCGCCGCCGAGCTGGTGCAGGGCGCCGCTGCCGGGGTCGAACACCCAGTAGTCTCCGCGGGTGTTGTCGCGCCACACGCGCTCCGAGTTGGTGAAGATCAGCAGTCGCCTGCCGTCGGGGGACCAGTCGTAGCTCTCGATCACGAGGGGCGCGTCGGCGCCCGGCGGCACCAGACGTTTGGCGGAGACCAGCACGGTGCGCCGGCCGGCGGCCGGGTCGTGCCGTACCAGGTCGCGGCCGCGCGCGACGTCCGCCGGGCGCTCGAGCGTGGTGTACCCGTCGCCCGTGGCGAGCCACCGCGTGGGGCCGATGCCGCGCGCCCGAAAGTCGCGTCCGGCGAAGAGCGCGCGCACCGTCTGCGCGAGCGTGGTGTCGGGGTCGGCCTGCGCGCGGAGCGCGGGTAAGGGCATGGTGGCCAGCGCCGCCAGCAGGACGAGGCGCATCGGTCGGATCGGTGACATGGCGGACTCGCTATTCAGTGTCATCGCGGTGGGCATCGGCGGCGAGCGCCTGCGCATTCTCCCACAGGTCCGCGCCGCGGTCCCGATCGGACAGGGACTCGACGTTGACCCGCACGTTCTCGACGGCGCCGTCGATCGCCGCCCGCGCCAGGCCCACGGCCACTTTGGCGTCGGAGCGCGCGTTGCGGTTGCCGATCCTCGCCAGCTCCCGCGCGAGGTGCAGCACCCGCGTTGAGAGGCCGGCCACCGCGAGCGGCACGGCAGCGGCGCCGAGCAGCGCCTCGTCGATCACGCGGGCACGCTCGGGATCGTCCTTGGGCCGCCGATAGGCCGCGGTCACCCGGCTGTAGGCCTCGGCATCCTCGTCGGCGCGCTGGCGCAGCTTCACCCGCAGCCGGTCGGCTTCGTCCAGCAGCTGTCGCACCTGGGTCTCCACCGCCGCGTAGGCCTTCCGGCCGACGGTCAGGCGGGCCACCATCGCGACCAGCGCGCCCGCCAGCGCGCCCGCCAGGGCCGCGGCACTGCCTCCTCCCGGGACCGGCTCGGCGCCGGCCACCGACTCGAGCCAGCCGTCGAGCGTGGGTCCCTCGGCGGCGAGGATGCGCGACTCGAGCACGTGCGGTGCCGGGTCGGGGAGCTTGAGGGCGGCCGCGGCCGCGCCCAGCAGCGCGCGCTGCGGAATCAGCCCCACCAGCTCGCTGCGCAGCACCTCGACGCCGCGCGTGCGGGACTCGGAGGCGACCGCCGCGAACACGGTGGCGGGGCTGGTCACGTCGATGTCGAGCAGGTTCATCGACACCTGCGCCCGGCCGTCCACCTCAAACCCCGCCGCCTGCACCGCGGGCAGGCCGCCGCTCGAGGTGCGGATCGTCCTGGCGATCTCCTTCGCGATCGCCACGTCGGGGGTGTCGAGGTAGATGTTGTAGGCGACGAGAAACGGGCGCGCGCCGATGGCCGTGGCGCCGGCGGTGGGATGGATGCGTCGCGGGCCGAAGTCTGGATCGGCGGCGGGGTCGGTGCCGATCCGCTCCCGTAGTCCCTCGAACTCGCCCTTGCGGATGGCCGGGAGGCGCTCGCGATCGGGGCGCGCGGCGGCGGCGCCGTACAGGTACACCGGAATCTCGAGCCGCTCACCCACGCGCTCGCCGAGCTGGCGGGCGAGCGCGACGCACTCGTCCATCGTGACGTCGCGCACCGGGACGAAGGGCACGACGTCGGTGGCGCCCATGCGGGGGTGCTCACCCTTGTGGGTCGTGAGGTCGATCCGCTCGAGCGCGACCTGGATGGCCCGGAAGGCCGCTTCGGCCGCCGCGGCGGGTGGCGCGACGAAGGTGAAGACGGAGCGGTGGTGCGAGGCGTCCACCTGCACGTCGATCAGCCGCGCGCCGGCGACACCGCTGATGGCGCGGCGCAGTGCCTCGATGACGACGGGATCGCGGCCTTCGGAGAAGTTGGGAACGCATTCGACGAGGGGAGCGGGCATGGCGAATCTTAAGAGGCGAATGCGGAATGTGGAATGCGGAACACGGAGCCGCATGTTTCATTCCACATTCCGCACTCCGCATTCCGCCCTAGGGCTCGTTGAGGAGCTGCATCAGCCACCGGTGCAGCGCCGGATTGCCCGCCACGATCGAGCCGCCCTGCAATACGTCGGCGTCGCCGTCGAGGGTGGTGACGAGGCCGCCCGCCTCGCGGATCAGCACGACGCCGGCGGCGACGTCCCAGGGCGCGAGGGCGAGCTCCCAGAAGGCGTCGAGGCGTCCCGCCGCCACGTCGGCCAGATCGAGCGACGCCGCGCCGGTGCGCCGCGCGCCGCTCGAGGCGTGCAGCACGGCGCCGAGCTGGCGCAGGTAGCGCTCCATCGGAGTCATGTCCTTGAACGGAAAGCCGGTGCCCACGAGCGCGCGCCGCGGGTCGCTGATCGGCGAGCCGCGCAGGCGCTGCGTGCCGCACCAGGCGCCGTGGCCCGTGGCGCCGTGGTACACCACGTGCCGGGTGACGTCGTGCACCACCCCCACCGCCAGCGCGCCGTCCACCAGGCAGCCGATGGAGACGGCGTACTGCGGGTAGCCATGGAGGAAGTTGGTGGTGCCGTCGAGCGGGTCGACGATCCACACCACGGCGGCATCGCGCGCCGCGGTCGGGGTCAGTTCCTCGCCGACCACCACCGAGCCGGGCACGGCGGCGCGCAGCTGCGTCCCGATCTGCGTCTCGACCTGCCGGTCGACGTCGGTCACGAAATCGCGGCGCGCCTTTTCGGTCCACTGGGCGAGCGCGGGACGCGGCAGGGTGCGCAGGTGCTCGGCGCCGGCGGCCGCGGCGGTTCGGGCGACATCGACTAAGTCCAAGAAATTCGGCACCTTGCGGCTCCGCGCCCCGGTTCAGTAGGTTGTGACGCCATGGCCCGCGTCTTCTCCGGCATTCAGCCCTCCGGCGAGCTGCACATCGGCAACTACCTCGGCGCGGTGCAGAACTGGGTGCGGCTCCAGGAGCAGCACGACTGCCTGTTCTGCGTCGTCGATCTCCACGCCATCACGCAGCCCTACGAGCCCGCGCAGCTGGCGCAGCGGACGCGCCAGATGGCGTCCAGCCTGCTGGCCGCCGGTCTCGATCCCGCCAAGTGTATCGTGTTCGTGCAGTCGCACGTGCCGGAGCACACCGAGCTGAGCTGGCTGTTCACGACCGTCACGCCGCTGGGCGAGCTCGAGCGCCAGACCCAGTACAAGGACAAGGCCCAGCGCCAGGAGAGCGTGCTGGCGGGCCTGCTCAACTACCCGGTGCTCCAGACCGCGGACGTGCTGCTGTACAAGGCGACGCTGGTCCCGGTCGGGGAGGATCAGATCCAGCATCTCGAGCTGATGCGGGAGATCGCGCGGCGCTGGAACGGTCGCTTCGGCGAGGGCTTCTTTCCCGAGCCGCAGCCGCAGCTGACGACGGCGAAGCGCGTGCTGGGGCTCGACGGGCAGGCGAAGATGTCGAAGAGCCTGGGGAACACCATCGGCCTGCTCGATCCTCCCGACGCGGTGTGGGAGAAGCTCCGGCCCGCGGCCACCGATCCCGCGCGGGTGACGCGCCGCGATCCCGGCGACCCGGACAAGTGCAACATCTACACCATTCACAAGGGGTTCTCGCCGCCCGACACCCTCGGCACCGTGGCGCACAACTGCCGCACGGCGGGCTGGGGATGCCTCGACTGCAAGCGCGTGCTGGCGGACAACATGATAGCCGCGCTGGCGCCGGTCCGCGAGCGGGCGGCGGATCTCGCCGCGCGGCCCGCCGAGGTGGATCGCCAGCTGGCGGACGGCGCGGCGCGGGCGCGGGCCATCGCGCGCGACACGCTGGGCGAGGCGCGCCGCCGCATGGGTCTGCTGCCGGCGGCGTCGGCCGGATGAGCGACGCCGCGGCCCGGCTGGTCGAGGTGTTCCGGCTGGAGCTGATGCTGCAGCTCGCGCTCGCGACGCTGCTGGGCGGGCTCATCGGTCTCGAGCGCGAGCTGGGCGGCAAGCCCGCCGGTCTCCGCACCAACGTGCTGATCTGCATGGGGGCCGTGCTGTACACCGCGCTGTCCCTGCACTTCGGCGGCGCGCAGGCGGATCCGGGGCGGATCGCGGCGCAGATCGTGACCGGCGTCGGGTTCATCGGCGCGGGGACGATCCTCCACGCCCGCGGCGCCGTGGTCGGCCTGACGAGCGCGGCGACGATCTGGGTGGTGGCGGCGATCGGGGTGGCGCTGGGCGCCGGCCTGTACCGCGAAGCGGTGGGGACCACCGTGTTCGTGATGGTGGTGCTGCGCGGACTGCTGCTGGTGGAGCGGTTCGTGGCCCGTCACACGACGCGCTCGCGGGTCACGGTGCACGCGCGGCCGGAGCCGAATCCGCTCGACCAGCTCGAAGCGGCGATCCGGCGCACCGGACTCGACATCGTCGAGGCATCGCAGCGCCGCGAGCCCGTCGATCTGGTGATCGACTACGAGTTTCGCGGCGCCAAGCGACTGCACGATCAGGTGATGGTCGCCCTGCTGCACCATCCGGCCGTGCGGACGGTATCGCGGGGCGAGTGATGCGCCGCCTGGTGATCGATCTCCGGTCCCGCCGGCCGGCGTGGCGCATCCCCGACCGCAGCATCGCGGCGATCCGTGAGACCGCCGGCCCCGGCTGGGAGGTGGCGGACGTGGCGGCCCCGGCGGATTCGGACGGGGACGGGGGTGCCGGCGCGCCGGAAGCGGTGGCGGCGGCGGCCGGCGCCGAGGTGTACCTCGGCTATGGGGTGCCGGCGGGGGTGGCGCAGGCGGCGCGGGGGACGCTGCGCTGGGCGCACAGCGGCACCGCGGGGGTGGCCTCGGCGCTGGCGCACCTGCGGGGCGCGGGCGTGATCCTGACCAACTCGGCCGGCGTGCACGCCGAGCCGATGGCCGACTGGGTGCTCGCCGCCGTGGCGTACTTCGCCCGGGGGCTCGACGTGATGGTGGCCGCTCAGCGCGAGGGTCGCTGGGCGAAGGACGAGTTCACCGAGCTGCGGTGGCCGGTGCGGGAGCTGCGGGACCTGCGGCTCGGGATCGTCGGGCTCGGCGGGATCGGCACCGCGGTGGCGCGGCGGGGCCTGGCGCTGGGGCTGCGGGTCGCGTCGGTGCGCCGCCGGCCGGAGCGGGGCGGGATCAGCGGCCTCGCCTGGATCGGGGGCACCGATCAGGTCGGCCGACTCTGCGCCGACAGCGACGCGCTGGTCGTGGCCGCGCCCCACACGACCGAGACCGCGGGGCTGCTCGATGCGACGCTGCTGGCGCGCCTGCCAGCGCAGGCGATCGTGGTCAACGTGGCGCGGGGGTCGCTGGTGGACGAGGCGGCGCTGCGGGACGCGCTCGACACGGGGCACCTGCGGGGCGCCGCGCTGGACGTGTTCGCCGCCGAGCCGCTGCCCTCGGGCCACCCGTTCTGGAGTCATCCGCGGGTGCTGGTGAGCCCGCACGTGTGCGCGGTGACGACCCGGTTCTGGGAGCGCGAGACGGCTCTCATCCTGGACAACCTGCGGCGGTATCTTGCCGGGGAGCCGCTGGTGAACGTCGTGGACTCCGACGCGGGGTACTGAATGGAGAAGATCATCAAGGCGGCCGTGGATCGCGGCGCCTCCGACGTCCACATCAAGGCGGGTGACGTCTTCCGTGCCCGCGTCAATGGACGTCTGATCCCG
>QKHC01000069.1 GCA_003251175.1 Gemmatimonadota bacterium
CGGCGACATCGCGGTGCTGTCGCCTGATGGCTATTTCATCATCGACGGCGAGTCACGCCGCCAGGCGCGTGCCGTGACGGCGCTCGACTGGGATCTCGAGGCGATCGAGCTGGGCGGCTTCGCCCACTTCATGCTCAAGGAGATCTTCGAGCAGCCGGAGACGGTGCAGGCCACGCTGCGCGGCCGGCTGCTGTTCGAGACCGGCACGGCGCGGCTCGGCGGTCTCAACCTCACCACCGAGGACATCGCCACCATGCGCCGCATCGTGATCCTCGGCTGCGGCACGTCGTGGCACGCGGGGCTGGTGGGCCGCACCGTGCTGGA
The DNA here is from genome assembly GCA_003251175.1 of Gemmatimonadota bacterium. Lineage (GTDB taxonomy): Bacteria > Gemmatimonadota > Gemmatimonadetes > Gemmatimonadales > GWC2-71-9 > SZUA-544. The sequence continues at coordinate 325 of QKHC01000069.1, forward strand.
GCAGCTGACGCGGCTGCCGGTGGACGTGGAGTACGCCTCGGAGTACCGCTATCGCGATCCGCTGATCGAGCCGGGGACCCTGGTGGTCGCCATCTCGCAGTCGGGCGAGACGGCCGACACCCTCGAGGCGATGCGGCTGGCGCAGCAGTCCGGCTGCCACGTGATCGGGCTGGTGAACGTGGTCGGCTCGACGATCGCCCGCGAGTCGGACGGCGGGGTGTACCTGCACGCCGGCCCCGAGATCGGGGTGGCCTCGACCAAGGCGTTCACCTCGCAGATCGTGGCGCTGCTGCTGCTGGGGCTGTACCTGGGACGCGGCCGCGGGGCGCTCAACGAGGCGCAGGGGCGCGAGTTCGTGGCCGCGCTGGCGCAGCTGCCCAAGGCGGTCGCCCGCGCCCTCGAGCTGGCGCCGGCGCTGGAGCAGCTGGCCGCCCGCTTCGCCGACCGCAACCACGCGCTGTACCTGGGGCGGGGAGTGAACTTCCCGGTGGCGCTCGAGGGGGCGCTCAAGCTCAAGGAGATCTCCTACGTGCACGCCGAGGGCTATCCCGCGGCGGAGATGAAGCACGGGCCGATCGCCCTGATCGACGCCGACATGCCGGTGGTGTTCGTGGCGCCGCGGGACCACGTCTACCAGAAGGTGCTGTCCAACATGCAGGAGGTGCGGGCGCGCGGCGGCCGCATCATCGCGATCACCACGGAGGGCAGCGGGGACCTGGGCGGGCTGGTGGATCATCAGCTGTCCGTGCCGTCCACGTTGCCGCTGCTCTCCCCGGTGGTCACCGTCGTGCCCCTGCAGCTGCTGGCGTACTACATCGCGGTGCTCCGGGGGTGCGACGTGGACCGCCCCCGCAACCTCGCCAAGAGCGTGACGGTCGAGTAGCCGCCCTGTATCTTTGGAGGCCATGAGCACACCCCATCGCGCCGCCGTGGCGGCGTTGTGCGTCCTGCTGGCCGCCTGCGGTGGCGGCCCCCCATCCCTGGACCTGACCGGCGGCCCGAGCGACCTGCTCGCCTCCCGCGGCGAGCTCGAGGCCCGCGCCGGGCGGCTCGAGGCGTCGGGCGCCTCCGCCGGCTCCGATTCCGGCCGCGCGCTGGCCGACGTGCGGCGCCGTCTCGCGCGGGGCGACTTCCGGCTCGACGACCGCATCCTGCTGTTCGTGGACGGCGAGGCCACCCTGACCGACACGTTCGCGGTGGATGCGGCGCAGAACGTCACGCTGCCGGGGATCGGCCTGGTCTCGCTGCAGGGCGTGCTGCGCTCCGAGCTCGAGAACCGGATGCGCGAGGAGATCGGGCGCATGCTGCGCCAGCCGGTGGTGCGGGCGCGGTCGCTGATCCGCATCGGCGTGACCGGCGCGGTACGCCGCGCCGGCTACGTGTGGGTGCCGGCCGACGGCCAGCTGGCCGACGTCATCACGGCGACCGAAGGGTACACGCCGGAGGCGCAGCAGGCGGAGATCTACGTGGAGCGCGACGGCGAGAAGATCCTCTCGGGGGTGCCGCTGCAACGCGTGTTCCGCGAGGGCCAGACGCTCGACCGGGCGGGCCTCGAGGGGGGCGACCAGCTCGTCGTCCCGGCGCGCGGGGGGATGACGAGCTACGAGCGGGTGCGCCTGGTCGCGATCCTGCTCACCATCCCGATCACGATCTACACGCTGACGCAGATATTCTCGAAATAGCGGGGGCCGCGGGCAGACGGCAGATGGCAGGGGAGGCTGGCTCTCCGCCGCCTGCTCACTGCCGGCTGCGTTCTGCTATACTCCTCTCGTGATCGACATCGAGCTGCCGGTCGAGCGCGCGCTGCTGGTGGGCGCCCCGCGCAAGGGGTCGGCCGACGCGACGCTGGTGGAGGAGCATCTCGACGAGCTGGCGCGTCTCGCCGACACGGCGGGGGCGGCGGTGGTGGGCCGCGCGGTGCAGCGGGTCGACGCGCCGACGCCGGGCTACTACCTGGGCCAGGGCAAGGTCGAGGAGGTGAAGCGCCTCGTCGCCGATACCGGCGCGACGCTGGTGCTGTTCGACGAGCCGCTGTCGCCGGTGCAGGGGATGAACCTGGAGCGCGCCCTGGCCACGCGGGTGATGGACCGCGCCGAGGTGATTCTCGACATCTTCGCGACGCGGGCCCGCTCGCACGAGGCGCAGCTGCAGGTGGAGCTGGCGCAGCTCGAGTACCTGCTGCCGCGGCTGATGCGGATGTGGACGCACCTCTCGCGCATCCGCGGCGGCATCGGGTTGCGCGGCCCGGGCGAGACGCAGCTCGAGACCGACCGCCGCGCCATCCGCCGCAAGATCTCCGTGCTGCGCCGCCGGCTCGAGCAGGTGGCGGCGCACCGCGCCAACCTGCGCCAGGGGCGCCGCCCCGTCCCGCAGGCGGCGCTGGTGGGCTACACCAACGCCGGCAAGTCGTCGCTGCTGCGCGCGCTGTCGGGCGACGACGTCTTCGTCGAGGACCGGCTGTTCGCCACCCTCGACACCCTGACGCGCGAGGTGGACGTGGGCGAGGGCTACCGCTTCCGGGTGACCGACACCGTCGGGTTCATCCGCAAGCTGCCGCACCACCTGGTCGCCTCGTTCCGCGCCACCCTCGAGGAGGCCCGCTCGGCCGACGTGCTGCTGCACGTGATCGATGCGGCGCATGCGTCGTGGGAGGAGCAGGTGCGGGTCGTTGAGCGGGAAATGCGGAGTGCGGAATTGGGAATGCGGAATGAGGATACCAGCGTCCTGGACGAGCGCGCGCGGGTGGTGCACGTGTTCAACAAGGCGGACCTGCTGCCCGATCCCGAGGCGTTCCTGGCGCAGGTGCGGGAGCGGTATCCGCATGCGGTGCTGACGAGCTGTGGGTGGGGAGAAGGGAGAAGGGATATCCTGGGAGAAGGGAGAAGGGAGAAGGACGTTCCGTCGCCGGAGCGAACATCTCCCTTCTCCCCTCTCCCCGGGGCGGACGGGCCGGGGTTGGGCGTCTCCGATCTCCGTCGCGTCCTCCGCACCTCCGCGCAGGCCCTCCGCCCCGTGGCGCGGATCCGGGTGCCGGTGTCGGACGGGCGGCTGCTCGCCGAGCTGCACCGCGACGCCGAGGTGATGGTGGAGCGTTCCGAGGACGGGGTGGTGCTGGTGACGGCGCGCGTCGAGGCGCCGCTGCTGGGGCGGCTGCGCCGAGACGGAGTCGCGGTGGAAGTGGGGGCGGGGACGGAGCAGGGAGCAGGGAGCGGGGAGCAGTAACGCCGCGGAGGCTCCCGCTCCCCGCTCCCTTATTATTCATCGCGAGGTCGTAATCGGAGGGTTGTGCCGTGGCGTTATACACCAAGTGTCTCAAGTGCGGTGGCTGGCTGCAGCTGCCGGACGCCCCGACGGAGGCGGACCAGTTCCCGACCGGGATGATGATGAGCGCGCCCAAGATGCCGGGACCGCCGTGCACGTGTCCGGACAATGCGAAAGGTGGAACGCGGAATGCGGAATGAACCGCAATGGGGAAAGCGGAGTGCGGAAGGCGGAACGAAGTCCGCGCACCCCCATTCCCCATTCCGCATTCTCCATTCCGCATTAGCGGTGGCGGTGGCTGTGGTGGCGGTGGCCGCATGCGGCGGCGGCGGCCCGTTCACGCCGCGGGGGCCGGGGACGGGGGGCGGGACCGACCGGTTGATCCAGGTGAGCGCCGCGCTCGACCAGCCGGTGTTTCTCACCGTGCCGCCGGGCGACGGCGCGCGGCTGTTCGTGGTCGAGAAGACCGGCGCGATCCGCGTGTTCCACGGCGACACGCTGCTCGCGACGCCGTTCCTCGACCTGTCGAGCGTCGTGTCCACGGGCTCGGAGCAGGGGCTGCTGGGGCTCGCGTTCCATCCGACGTATGCGGTCACCGGCCAGTTCTTCGTGAGCTACACCGACACGGCGGGCGACACGCGCGTGCTGCGCTACACCGTGTCGGCCGATCCCGACGTCGCCTTCGCCGGATCCGCCGACACCATTCTCGCGGTGGACCAGCCCGCCGCCAACCACAACGGCGGCATGATCGTCTTCGGGCCCGACGGCTTTCTCTACGTCGGTCTGGGTGATGGCGGCACGTCGGCCAACGGGCAGGACTCGACCACGCTGCTCGGCAAGATCCTGCGGCTCAACGTGGACGGCGCGGCGCCGTACGCGATCCCGGCGACCAATCCGTTCGTGGGTCGCGCCGGGTGGCGCGAGGAGATCTGGGCGCTGGGGCTGCGCAACCCGTGGCGCTTCTCGTTCGATCGCGACAGCGGCGGGCTGTACATCGGGGACGTCGGGGCCTCGAGCTGGGAGGAGATCGACGTCGAGGCCGCGGGCGCGGCGGGCGGGTTGAACTACGGGTGGAGCATCATGGAGGGGGCGAGCTGCTTCGGCGGCGGGACGTGCAACCAGACCGGGCTGACGCTGCCGGTGCTCCAGTACTCGCACGCCGACGGCTGCGCGGTGGTGGGTGGGTACGTGTATCGCGGCACGGCGGTGCCGGCGCTCGCCGGCCTGTACGTCTATTCCGACAACTGCACCGGGTTCATCCGGACTTTCCGCCTCGTCAACGGCACGGCCACGAGCCAGGCCGACCGGACCGGCACCTTCAACCCGGGCACGGGGGTCACCTCGTTCGGCGAGGACGCGGCGGGGAACCTGTACGTGCTGACGCAGGGCGGGAGGCTGTTGCGGTTCACGGGAGGAGTCTGAAGCAAATGCGGAATGCGGAGTGGGGAACGCGGAACTGTAGGCCCCATTCCGCATTTCGACTTCCGCATTCCGCATTGCCCTAGGGCTTCCCCCAGTGCGTTGCGCTGACGCAACTCTAGAAATATCAACGTCCTAGGCGTATGTTAACAACTTCGGGATAACTCAGCCGGAGGGAAGCGCCGTTGGAGCCCTTGCCCGGCCACCCTGAACGATCCTCAGCGCTTGTGGGCGATCCTGACGCCGTTTCGGGCGTTTTGGGCGCTTCTCCGAGTACGTCACCGCATGGCGCCCTCTCCCGGTCGGGCGAGGAGCCGCGTCTCGGCATTCCGGCGCGGCTGCGGTTGTCGTTGCAGCATCAGGCGCCGGGGATCCTGCGGCGGCACGTGCTGCGGGGGCTGACGCGGTTCCTGGTGCTGGTGGTGGCGGATCTCGCGGCGTTCGGGGTGTTGCGCGAGCTGGTGCG
>QKHC01000092.1 GCA_003251175.1 Gemmatimonadota bacterium
TCGGCGGCACCGACTTCCGCAGCTCGGTCACCGGACGCGGCGTGTCCGCGATGATCTTCATGATCACCTGCTGCGCCGACGATCCGACGTGCGGAGGGCTGCCCGTCAGCATCTCGTACAGCACGCTCGCGAGACTGTAGACATCCGCGCGGCCCGTGATCTCCTTGTCCGCCGTCGCCTGCTCCGGCGACATGTAGTGTGGCGTGCCGACGCTCGTGCCGGTCTCCGTCATACGCCCACCCGCCGCCGCGCTCACCGCCAGCGCGATGCCGAAGTCCGCGACCATCGGGCGGCCGTCGTGCAGCAGGACGTTCTCCGGCTTGATATCGCGGTGGATGACGCCGGAGCGGTGCGCGTAGTCGAGGGCGTCGGCGACCTCGCGGGCGATGCGCACGGCCTCGTCGACGCCGAGCTGGGTCTCGCGGTCGAGCTTGTCGCGGAGCGTCTCACCCTCGATGTAGGGCATGACGTAGAACAGGAAGCCGTCGGCCGTGCCGGAGTCGAAGAGCGGCAGGATGTGCGGATGCTGCAGCTGCGCAGTGGTCTCGATCTCCTGGACGAACCGGTCGGCGCCCAGCACCGCGGCCAGCTCGGGCCGCAGCACCTTCACCGCGACCTTACGCTTGTGCTTGAGGTCCTCGGCCAGATAAACGGTGGCCATGCCGCCCGCGCCGAGCTCGCGCTCGATGCGGTAGCGGTCGGAGAGGGCCTCGCCGAGGCGTTCGCTCGCGGTCATCGTTGGGGCCTCGCCAGACCGCGACGCCAGTCGGTGATGAGGCGCATCTGGTTGACGATGGAACCCGCGTCTCCCCGGCGCAGCGCGACGAGGCGTTCTCCCGGTGCAGCATCGTAGGCATCATGGAAACCGACGCTTCCACCACCGAAAGACCGGCGCGACGTAACGGCGAAGTCCGGTGTCGTCTGCACTGCGGCGATGATCCACGAGGTGAATCCCGGATCCTGGTAGATGATGGATCCGCCATCGCGCGTCCATCGCGGCATCATCCCACCCCCGGACGATACCAGGTGGCGCCCACCGGGCCCGGGCAACGGCGCCACGTACACTTCTGCCGAGCCCGACAATGACGATTCGAATGCCACCCACCGCCCGTCGGGTGAGACCGAAAAGCGCATCGACGGGTACTCGAGGTCAGGCGTCAGGACCGGGCCAGCGACCTCGGTGATCGCCCCGGGCGCGGACAGGGAAGCGTACCGAATTCGGCCTGACGTATCCGAGTAGACCAGAGCGCTGCCATCCGGCGTCCACTCCGCCGCAAGGGCGGCGGCGGTTGCGGGCAGCAGCACGCGTGCGCTCCCGGAAAAATCACTGGGGCGGGCGTAGATCGTCGTTCCGCCACCCGCCTCGGCAACAGCGTACCCGACTTCTCGTCCGTCCGGTCGCCAGAACGGTGCTCCGGTATTGCCGGTGGTGGTGAGCGGAGCTGCCGTCCTCTGGGCGACATCATAGACCCAGACCGAGCCGCTGTCGGCTTGGCGGTTTGGCCAGTACAGAAAGGCAATTCGGCGTCCGTTGGGAGACACTGAGGGCATGTCGATCACTGCGCCTTGTCGAAGGGCCAGGGGCATCTCCGTTCCGGATCCATCGCGGGTCAGCCAGGTCATGACGGCGGAGACGTTCGCCGTGCCCGTCGCGTACAGCAGCGCCCCCGACGCCGAGGAAGCGAGGTAGCTGGCGGAACCGGTATTCACCTGGATCCCTTCCAGCATCGGACGCGGATCGCCCAGGAGCGCCAGTCGGTCGGGATCGAAGCCCACGGCGAGTACCCTGCCTTGCGCTGTCGCGTACAACAACTCGTCGGGCGGGGCAAAACGCGCACCCGTGCCCTGCAGCAGCACCTTCGACTGGCGGCTCCGCAGGTCCAGGACGGCGACCTCGGTCTGCTCGGTACCGCCCCCCGTGATGGAATAGATCAGGCCGCGACCATTCGGAAGCACGTCGAACCAGGCGGGTGTCCTCGTTGAATCGCCGCCGGCCAGCCGCTCGACGGTCCCGCCACCGGCTGCGACGCGCGCGATGTCACCGCCGTTCGTGCGGCGAAAGTAGAGGTACCCATCGGCCCCCCACGCCAGCCCGCCGCTGCCACCGCCGCCAGCCACCGAATCCGCGACCACGGTGAACGGCGGCGCCCCGACGACGGCAACCGTACTCAGAGCGCGACCGGCGACGAACGCGACCTCCATTCCGTCCGGCGAAAACCGGGGAGTTCGTGCGTCTTCCGTTCCCTCGATCCTCACGGCGTCGAGACGGTCCGACGTTCGCAGCCACAGCGACTGGGTTCCCGACGAGTCCTGGCCGACGAATGCGATGGCTGAGGCGTCGGGCGCGATGTCGAAGTTGATGCCCTGCCCAACGAGCAGCGAGACGCCGTCGGGCGTCGGGATCGTGACGTGCATGACGGGCGGCGGCGCCACTGACGGACGGATCGCAATCAACGCCCCGATCGCAGGCACTGCGACCGCGGCGACGCCAATGGCAATCCGCTTCCACCGGCGGACGGCGAGTAGGCCATCCGCTCCGACGACGCCAGCCGCGAGGCCCCTGCCGGCAAACGCCGGATCCGCCAGCGCGTCGGCGAACGCCTTCGCAGAGTCGAACCGGTCCGCCGGCAGCTTCTCGAGGGCCATCATGACCGCCGCCGCCACGTTGGGCGGAACCGACTTCCGCAGCTCGCTCACGGGGCGCGGCGTGTCCGCGATGATCTTCATGATCACCTGCTGCGCGGACGACCCGGTGTGCGGCGGGTCGCCCGCCAGCATCTCGTAGAGCACGCTCGCCAGCGAGTAGATGTCCGCCCGGCCGGTGATCTCCTTGTCCGCCGTCGCCTGCTCCGGGCTCATGTAGTGCGGCGTGCCGACGCTCGTGCCGGTCTCCGTCATGCGCCCGCCCGCCGCGGCGCTCACGGCCAGCGCTATGCCGAAGTCCGCGACCATCGGTCGGCCGTCGTGCAGCAGGACGTTCTCCGGCTTGATGTCGCGGTGGATCACGCCGGAGCGGTGCGCGTAGTCGAGGGCGTCGGCGACCTCACGTGCGATGCGCACGGCCTCGTCGACGCCGAGCTGCGTCTCGCGGTCGAGCTTGTCGCGCAGCGTCTCGCCCTCGATGTAGGGCATGACGTAGAACAGGAACCCGTCGGCCGTACCGGAGTCGAAGAGCGGCAGGATGTGCGGGTGCTGGAGCTGCGCGGTGGTCTCGATCTCCTGGACGAACCGGTCGGCGCCCAGCACCGCGGCCAGCTCGGGCCGCAGCACCTTCACCGCGACCTTGCGCTTGTGCTTGAGGTCCTCGGCCAGATAGACCGTGGCCATGCCGCCCGCGCCGAGCTCGCGCTCGATGCGGTAGCGGTCGGAGAGGGCGGCTTTCAATCCTGCCGGGATCCCGGGCCCCGTCATGGACGGCCTGCGCTCGGGAACGGCTCGATCACCGGCCTACCTCGGTACTGCGGAGCATTTCATCGAGGGCCGCCCGATCATACACGCGACCCGCCATCATCACGGTGTTGATCCTCGTCGAGCTGCGGACGTCGGCCAGCGGATCCGCATCGAGCAGAACCAGGTCGGCGAGCTTGCCTGCCGAGATGCCACCCAGGTCGCTGCTGCGACCGAGGTACTCGGACGGTACGGTGGTGGCTGCCCGCAGGATGTCCATCGGCGCCAGGCCCGCCTCGGCAAGGCGCCGCAGCTCGTCATGCATGCCGAAGCCGGGGAAGATCATCGTGTCGTTGGCGTCCGTGCCGACCATGACCCTCACGCCGGCCGTGTGCGCCATCGCGGTGGTTCGCAGGCCCGCGTCGTAGAACTGCCGGTACAGCGCAACCAGCTCGGGGGACGAACGGGCGAAGTTGTCGAGATCGTCATCCCATCCTTCGCGCTGGTCCGCGGGGATGTATTTCAGGCGTGGGTCGTTGCGGTACGCGTCCTCGCCGGCTCTCGCATCCATCTCGCGCGTGCCGTGCGTGGGCACGAGGTACGTATCGCTGGCGATGAGCGTCCTCAGCACCTCGTCGCACAGAGCGACATCGAATCCCTCGAGCGTCTTCGTCAGGCGCTCCACGGCAGGCGGCCGCCTGGCACCTTCCTCGCCTTCGACCACGGCGTTCATCGCTGCACGGTACTCCGGCTCGTAGGTGCTGCAGGCGACGGGCAGGTCGCGGGCGTGCTCGATCGTGCGCTGGCCGGCATTCGCCGCCTCGACGACCGAGATCGGCACCGGGATGTGGCCCGACGCCTCGATCCCCAGCGACTTCGCTTCCTCGAGCAGGGCGAAGTACGCGTCGCGCGGGATGGTATTGTAGACCTTGATCAGGTCGACACCCTGATCCTTCAGGTAGTGCGCGAGCGTCCGTCCTTCCTCCGCGGTGCCGGGGTAGAAGAAGGACAAACTGTCCGGCAGGTCGTCGGGGCGTGTGATCGGGCCGTTGACCCCACCGCTGCCCATGCGCAGCAACCGGGGCCCCGTGTGCCGCCCGGCATCGATCTCCGCCGCGAGCGTGCGGAACCCGTCGAGGCACAACTCGCCCGGCTCCGGCATCCGACAATGGGCTCCCAACTGGCGAATGCCGGTGACTCCGTTCGCGACCATGAGGGCGAACGTTCGATCGACGAACTCGATGCGCTGACCGGTGTGCGCATGACTGTCGATCAGGCCGGGAATGAGGAACCGGCCGGTCCCATCGATGGTGTCGGTGGCTACGAAGCGGCCGCGCCCGCCGCTGGGCTCGACCGAGCGGATGCGATCGCCCGCCACGAACACGGACTGATCATCCAGGACCTGGCGGGACGCCGGGTCGATCACGGTCACGTTCCGGACCACGAGCGTGACGGTCTCCGGCGGCTCCCCACAGGCCGCACCCAGCAGCGCGAGCACGCCGATCCATAAGGTTCTGCCCAATCGAGTACCCATTGCGTTGCTGTCGCTGAGGCGTTGGAGGTTCATCGATTGGCCGCGTCCACGGCCTTCTTCATCCGGTCCACCCAGTGCGGCACGACGCGAAGGTACGGTACAGGCCTGTCGGTTGCGCCCTGAAGGTAGATGAGGCCCCCACCCGGCGCCCTCGCGAACGAAGGTCCATTGGTGTCTCGAAACTCCGGCGCGTCGGCCCACGTCCCGTCGTTGCGGACGGGCGGATCCGCCCCGGGAACGACCGTCACCCGCTCGATTCGGGTCCGAGGTCCGTCCGTGATCGGCACCCCCAGTTCGAACGCCGACAGCCACTGGATGTCCTCCAGATTGCCGGCTGCTGCGAGGAAACGGCGGCCGTCGCGGGGGAGGGGCTCGATCCAGGCCTCGGTGTACTTGGCGTTGGTGTAGGCGATCCACCGCCCGTCGGCCGACGGCCAATGGAACCCGGTGTCCGAAAAGAGCGAATCGATGGTGACGGGCCGGCGGTCGAGCCG
>QKHC01000016.1 GCA_003251175.1 Gemmatimonadota bacterium
GGGGCGTCCGTGACCTGATCCTCGACCTGCGCGCCTGCGCGGATGGAGACGCCGAGACTGGGTACCAGATCCTCGCCCGGCTCATGGACCGTCCCTTCCTGACCGTGCGCCGTCGCACGCGGAGGTACGAGCCGGTGGCGCTATCGGCGTTCACGGACGACGGGCTCATCGGCTGGACGGAAGCGCCGCCGGACACCGTGACCCCCAGCGGAGAGCGGCTCCGCTTCACGGGTCGGGTAGTGATCCTGGCATCGCGGCGCACCGCGGGAGCCGCAGAGGACCTCATCGCCGCGTTCCGCGCTGCGGGCCGCGGCGTTGTGGTGGGCAATTGGACGGCAGGCGTAGCTGGAAACAGCATCGCGGTGACGCTGCCTGGCGACTGGCGCTTCCAGCTCACGGTCACCCGTCACGTGTTTCCCGACGGGACCGAGTTCGCCGGCCGCGGGATCGAGCCCGACATCGAGGTCGTGGAGACGGCTCGTGAGATGCGCCTGGGCGTCGATGCCGCGCTCGAGCGCGCGCGTCGACACCTCGCCGAGGCGCACGCCGCGGGCCCCTAGCGCCTCCGGACTGGGGTTCGCGTCACCCCTCTGCCGAGCTCGCGTAGACGTCACCGAGGGCTTGGGGGCCTCCGGGCAAACGGTCACGACTGGCGAGCGCCGCTGCTGCCGCGGCCTCGACCTCAGCCGTCACGTCGGTTTCGACGGCAGCGAGCTCCGCGTCCTCCCAACCTCGCTCGCGGAGGTACGCCTCGTACAAGCCCACCGGGTCGCGGCGGCCCCACCTGGCGAACCACTCCGCAGGAAACGTCTCCCGTGCTTCGCGCTCGTCATGCGTGGCGTGGCCACCCATTCTGAACGTCTCCGCCAAGAGCATCGCCGGCCCGTCACCGCGGCGACACCGCGTCGCCGCGAGGGCCGTGGCTGCGTAGGCGTCCAGGACGTTGTTCCCATCGAACGCTGCGCCCCAGATACCGTAACTGGCAGGCCAGTCGCGAAAGTCCGCCGGCAGATGCGACTGGCTCAACCGGGTGCCGAGAGCGACCTGGTTGTTCTGAATGATGAAGATCGCGGGAACGCGCTGCACTGCCGCGAAATTGGTTCCTTCGTGGGCCGCGCCAGTCTTGGTGGATCCATCACCGATCCAGGTCAGGGCGACCCGGGGCTCACGGCGGAGCTTGAACGTCAGCGCGATTCCCGCGACGACCGGCACGACGTCCGCCACATGGGAGATCGGCTGCAGCACGCCGTGGTCGAGATCGCCGATATGGAGATCGCGGCCGCGGGTGGGTGAGTCGGCCGTCGCCAGGTAGCCGCGTAGCATGTCGGCCACGGACATGCCCATTTCGCAGCACGCTGCGGCATTGCGGATCATCGGGGCCACGAGATCGCCCCCGGCACCCCGCCTGAGGGCGTGGACTGGCCCGACGGTGGTCGCTTCTTCCCCGGTGCCGAGCCATGCCTTGGAGATGACCCCCGTCTTCACCCACCGTTTGAGCTGGATGTCGTGGAGGCGGGCCCGGAGCAGACCGGCGTAGAGAGCCTGATGCTCATCACGCGAAAGTGCATGGATCACGGCGGCCCGTTCTGGTGCGTCGTCGATGGTCGCCTGGAACTGTCGGACCAGCGCGGGATCGGGCTCCCACGCGACGTACTCAGGGGGATCGAACGCGGGAAAGCGGCGCAATCAGCTGAACTTGCCTTTGAGCTTGCCGAGGAGCCCGCCGCCACCCGATTCCTCACCGCCCGCCAGTGCCTGACCGAACTCCAGTGCCGTGCCGTACCGGTCGTTAGGATCGGTGGCCATTGACTTGAGCAGCGCCTTTTCCAGGTACGCGGGCATGTCGCTGCGCGCCTGCCGCAGGGGTGTGGGGGTCCCACGCAACCGGGCGATCATCATCTCCTGGGCATTCCGCCCCTGAAACGGCAGCTTGCCGGTGAACATCTCGAAGGCCATGATGCCGAGCGCATAGATGTCGCTGCGGGCATCGAGCGGTTTGCCCCGGATCTGCTCCGGGCTCATGAACTCGGGTGTGCCGAGGATGATGCCGGTGGCCGTGAGCTTCTGGATCGCTCCATCAGCTCGCCGCTCTTTCGCGAGCCCGAAGTCCATGATGACCGCCCGCTCGGTACCGTCATCCTCGCCAACGAGCATGATGTTTTCGGGCTTGAGGTCGCGATGCACGATGTGGAGCTCGTGCGCGTGGTGCAGGCCGGCGCAGATCTGCAGCAGCAATCGCACGCCGGTTTCGACGTCCATGGGACCGTCGCGCATTTCACGGTCCGACAGGAGCTCGCCTTTGAGGTAGGGCATGACGAGATAGATCAGGCCGTCTTCCGACTCCCCCAGCCGCAGGATCCGACAGACGTTGGGGTGGTCGAGGCGCATGGCCAGCCCTGCTTCGCGCCGCAGTCGCTCGACCGACGAGCGGTCGGTCGCCAGCTTGGGCGACAGCACCTTGATCGCCACGACGTCCCCGGAGGAGACTTCCTTGGCGAGGTAGACGTACGACATGCCGCCCTCGCCCAGTTTGTTCACCACCTGATAGCGAGCGTCGAGAATCTGATTCGACAGCGTCGAGGCGCGATCGAGGGTCGTGGACCGTGGCAGCGGCGTCCGGACGGCGGTCTTGTTTGCCGCGGGCGGCGGGGTGGCGGGCTTCGGGCGACTCTGCACCTCGACGAGCATGTTGCCGTCCTTGGGGCAAAACCGCGCCGTCTCCCCGAACACCGAGCCGCACTTCGGGCAACGACGCTCGCTCATTGCCGCACCACGTTGCGTCCTTCGTTCTTGGCGCGATAGAGCGCCTGATCCGCGCGATCCACGAAGCTCTCCGCACTCTTGACCCGGTCGTCGGGGAAGGCCGCCAGCCCGACGCTGATCGTGAGGTTGAGCGGGTCCATCCCGGGATCCGCGAAGTCGTGCCCCTCTATCCGCTTGCGGAGTCGCTCGGCGAAGTTCGCGGCGCCTTGCATCTGGGTTTCCGGCATCACGACGACGAACTCCTCTCCGCCGTAGCGGGCCACGATGTCCACCGACCTGGCCTCGCGTCGCAGGATTTCTCCGATCTGGCGCAGGACGGAGTCCCCCGTAACGTGCCCGCGCGAGTCGTTGATCTCCTTGAACCGATCGATGTCAGCGAGCAGAATGGCGATCGCCAGGTCGTACCGCCGGGCGCGGTCGAGCTCGGTGTCCAGCGACTCGGCGAGCGCCCGGCGGTTGAGGCAGCCGGTGAGCGCATCCGTACGGGCCAGAGCCTCGAGACGATTGCGATCGCTGACCGCCGATTGCAGGTCATAGGCCTTCTCGATGGCGGCCACCGCATTGCGGATGACCGTTTCGGCGAACTGCGCGTCCGCCTCGGTCAGCGGCGGATCCTCACCGGTGGTTCGGAGAAAGAACACGCCGACCTGCTGGTCGCGCATCGAAAACGGCACCGCCGCGGCCGATCGGGTCGCCACCTGAATCCCGTCTCGGGACCAGTGCTCTCGCACCTCGGCGTACAACGGGTCCGTCTTGACGTCCCGGACCAGCACCGACCGACCTCGCGCGAGCGCGTGGCGGATCTCCGGGTAGCGTACCAGGTCCACCTGCAGGTTGCGCAGCATCGGGTTTTCGTAGGCCGCCACCACGACGCCGTGCGGATCGCCCGCGCGCCCGAGCACCATGGAGCATTTCGAAATGCTGAGCACCCGCGCCACCCGTCGGACGAGAATGCTGTAGATCTCGTCGGGCTTGAGCGAGTCCGTGACTTCCTGCAGGATTTCGATCATGGCGCTGCTCGACCGCGCATCCTCGCGCGCCCGCCTCAGCTCACGCCCGGTCCGCAAATGGCTCTGCACGCGGGCCAGCAGCTCACGTACCCGGAACGGCTTGGCGATGAAATCGGAGGCGCCCAGGCCCAGCGCCTTGACGGTGGCCTCCTCGGGTGGCATCGACGACACCATCAGGACCGGTAGATCGCGCCAGCGTGGATCGTTCTTGAGCCGCTGCAACAACTGCAGCCCGTCCACGCGCGGCATCATGATGTCGAGCAGCAGCAGATTGGGCTGCGCCTCTTCGAGTTGCTCGAAGAGTCGCTCACCCGACGGCGTGCTGACGACGTCGTAGCCGTGTTCCTTGAGAATCCAGGTCAACGTCTTGACGAGCGATTGATCGTCATCCGCGACGAGGATCCGGGCCCCGGGGACTTCGGCCAAGCGTCCTCCCGCTATTCGTCCAAGAGCCGGGGATCCACGTTGCCGCCGCTCACGACCAGCACCGTGGGGCGGGTGGGTTGGAGCACCCCGCTCCGGACCGCAGCTGTCGTCGCGGCACCCGATGGTTCCACGACGAACCCGCACTCCCGATATAGAAAATGCACCGCCGCTCGCAGACTGTCATCATCCACCAGTACGACACCCCGGAGCCGCTCGCGATGGGCCTGAAGCTGCTCCAGATTGCGCGCTCCCACACTGAGTGTGATCAGCCCGTCCGCAAGGCTGTGCGCCTGCTCGAGCGTAACGGGCTGCCCCACGGCCAGGGCCCGGGTCAGCTTCGGCGCACCGACGGGCTCCACGCCCCACACGGTCGCGGCGCTCCCGGCCGCTGCCAGTCCGGTCACGATCCCGGAGATCAACCCTCCCCCCCCGACCGGGGCGATCACCGTGGCGACCTCGGGCAGCTGCTCGACCAGCTCCACGCCCAGGGTCGCCTGACCTGCGATGATCGCCGCATCATCGAACGGGGGAATCACCTGGAGCCCCTGCTCCGCTGCCAGCGCCAGCGCGCGCTCGTACCGGTCCTGCGATGTCGCCCCCGCGAAGACGACTTCGCCGCCCCAGCGCCGCACGCCCTCGACCTTGACGGCGGGGGCCGTTTCCGGCATCACCACGACCGCCCTACACCCCAGGCGGTGTGCCGCAAAGGCCACCGCCTGGCCATGATTCCCGCTCGAGTAGGTGATCACCCCGCGCCGGCGCTCGGCCGCCGCGAGCCGACGCACCGCGGTGAAGGCGCCGCGGATCTTGAACGCCCCCACCGGCTGGAGGTTCTCGAGCTTCAGCCAGGCGTCCAGCGCGGGCACCCGCACCAGCGGGGTACGGCGGGCGACACCCTGCAAGCCCGACGCGGCCTCACGCACATCTGCAGCCCCGACGAGCGGCGCCGTCACGCTACTTCCGCGCCCCGGTCCGCTTCTTCCCCTTGGCCGAGCCCGGAGTGGCCACGCGCGGACGTCGCTCGCCCTTGGAGGCACCCTCCTCATCCTGGCCGGCCGTCTCGTCCCCGTCTTCCTCCTTCACGATGCGTGCCACGTCCACCACCAGATCGCCTGGTGTCAGGTTCATGATCCGGACCCCCTGCGTGTTCCGACCCGAGATCCGGATGCCCTCCACCGAGACGCGGATCATTATGCCCTTCTTGGTGATCATCATCAACTCGTCGTCCGGCAGCACTTCCTTGAGGGCCACCATATCACCCGTCTTGTCGGTGTGCTGCAGCGTGATGATGCCCCGGCCGCCCCGATGCTGGACCCGATACTCGTCGAGCTCCGAGCGCTTGCCCATCCCCTTCTCAGTCACCGTGAGCAGCGTCGACTGCCGGCGGACCACCACGAGATCGATCACGCGGTCCTTCTTGTCCAGCGCTATGCCCCGCACCCCGGTGGCCGCGCGCCCCATCTCGCGCACGTCATTCTCATGAAACCGAATGCTCATGCCCCGGCGCGTGGCCAGCACGATGTCGTTCGAGCCGTCCGTCACCTGGACATCGATCAGCTCATCCCCGGTGTCGACGTTGATGGCGCGGATCCCGGATGAGCGCGGATTGCCGTATTCGGAGAGGCGCGTCTTCTTGACGACGCCTACTCTGGTAGCAAACAGCAGGAACTTTTCCTCCGAGAATTCCCGCACCGGGACGAGGGCCGCCAGTCGTTCGTCGGGCTTCATGGCGATGCAATTGACGATCGACTTGCCCCGCGCAGCGCGCGCGGCCTGCGGGATCTCGTGCACCTTGAGCCAGTAGCACTGCCCACCCTGCGTGAAGAACATGACGTAGTCGTGCGTGGAAGCGATGAACAGATGCTCGACCCAGTCGTCTTCCCGCGTGCCGGCCGCGGTCACCCCGCGCCCACCCCGGCGCTGGCGCCGGTACGCCGACACCGGAAGGCGCTTGATGTAGCCCGAGTGGGACACGGTGATGACCATGTCCTCCTCGGCGATGAGATCCTCGATCGAGAAGTCGCCGGTGTCGGCGACGATCTCCGTGCGCCGCGCGTCGCCGAAGCCATGCGCGACCTCCGACAGCTCTTCCTTCAGCATCTTCATGCGCCGGGGCTTGGAGCCCAGAATCTCCTGGCATTCCTTGATGAAACGCCGGACTTCCTTGAGCTCCTCCACCAGCTTGGTGATCTCGAGGGCCGTGAGGCGCGCCAGCCGCATGTTCAGGATCTCCGCCGACTGCTTCTCGGAGAGCTTGAACCGCTTGCGCAACGCCGCGTCGGCGGTCTGCGTGTCCTTGGACTTGCGGATGATCTTGATCACTTCGTCGATGTTGTCGACGGCGATCTTGAGACCCTCGAGGATGTGGGCGCGCTCCTTCGCGCGATCCAGCTCGAACTGCGTCCGTCGAGTGATGACCTCGTGGCGGTGATCGATGAAGTGCTGGAGCAGCTCCTTGAGGTTCATCTCCTTCGGCACGCCATCGACCAGCGCGAGCATGATGGCGCCGAACGTCGTCTGCATCGCCGTGTGCTTGTACAGCTGATTCAGCACCACGGCGGGGACGGCATCCCGCCGCAGCTCGATAACGATCCGCATCCCGTCACGGTCGGATTCGTCGCGCAGGTCGCTGATGCCCTCGAGCCGCCGGTCGTTCACCAGCCGCGCGATATCCTCGATCAGACGTGCCTTGTTGACCTGGAACGGGATCTCGGTGACGACGATCTGGTGTTTGCCGGACGATTCCCTTTCCTCGATCACGGCACGGGCGCGCATGACAATGCGGCCGCGTCCCTTGTCGTAGCAGTCGCGGATCCCGTCCTTCCCGTAGATGATCGCGCCGGTCGGGAAATCGGGCCCCCGCACGAAGCGGCGCAGATCCTTCACCGTCGCACTCGGACGGTCGACGAGATGAGTGATCGCCTGCGCGACTTCGCTCAGGTTGTGCGGCGGAATGTTGGTGGCCATCCCCACCGCGATCCCCGCCGAGCCGTTGACGATCAGGTTCGGCAACTTCGCCGGCAGCACCGTCGGCTCCCGCAGGCGGTCGTCGAAGTTGGGAGCGAATTCCACCGTGTTCTTGTCGATATCCTCCAGCATCGTCATCGCGACACGGGTGAGCCGGGCTTCGGTATAGCGGTACGCCGCGGCCGAGTCGCCGTCGACCGAGCCGAAGTTCCCCTGTCCGTCCACGAGCGGGTACCGCAGCGAGAACTCCTGGACCATACGGACCAGCGCGTCGTAGACCGCGACATCGCCGTGCGGGTGATACTTGCCGAGGACGTCGCCGACCACGGTGGCGCTCTTCTTGTAGGGACGCCCCGGCACGAGACCCAGCTCGTGCATCGCGTAGAGGATGCGACGATGCACAGGCTTCAGACCGTCACGCACATCGGGCAGCGCGCGCTGCACGATGACGCTCATCGAGTAGTCGAGGAACGACTCGCGCATCTCGTCTTCGATGAGACGCGGCAGGATCCGCTCGCGGGCGTTGGGTGCGGTCATGAAGGGTTCGGGCTCGGGAGGTGGGTTGAGCGTCACCGCTAAGTCACGGAAACTTAATCACTTACGCACAGAGGGTCAACCCGGCGCCGGCGAGGAAGTCGTTGGCGGAACTATACTTCCTGCCGCGTCGATTCGCCCCGGCGCGATTCCATGCGTCCATCCCCGTCCCTCGCTACCCTCGTCGGCCGCGCCCTGACGCTGCGCTGTCCCGCCTGCGGAACGCGCGGCATCGTGCGGCGGTGGCTGCGGCTGGACGCCACCTGCCCGGCATGTCATCAGCCGGTCGACCGCCCCGAGCCGGGCTACTACCTGGGCGCGTTGATGCTCAATCTCGTCGCCGCCGAGCTGCTGCTGGCGGCCGTGGGTTTGGTCGTCATCGTCACGAGCTGGCCGACCGTGCCATGGAACGGTCTGCTGTACGGCGGCGCGCTGCTGATGGTAGTGGCGCCGGTGGTCCTCTACCCAGTCACGAAGCTGGTGTGGCTAGCGGTCGATCTCGCGCTGCAGCCGGAGTTCGGGGGACGGGAGGGGAGCCCGCCGTCGTGATCTCCACTACGATCTTCCCCATCTGCTCCCCACGCTGCATCCGGGCGAACGCCGCCCGGGCATCCGCCAGGGTGTACACGCGGTCCACGATCGGACGGAGCGCCCCCGTCCCCAGCACCCGGACGATCTCCTCATACTCCCGCGCGTTCCCCATCGTCGAGCCCATGATGGTGTATTGATTCCAGAAGAGGCGCCGGATGTCCATCCGGACCCCGGAGCCGGACGTCCCGCCGCAGGTCACCAGTCGGCCCCCCTTCGCCAGACTTCGGAGAGAGTCCTCCCACGTCGCCTCCCCGACGTTGTCGATCACGACGTCCACACCCCGCTTGGCAGTCAATGCCCGGACCTCGACGGCCACCTTCCGGGTGCGATGGTTGATCGTCACATCGGCACCGAGTGCTCGCGCGGCAGCGAGCTTGTCGTCCGACGATGAGGTCACGACGGTTCGCGCTCCACGGAGCTTCGCGATGCGCAGCGCCGCGAGCGACACGCCACCGCCGATCCCCCACAGCAGGACCGTCTCGCCGGGCTGCAGGGCGGCGCGCGTCACCACCATGCGCCATGCGGTCAGGGTCACCAGCGAGAAGGCCGCCGCTTCGGCCCAGGTCAGCAGGGGCTGGAGACGGGGGATCAGCTGCACGTTGGCGGCGGGCACGTTGATCAGCTCGGTCAGAGTCCCCGGGAGATGCTCGCCCAGCAGGCGATAGGTCACGCACATCCCCTGCTCCCCGCGGCGGCAGAACTCGCAGGCATAACAGCTCACACCGGGGTTGAAGAGCACGGCATCTCCCGGCCGCACATGCGCGACATCCGACCCGACGGCAACGACAGTCCCGGCGCCGTCGCCACCGAGGACGTGGGGATAGTGGTGCTCGATGCCCGGCAGGCCCCGAATCACCCACAGATCGAGATGGTTGAGCGCCGCGGCTTGCAGTGCGACCTGGACCTCGCCGGATCCCGGATCCGGAGGCGGCGCGACATCAGTCAGCGCGACATGCTCGAGCCCCCCGGGGGCGGCCAGTGCGCAGGCTCGCATGCGGTGTTGGCGAACGCCGCGGTGGCGGCTGCGCTCTTTAGGGAAGGAAGGTGGGTGTGGTCACCTGGTCGGTCGGACCCGCCGGCAGCTCCACCGGCGTGCCCACCCCACCGCCCACCGGCACGATGACCACGTGATAGACGGGGGCACCCGACCGGTCCCGCCCGTTGGTGGGGACCACCAGGGCCAGGAGATCCCCGGCGGGTGATACCGCGAAGTCGTTGATCGGGAGGTCCGTGCCAGACAGCGACGTCACCGTGGCGGTCCGGATGTCGGCTCGCATCACCTGCGTGACCGTGCGATCGGCCTCGCGACGCTCGACCAGATAGGCCAGCGAGCCGTCGCGCAGAAACTGCGGGTAGCGCTCGTTCCACTGTGGACTGCGGGTGAATTGCCGCTGCTCTGAGCCGTCAGGCGCCATCAGCCAGATGTCGTAGTTGCGGTCCCTCGTGGTCACGAACGCGATCGTGCGACCGTCGGGGGACACCGAGGGCCAGCCGTTGGTGGAGTCGCGCGTGAGCTGGCGCAATCGCTGTCCGTCAACATCCACGGCGTACACCTGACGCTTCCCGCTGCGATCGGAATGGAATACCACGGTGCGTCCATCCGGGGTGAACGCCGGTGCGCCGTCCAGCCCGGACGCCGTGGTGAGCCGTACCGATTCGGTGCCATCGGGATTCATGGCATAGATGTCCGGGTTCCCGTCGCGCATCGAGACGACGGCCAGTCGGTCACCCGTCGGACTGAATGCGGGGTCGAACGCGCCCAGCGTATCGTCACTGATGCGCCGTGGGTCGGTCAGGTCGGCTCGCTGTACCGCGTACAGGTCGAAGCGTCCGCCGTTCGAGCGAGCCACGACGATCTCGCCCAGCACGAACACGTCTACCGCCGCGCTGTTCCCGCCCGGGGCGGTCGCCACGATGCGGGTGCGGCCCCACCCGACCGCGGTGACCGCGCCGTCCACGGCTACCTTCGCGATGGCGGTGTCTTCGCTGGCCCAGGTCACGCGGGCCGGACCGAGCCCGGCCCCGTCCGACCCGACGAACTCTGCCGACAGGGTCGTCCGATGGCCCGGCGCCAGGCCCAGCCGCGCCGGCTCGAGGCGCACCGCACCGGCAAGGACGCGGATCGTCCACGTGACGGCCAATCCCCGTCCCGGCGCCCGCGCGGTGAGCTGCGTTTCACCGATCCCTCGACCGGTGAGCGTCCCGGATGCCGTATCGAAGCTCGCGATCGTCGTGTCGGACAGCGACCAGCGGATCGGCGCTTCTGGCACCGGCGTGTTGTCCGACGCCAGGGGGTCTACCTGAAACCGGGCCGTCGCCGTCAACGGCAACGCGATCGGATCCTGCGAGCGCGGCCGGGCCACCAGAATGTCCACCGGCCGGTGCACGGCGATATCGAGGGTCCGGCTCTGGAGCAGTCCGCTGACCGTGACCGTCGCCGTACCAGGGCCGATCGGTGTCACGACCCCGGTGAGCCCGACCCGGACCACCGTCGTGTCGCTGGAGATCCACGTGAGGGCGAGTGGGCTCACCTCACGCGCCTGTTGCGAGGGCACGATGACGTGCAGCGTGTCTGGCTGCCCGGGTGACAACAGCAGCGGCCCCGCCTCCCGAACGGCGATCTCCGCCTGCTGCACAACAGTCGGGGCGGTTGCGGTGAGCCCTCCGGCCGCGGTGACCTGAATGGTACCCTGCCCCGGTGCGAGTGCGACCACCACACCGGTCGGGCTGACGTTCGCGATGGCGGGGACCAGCGACGCCCACGTCACGGCGAGCGGCGCCGCGGGTCCGCCATCCTCGCGCAGGGCCCGGACGGTGACGTGCGTATTCTCCGATGGCAGCAGGTACACCGTTGGCGGCTCGATCCGCAGGGCGACGGCGGGCCCGGAGCCAGCCGGTTGGCCGGCGAGCGACTCGACCGCGGGCGGGGGCGTCGCCGCCGCGGCCGCGGGTGCCGACGGCACGGCGGGCCCTGCCGCCGGTTCGCCGGTGACCTGCACCGCGGTCACGCCGCGACGCGATCCCACCCGTGCTTCGACGACCGCCACGCCGGGTGCCACACCGGTCACGGTACCGTTGTTGTCCACCCGAACGACCTGGGGGTTGTTCGACGACCAGATGAAGCGGACGGAAGCGATGACGTTGCCCAGGCGATCGAACGCCGTCGCCAGAAGACCAGTGCGCTCGCCGACCTTCAGGCTGACCTGCGGGGGCGCGACCGTGACTTCAGCGACGTTCTGTGCCCCCAGAGGCCGCCCCGACAGCGCGGCGAGGACCAGCAGCGACGGAACGAGGCGCGGTCGCATGGCTCTGCGCCAACCTACGAAACGGCCTGGGGCTTTGCAACAGAATCAGCGGGCCGTCACGCGCACCGTGGCACGCGCATAGCCGTCCACGGCATCCCCAGGGCCCTGCGGGACCACGGCAACGGTGCGCGGACCGTTGGGCGTGCGCAGCCCGATGTCGTAGCGGTGTGACGCGAGTCCTTCCACGTCGAGCACCAGCGTATCGCCCGACAGGCGCTGGCGCACGAGCTTGAGCGCGGTGGACCGCCCACCGCGAGCGGGCCGGGGCGGTGGCAGCAGCACCTCCCACCCGCGCGAATGGCTCACCACCAGATCCGCGCGGGACCCGAGTGGCACGCGACAGGCCACGTGCTCGTCGGCGCCCGTCGCGCGCGGCTGGCACGTCCACGGCACGCCGGCGAGGGTCACCGATCGCACCCCGGCGCCGAGCGGCAGGGCCGGATCGAATTCCAGTGTGTCAGCGCCCCGGCCTCCCGTCCGCGTCACGATCGCCGTCAGGGTCGAATCGTTCCTGGCGATGTCCACGGTGTAGCGGCCCGATCCCACCGGCAAGTTGCCCAGGTGCAGGCTGTCCCATATCGCCGGCAGATGCGGCGCCAGCCTCACCCGGCCCGCAGGCGCGTCGGGTTCCCAGCCCACGAGACCGCGCACCAGGGACGACAACACCATCGAGGTGGCGAAGAACTGCTGTGGCACCGCGGTATCGAGGGGCTCGAAGGAGCTCCCGGAGAACACCTCGGGGTTGGCGCCGAGCCCCCAGACGAATCCGGTCCGCGCCACCGCCGTGAGCGCGGCCAGCGCGGCGCCCCCATGATGGTAGCGGTAGAGGCCGAGCGCCTGCCATCCGGTGACGAAGGGCCAGACCGTACCATTGTTGTAGTGCAGGGGGTCGAAGAGCGCAGATTCCCCGGCGAGGGCGCGGGCGCCCCAGTCGGTGGCGAGCGTGGCCCGGGCGAGCGCGTCCGCCGTCGCCATGCCACGGTCCTCGGCGAACACTCCGAAGCTCATCGCGGTCGCGGGCCACACGGTGAGCTCGCGCGAGACGCCGCCACCATTCAACAGGGCAAACCCGTAGCGACCTTCGTCCGGCAGCCACAACCGGTCCCGCAGGGTGGCGCTGGCCTTCCCGTAGAGTTGCTGTGCGGTGGCGGCCACCCGCCGGTCGCCCGCGGCCGCCGCCAGCCGGGGCAACGCCTCCAGCATGGCCACCCAGACACCGGACAAATAGATGTCGGACTGGAGACCCACCTGGAGATCACCCACCTCGATCGCACCGGCACCCGCCAGGCTGTTGTCCATCAACCCGTCGCCGTCCGCATCCGTGTGCCGCGCCCATTCGAACGCCTGGCGGATCGCGGGCCATAGCCGGCGGATGGTCGCCGTGTCGGCGGATGCCTCCCAGTAGGTCGCCAGGGCGAGTATCCAGAATGGCGTAGTGTCACCGTGGTAGTAGGCGTACGGGTATTGCTCGAACCAGGGGATCCGGGCAGCACCGTGCGAGATCTCGTGCGGGATCTGGCCGGCATGCCTGCCCGCCCGCCCGGCGTAGCGGGCAAAGAACGCGAGGCCGTCGCGCGTCACGTCCCACAGCCCGACCGCGCTCATCGCCAGCGAGTTGATCGCCGCGTCACCGCCGAAGTACCATCCGAAGCCCGGGCGGTATCCCGAGGGACCCGCCGCGCCGTACCCCGCCACGAGCCCACAGCCCAGATCGGGATTGCAGGCAAACGCCGCATCCAGGTTGAGTTGGGCCCACGGGACCGCGCGATCGAGCAGGGAGTCCGGAGAGTGCAGAGTCACGGCACGCGCGAGTACTTGCCGCGCGTGGTCGGCCCGGTGCTCATAGAGGGATGCGGCCGTGGCGAGGATGCGCTGGTACAGCGCGAACACCGTGTCGCGCGGAGCGACGGCACCAACCACGACAATGGGAATGCCCGCCGCATGGACCGCCGCCAAGCGGCCCGCCGGCTCGCCCGGCCGTGGCATGACGCTCGGTTCCCGGTCGCCGACGGCGATGTGCAGTTCACTGGGCTGATCCGCCAGCGTGTGCGCGGGATTGTTGGTGGCCCAGGTCGCGGCGGGCGAACCCACCATGGCGTTCACCTGGCGGCGACTCTCCGAGAGCACGAACGCCCTGCGCGCGTTGTCCCAGAACACGTACTGCCCGCCCAGGGCGGCGGGCCATGCGTACTGCAGCGCCGGGCGGAACCGCGCGATGATCTCGATTGGTCGCACGGCATCCACCTCGAGCACCGACACGACAGCCGGCTCGTCCAGCGGGGCAAAGACCCGCTGCGTCACGGTGAACGCCGCGTGGGAGTAGACGACGGTGACGCCCGCTGGGGAGACCACGACGCGCCGGGCGACTTCGTGGCCGGGGATCGGTTGGTCGTACAGTGGCGTCTTGAACGCCAACTCAAAGCCGTACAATAACTTGAGCGGCCAGGCCCAGATCTCGAACGATCCCTGCTCGGTGCCGAAGGCAGCCGCCCGGCGCCCGGTCGCCGACAGATAACCGGCGGGACGCGCCGGACCGGACAGGTCGAGCGGGCTGGTGTCCCAGTTCAGCACCACCGGGGGCGCGAACGCGCCCCCCTGAGCGTGCAGACCGCCTGTGCCGACGCACAGCAGCACGAGGAGGAGTCGTGACATCGCGACTTGCGGGTCGGGGGCCACGCGATAAGCTATAGGCCCGGTCCGTGTACGACCAGCAACGCGAGGAGAGGAGCCCGATGCTCAATCAGGACTTCAGCGAGAGCGGCTTCGGCGAACCCGGCATGATGGACCCGATGATCCCGCCTGCGCCGCCGCCCCCGCCGCCGCCCCCACCCGCACCGATGTGGCCCGAACTGGAGGCTCCCACCCCCTCCAAGGCGAAGGCGAAACCCAAGGCGAAGCCGAAGCGCCGGCCGGCGAGGAAGAAGGCCGCCGCGCGGAAACCGGCGCGCAGGAAGGCCGCGAAGCGGAAACCGGCCCGCGCCAAGGCGGCGAAGAAGAGAGCACCACGGCGGGCGAGGAAGCCGAAGCGGACCAAGAAGGCCGCGGCGCGCAAAGCACGCACGCCGGCCAGGCGTCGCGCACGACGTACGCGGGGTCGCCGGCGCCGCTAGCTAGTCGAAGACCTGGACATCACAGCTCGGGAGCGCCGCACGAATGGCCGTCGCCATTTCGTCCAGGCGCTCCCGCGGCACCTTGCGGACCCGGGGATCGGCGGGAGCGCGATCGAGGGAGTAGAGGTGCACACCGACCGGTCGCGACGCGACGACGTGGGGGAGCCACTCGGCGACCGCGCCCTCGCTGGCGCCATCCCAGTCGGGACCGCGTGCGACCATCGCCTGCACGATGACGGGCGCAAGTGTTCGACAGGCCGCGACGATCCCCCCGCGGTCGTAGGTCACGCCATTCACGGCGGCCACGGGCCCCGGGTCGAGCTTGACCATGCGCGCGTCGAGCCGCGCCAGCGCCGCACCGACCGCGGGCTTCGCGCCAGCCAGTCCGTTGGTGAGGATGCCGACTCGCGCTGCGGGCGCGCACGCGTCGCGAGCGTCGAGCACACGATCGACCACAGTCGCGAAACGTGGATGCATCGTCGGCTCGCCGTTCCCGGCGAAGGTGATCCAGTCGGGCGCACTGGAGAGTCGCGCGAGCGCCTGCCGGAGGCGGTGCCCGATTTCGTCGGGGGAGGGCCAGCGCGCGTCGGGCGCCTTCGGCGTATTGCGACCACATTCGCAGTACGGGCAGTCGAACGTGCAGAGCTTCGACTGCAGCGGCAGAACATTGAGACCGAGGCTGACCCCGAGCCGGCGGGAGCGCACCGGACCGTTCACGATCGTCTCCCAGAGAAAGCCGCCATCGGGTCGGGCACGCTTCGAGCCGAGCTGTGGCAGCCCGAAGGGCCGATCCGTCGAGCGCGGGGTTGCGCCGGGCATGCCGAAAGCTACGTTGTGGCGGGCACGGAACAGAAGAGGTGAACGTGCGTGGTGCGTCGTGCATGGTGGTCGCGATCTGTGCCTGCGTCGCGCCACCGGTCCAAGCCGGTGACCCGCGCGTCGAGATCACTGCCCTGCTCGACAGCAGTGCGGCGGCGTGGACCCGGGGAGACCTCGCCGCATTCATGCATGACTATGCCGACGATTCGACGCTGACGTATATCGCCGCCGGCCGGGAGCAGTCGGGCTGGCAAGCGCTCTACGATCGCTATGCCGCCACCTATTTCACCGCCGGGGGCAAGCCGGATTCCCTCTCCTTCACTGCCGTCGCAGTCCACCCGCTCACTCCTGACATTGCCTACGCCACCGCGCGGTTTGAGTTGCACCGCGATGACTCGCTCACCGGCAGCGGCCCGTTCACGCTGATCCTGCAGCGACGCGGGCCCCGCTGGGTGATTCTCCACGACCACAGCTCCGCCGACGTCGCTCCGTGAGAACGAGGGCCGTGGCGCTGACGGCGCTGGCGGCGTTGGGAGCCGCCTGCAGCTTCGGCGGCGATGCCGTCGTGGCGCTCGAGGGCGCCACGCTGATCGACGGATCCGGAGGGCGCCCGATCGAGGATGCCATCGTGCTGGTGCGCGACGGACGCATCGAAGCCGTGGCACGCGTCGGCGAGATCAAGCCGCCGCGCGGCGCGACGGTGGTCAACCTCGTCGGCAAGACCATCATCCCGGGCTTGATCGACGTCCATGTGGAGCTGACGCCGTGGGCCGCGACGCGCTTCCTCGCCTGGGGTGTCACGACGGTGCGGGATCTCGGTGCCGACAGCACGCAGGCGTACCGCCTGCGCGATGAGCTGAACGGCGGGGCCGCCCTGGGCCCCCGGGTGTTCACCTCAGGCGGCATCATCGACGGCGACCCACCCGTGGTTGCGGCAGCGGATCCCGCTCCGACGCCCGAGGCCGGTCGCCGCGCTGTGGATCGCCGCGCCGTGACAGGAACGGACTGGATTGCGGTGTCACCCACGGTGACGGCGGATGTGCTCACGGCGGTGCTGGACGAGGCGGGGACGTTTCGCTTCCCTACCGCCGCGCGACTGGGACGCATCGACGCCCTCGCGGCCGCACAGGCGGGGGTCGCAACCATCGAGGCCCTCAGTGGCATCCCCCAGGCCGCCGGTCTCGACCCCGGGCCGATCCTCCGCGCCCTGGGCGACCCGCGCGCCGCCTGGCGAGCCGAGGCCACGGGCTGGACCCGACTGGACTCGGCCCGCATCGCGACCATCGGCAAGGCCCTCGCCCAGACCCGCGTCAGTCTCGTTCCGGCGCTCGTCCAGCTGGAGGCCCTCGCTCACCTCGGCGATCGCGCGTTCATCGAGCGGCCGCAGATGGCCGATGTGCCCGGTGACGCGGTCGCCGTGCGCGACGCCGCCGCGGCCCGGGCCGCGCTGGGGTGGACGCCAACAGACGCCCAGCTCCTCACCACCACACAGCGGGCGCAGGCGCTCTTTCTGCGTGAATTCCGCCGCGCGGGCGGGCTCATGGGCGCGGGCAGCACCGCAGCGGGGCCGCTTCTCATCCCGGGCTTCTCCCTGCACGAGGAGCTCGCGTTGCTGGTGGGGGCCGGATTCGAGCCGCTATCCGTCATTGCGACGGCCACCCGCCGCAATGCGCAGTTGCTGCGTGCCGATTCTCTCGGCTGGGTGGCACCCGGCAAGGTGGCCGATCTCGTGATCCTCAACGGCCGGCCCGACTCGTCGATCTTCGCCACGCGCGACATCCATCTCGTGATGGTGCGCGGGACGATCCTCAACCCCGACTCGCTGCGCGCATCATGGGGTCGCTGAGATCGCTGCTGGCGTTGCTGGCATTCGCCGCCTGCCAGGGCGCCGGCGGCGACCGGCGCGCGTCATCGGTCGACGTCCTGCTTCGCGGCGGGTGGATCGCCGACGGTACGGGCAACCCGCGGTACCGCGGCGACGTCGCCGTCGCGGGTGACCGCATTGCCGCGGTGGGGTGGATCCCCCGCGCCGAGGCCCGCGAAACGCTCGACGTGTCCGGGCTGGTGGTCAGTCCCGGGTTCATCGACATGCTCGGGCAGTCGGAGACCGCAGTCCTCATCGACAACCGGGTGCTGTCGAAGGTCACTCAAGGCGTCACCACGGAGGTCACGGGTGAGGGCGGGTCGGTGGCACCGCTCAACGACGCGCTGGTCGCGGACGATTCCGCCTATCTGAAGCGGTACGGACTCGACGTGGACTGGCGTGACCTCGAGGGGTGGTTCCGGCGGCTGGAACGGTCCGGCTCGACGGTGAACCTCGCGACCTTCGTCGGGGCCACCCAGGTTCGCCGCGCCGTGATCGGCGATGACGATCGGGCACCGACGCCGCACGAGCTGGAGCACATGGTGGCGCTGGTGGACACGGCCATGCGGCAGGGCGCGCTGGGGCTCTCATCGTCGCTCATCTACTCCCCCGCCATCTATGCCTCCACGGCCGAGCTGGTGGCGTTGGCCGCCGCCGCCGCCCGTCACGGCGGAGTGTACGCCACGCACATTCGCAACGAGGGCGACCGCATCGACGAGGCGCTCGACGAAGCATTCGGCATTGCACGCGAGGCCGAGATTCCGGTGGAGATCTGGCATCTCAAGGTGGCGGGACGCCCGAACTGGGGACGCATGCCCCAGGTGATCGCCAAGATCGATTCCGCCCGCGCCAGCGGCCTCGACGTGACGGCGGACCAGTATCCCTACATCGCGTCCGCGACGGGATTGGCAGCGGTCATTCCGGCGTGGGCCCACGACGGCGGAACAGATTCACTGCTGGCCCGTCTGCGGGATCCGATACGCCGCGCGGCCATCCGCGACTCGCTGGTGGGGTCGCGGGGTCGCGGCGAGAACATGTGGCGCGGCGCGGGTGGCGCGGATGGCATCCTGATCGCGAGCGTCTACGAAGATTCGCTGCGTTCGCTGCAAGGCCAGCGCGTGGGTGCGATCGCGCGCCAGCGCGGCCGCGACCCACTGGAGACGCTGTTCGACATCCTCGTCGCGGACCACGCGCGGACGGGTGCCATCTACTTCTCGATGAACGAGGACGACCTGCGCACCGCCATGGTGGTGGACTGGGTCGCCGTGAACACAGACTACGACGGCGTGGCCCCGGACGGCCCGTTCGCCGACATCCGTCCCCATCCCCGCACGTACGGCTCGTTCACACGCATCCTGGGACGCTACGTGCGGGAGCTCCACCTGCTGTCTCTGGAACAGGCGGTCCGCAAGATGACGTCCCTCGCCGCCCAGCGGGTCGGCCTGCACCACCGCGGTCTGTTGGCCGCCGGCATGTATGCCGACATCACCGTGTTCGACCCAGCCACTGTGGCCGACCGGGCCACCTTCGCCGATCCGCACCAGCCGTCCGTCGGTATCCGGCACGTGTTCGTCAATGGGCAGGCGGTGCTGCGCGACGGCGCGCTGACGACGGCCCGGCCGGGCCGGGGGTTGCGGGGGCCTGGCTACGTCCCGGTGCGGTGACCTTCCCCCGCCTGCTGCTCGCCTGGTTGCCGGTCGCCGTCTGGTTCCTGGTTGCCCGCGTGGCCGCCGCTCGCGCCTTCCAGCTGTCGACCTTGGCGCTACCAGCAGGCCTCGCCACCGCCGCGCGCGCGGCACTGCCGCAGGCTGCTGAGGCGCTCGGGGTCACCCTCTTCGCCGCTCTGTGGTTCGACTCGCTCGGCAGCGGCGGTTGGTGGCTGCTCTTCGGGTTGGTGGGGGCACTCGTGGCCCTGGCGCCGCGTTTCAGCGCCCCGGCCGGCCAGGTCCGTGCCAGGCGCGTCGCCGTGCTCGCCCTGGCAGACGCCGCCCGCTACGTGGTGGCGGGGGCCATCCTCGCCTGGCGTCTCGGCTGATACGCTGCTCGGCATCGCCGTCCTCGCCATATTGTCGCTGACGATGCCACACTTCCGACTGACGCAGTACTCGCACGGCGCCGGCTGAGCCTGCAAGCTCGGCCCGGCCGAGCTGGCGCAGGTGCTGCGTCACGTACCGGCGGCGACGGATCCCCGGATCCTCGTGGACGCCGCGACCCGCGATGACGCCGCCGTGTTTCAGGTGGCGCCGGATCGCGC
>QKHC01000008.1 GCA_003251175.1 Gemmatimonadota bacterium
CAGCGGACTGGTGCCGGAACGCCCGCCCGGTCCCGATGGTCGCGTTCCATGGGTCCGACGACCGGACCGTGCCGTACGAGGGTGGACCGCTTGGCGACCCCTTCAATCCGGTCAAGCAGATCTTTCCAGCCGTGCGCGATTGGGTAGGGCGCTGGGCGCGGCGCAACCGCTGCGCGCCAGCCCCCGTGGATTCCCTGGTCGCCCCCGACGTGATGCGCGCCGAGTATCCCGACTGCGCGCCGAGCGCCGAGGTCGTGCTCTACACCCTGCTGGGCGCAGGCCACTCCTGGCCTGGCGGCAAGCCGCCACCGCGCTGGCGGGTGGGGCCGACCAACATGAGCATCGATGCCACGGCGGTGCAGTGGGCGTTCTTCACGGCGCACCCGCTGTCATCGCGATGACGTCGATACGGCGCGTCTTCCTGTCCACCGCCTGGACACCACCCGCGCTGTGGGCGGCTACCGTGTGGTGCCTGCGACGCTTCGAGGGGTGGGGAGCCTGGGCGGCCGCACCGCTCATCCTGCCCAGCATCGCCTCTCAGCGGCCTCCGGCCACGGAGACCGCGATCCCCAACCTGCCACCCGGAATCGGCCCATGCAGACTTCAACTGCGGCACGATGGATGTTCGCCGGCAATGTCACCATGTTTGTCGCGCTCGCCACGATGCTGGTCAGCGGATTTGCGCGTCAGCCATCGCCGGTGTTGACGGTCGAGCGCCTCAACATCGTGGACTCGACCGGCGCATTGACGTTGGTGCTGGCCAACGGGGCCCGTCTGCCCGGCGGCACCTTCGGGGGAAAGGAGTATCCGCAGTCATTCAGCGGCCGCGGCCGCAGCGCCGGGATGATCTTCTTCAACGAGGTCGGCGACGAGGTCGGCGGCCTGATCTACGAGGGAGCGCCACGCGATTCGTCGTATCGTGCTTTTGGCCACCTGTCGTTTGATCAATGGAAACAGAACCAGGTGGTCGCCGTGCAGTACTCGGATGAGGGCGCAACGCGGTCAGCCGGCCTCCAAGTGTGGGATCGGCCGATCGACGCTCCCCTCGAAGACCAGTTCGCGCTGGCCGAACGCATGCTCGCGACTCCCGCCGGCCGCGTGCGGGACTCGTTGAATCAGGAGCGTCTGCGTGTCCGCGAGCGGGTACGAGGCACCCGGCGCGTCTTTGTCGGCTCCCGCGATCGCACCGCGGCGCTCGAGCTGCGCGACACCAGCGGGCAGGTTCGGGTGCGACTGTTCGTCGATTCCGCTGGCGCGGCACAGCTGGCGTTTTTCGACAGCGGAGGGCGCACCACGGCGGTGTTTCCGTGAGCCGCTGAGTCCAGGACGTCAGCGGGCCCCGGACGCCGCATATTCCCCTCATGGGATTCTGGCAGCGCCTCTTCGGTCCGCGCGAGCCGCCCGAAGTGACGGCGCGATTGACGCGGCGGGTCATCGACCTCATGACCGAGGGCAGGAGCGACGACGAGATCCAGCGCGTTCTCTTTCGCGAAGGCGTCTCGGTGCCGCGCGCCGCCGAGCTCGTCGCGCAGGTGCGCCGCGTGCAGCGTCTGGTGCGGCGGCCCCGGTCGCCGTGAGCGGGACCGTCCACTGCCGGGAGCCCAGCGCGTGCAGCGAGGCGGAGCGGTGGGCGTTCAGCCGGCTGGTGCGCCAGGGGTTTCCGGCCGCGCGCGACCTGGATCGCCGGGTGCGAGCGGCCCGGTGGCTCGGGTTTCACTATGCGCCGGGTGACGCCCTGGCTGGCGTCGCCGCGCTCAAGGTGCCCTCGGCGCGCTACCGGCGCACAATGTTCCGCCGTGCCGCCAGTCCCGTCAGTCCAGCGGGTTGCGAGCTCGAGCTGGGCTGGGTGTTCGTTGCCCCCGGGCACCGCAAACACGGCATCGCCGCGGGGCTGTGCCGCCTTCTCCTGGAGCGAGTGCCGGCGGCCGCGGTCTTTGCGACGACCCGCCCCACCAACCAATCGATGATCACCATCCTGCGTGGACTCGGCTTTGCACGCGTCGGCCAGCACTTCCCGCGCCGCGGCGAGCAGCTGGCCCTGTTCGTGCGCCTGCCGGGTCGCGACCTCGACGCCAGTGACGGCTGACGGCCGTGGCGGAGGGGTCGTTGCGCGGTACGCACGGTCGGGCGCCATCGCAGGCGCCATCTCGGCGCTCGCCTTCAGCGGCGTTCACCATCTCTTCATCAGCGACATCTGGTTCTCCGCGATCCCGATGGCCGTTGCTGGAGCGCTCTGTGGCGCCTGCGTCGGCTGGACGTACGCGCTGCTCGTGGAGCGGCGGTCGTGGCCATCGTGGCTCGCGTACAACGCCGTGTACGTGGTCCTGTTCGTGCTGCTCGGTGCGGCGTCGGTGGCCGTGTTCGATCCCGTGACCACCGTCGCCGCGGTCATCGCCGCCAACGCGCCGCCGGGGGAGCTGTTCGCCCGGGCAATGCCGTTGACGGTCGCGTTCGTCTTCGTCGCGGCGGCGGCCGTGCTGGTACTATTCGGCCGCCGCTGGCGGCACTACGGTCCGCTGCTGGTGACGTGCGCGGTGCTGACCGGCTCGCTGGGGCTCAACGTGTCGGCCATCGGCTTGGTGGACATCCCCCGAGGATCGCTGCATCTGGTTGCCGAGCTGCTGGGACTCATCGGTGTCCTCAATGCCGTGTTCGTGACCGTCTTCGGGGTGATCGAACACCGGAGCCTGCGCGGCCCCGCCCTCAGCGGGAGTTGAACGATGCAGCGGATGCCATGCCTCATGGCGTTGGTCTTGGTCACGGACTGGCGGAGCCGATTCAGCGGACCTTGGTCCACTCCCGGCATGGTCTGTTGACCGTTTACGCTGGTCGTACCGGACCGACCGGTCTGGTGCTGCGCGACTCCCAGGTCGTGCACGGCCGGCTGGTGTTGCTGGAGCATCGCTTCAGGCCGTTCATCGCCGACTCGATGCGTTTCACGAGCCGCCGCTCTGTGGATCACGGCGCCACGTGGACGGTGACCTGGTACGCGCGGTTCGCAGGCACCTGAGCGGCGCGACTGCCGCCAGCCCGTTGCCGATCGGTGTGGAGTGGCGGGCCACTGGGGGCAGCCGCACATTGATGAAAACGGGCCGAGGGAGCCGCTGAATGTGCGCACGAACCGCGAACGCGAGCGGAGCCGGGAAGGCCGGGGTCGACGGGGACTCGTTTGCCATGCGGTCGATCGGCGTGGTGCACAGCCCGTACGTCGAGACCGCGCAGGTTCCGAAGGGATCGGGGGCCAGACACGACGCTGTGGGCGTGCTCGAGGTCTTTCCACCCTTCGAGCCGGGACTCACCGACATTGAGGGATTCTCACACCTCTACGTGCTGTGGGTGTTTCATCGGGCCACGGGGTTCGAGCTGGTGGGGACGCCCCCGACGGACACGCGGCCGCATGGGGTCTTCGCCACGCGTTCGCCGCGCCGACCGAACCCCATCGGGCTGACGGTGGTGCAGCTGCTGCGCCGGGATGGCGCCCGCTTGATGGTGCGCGGCGTGGACATGCTCGACGGCACCCCGATCCTCGATATCAAGCCGTATCTGACCAGCATTCCGGCCGAGGATCTGCGCCGGGGCTGGCTCGGCGAGGCGGAGCGTGATCGGGCTGCGCCACCGGGCGCTGGACCCCCATGAAGGCGACCGACGCGCAGGTCGTGGCCGGCCAGGCGGTCTATACGCGCCCCACGCTGGCGATCTACGACGTGGTCGTGCTGGGGATGTCCAATCGGTTCATCTGGCGTTGCCCCACGGCTCGGATCGAGGCCCACTACCGCCGGCACGCGTCGGCCAACCATCTGGATGTGGGCGTGGGGACCGGATACTTCCTCGACCGCTGTCCCTTTCCATCCTCCGCTCCGCGCATCGCGTTGATGGACCTGAACCGGAACACGCTCGATTTCGCCGCCAGGCGGATTGCGCGCTACGCTCCCGAAGCCTACCGGCACAATGTGCTCGAGCCGTTCCCGGGGAACGTCCCCGGGTTCGATTCGATCGGTGTCAACTATCTGCTGCACTGTCTTCCGGGTGCCGTCGCGGACAAGGCGGTGGTGTTTGACCATCTCAAGCGGCTGATGAATCCCGGGGCCACGCTGTTCGGGTCGACGATCCTGAATGAGGGGGTGCCGAGGAATCGGGCCGCGAGGCGGTTGATGCGGTGGTATAACGCCCGCGGCATCTTCAGCAACGCGGCGGATGACCTCGCCGGCCTGACGCGCGCGCTCGAGGCCCGCTTTGGCGACGTCCACCTCGATGTGGTCGGCTGCGTGGCGCTGTTCGCGGGACGGGTCGGGGAGCGCTGATGACGCGATGGCTCAGATTTCTCCTCACGGTCCTGCGCTCCACCGTGCGGCCGCGCCTCCGCGCGGACCAAGAGTCCGTGCTCGATCTCCGGGTGTGGCCCACGGACGCCGACCTCACGCTGATGAATCACGCATGCTACCTGACGCTCATGGAGCAGGGTCGGATCGACTTCATGGTGCGGACGGGGTTCCTCCGGTTTCTGCTGCGTCGACGCTGGTCCGCCGTGCTCGCGTCAGTAGTTGTCCAGTATCGGAAACCGCTGCGGCGGTTCGTGAAGATCCGATTGCGGACCCGCGTGGTGTATTGGGATGAGCAGTGGATCTATCTCGAGCACCGCCTCGAGCGCCGTGGCGCCCTGGTTGCCGCCGGGCTTGCCAAGAACGCCTTTCTGGGCTCCATGGGGCGCCTCCGACCGGGCGAGGTGCTCGAGGCGTTCGGCTTCTCCCGTCCCGGGCCGCCCGCGCCGCCCATGATCGCGGGGCTCCGGGATGGAGAGCGGCTGATGGGCGAGCGCATCGAGCAGTGGCCGGCACCGGGGTGGTCAATCGATGCGTGACCACGGTCCGCTGTGCATCTCGATGAGGTGCACTTCGCGACCCCGGTGATCGCGGTGACTCCACGGGCCCGGAGGGGTTCATGATTCGCAAACTGCCATCCGGCAAGTACCGACTCTACGCGGCATCGAAGGATCCGCACACGGGCCGGCGACGCAATCTCGGCACGTTTGCCACGCGTGCGGCTGCCGAGCGGCACGAGCGGGCGGTGCAGTTCTTCAAACGGAAGCGGGGGGGCGGGAAATGAACAGCCGCCAGGACGTTGGCACCCGGTCCGGACCGCGCGCTGAGAGAGGAGACGCGTGATTATGTTTCGGCGGCTCGTGCTCGCTCGAGCCCGGCTGCGCGACTGAACGGAGGACGTGGATGGGCAGTGCCAATCGCACGATCGCCATTCTCACCGGGGGTGGCGACGTTCCGGGACTGAATCCCGCCATCCGGGCGATCACCGTCCGGGCGGTGCGGGACGGCTACCGGGTGTTGGGGATTCGCCGCGGGTGGGCGGGGCTGGTGGACTACGTGC
>QKHC01000083.1 GCA_003251175.1 Gemmatimonadota bacterium
CAATATCCTGCTCAAGGTGACACCGTTCATGATGGTCGTCAGCCTGGCCACCATCTGCGCGCTCACCCTCGCGATCGCCGCCATGGCGCTGGGGTTCGGCACACTGTATCCCCAGTTCGAGACCGAGAACGCGGCGCAGATCCCGACCTCGTTCGGGGGTCTGGTCTTCATGATGTCCACCATCGTGCTGCTGGCGGCCGTCATCGTGGCGCTGGCGAGGCCGGTCTACGCCTACCTCGAGGCCGTCAACGCCGGCGTACCGGTGCGCCCCGACGCCTGGATGCTCGGATCCTTCGCCCTGGCGGCGGGCCTGTGCGGGACGGCGACCGTCCTGCCGCTGCAGGTGGGGTTGCGCCGGATGGAGCGCTTCGAGTTCTGAGCTACTCGACCGCCGCCGTCGGCCGGACGGGCGGCGGCAGCACCCGCTGGCCGATGTGGCGGCGCCCCCTCAGGGAGACGAGCATGCGGCGGAACACGGGATCGGACAGCGGCCGGGGAATACGGTAGGCGCGGCGCCACAGGGCGTAGAGCAGACGTCGCACTAGCGTCGCAGGCAGCGCGCGCCGCCGACCACGCACCGGCTGGTAGTAGAGCACCAGGGGCACCGGATCCTCCTGCCGCCCGAGCGCCGGCTGCCGATAGGGAAAATCCAACGCAATCGCCCCGTCGCGGCGGACCAGGTGGTGCAGCCACGGGTTGTCGGCGTGCACCTCCCCGACGAGGGCTTCGAGGCGACCTCGCCCGATCGCCCGCGCGTCGGTGACGAAGTGCTCCCGCAGCCGCTGGCGCAGCCGCGGCCCGAGCCCCCGCGACCGGCGGCCGGGCCGCACCGCCACGTAGCCCACGATGCCCACGTTGAGCGAGCCCAGATAGTTCCCGCTGGCGGCCCCGACGGTCCGTCCATTCTGCTCCGCCACCACCAGGTGCCACGACAGGTCGCTCCACACGCCCGCCATCCGCTCGGTGAGCACGTACCGCCACTCCCGCACCGGCATCAGCTCGGCGCTCGGGAAGACGCGCGCCAGCATGCGGTGCGCCCGGGCCAGACCCGGATCGTCCGTGCGACGGATCTCGCGGATGCGCAGGCCGCTCATTCGATCAGCTCGGCCAGCGGGGTCAGCGGCAGCTTGAAGAGACTGCGGGCGTTCTCGTAGAGAATCAGCGCCCGGTGCTCCTCGGGCATCTTGAGCTGACGTACGAACTCGACGTATGACTTCATCGAGCAGATCGGCCAGTCGGACCCGTAGAGGAATTTCCCCGGCTCGCCCGCGTACAGAATCACCTCGGCGATCTGCTCCTCCATGTAGTCCTCGAACGCTTCCGTGAATTCGCCCAGCACGAGACCCGAGAAGTCCGCGTAGACGTTCGCATTCTTGTACACGACTTCCATGCAGTCCACCAGCCACGGGTTGCCCAGGTGACAGATCACCAGCTTGACGTTGCGGTGGTCCACCGCCACCTCGTCGACCTCGAGCGGGTGAGCGTACTTGAGCTTCCCGGTGGGGCTGTAGGTGTCGCCACAGTGGATCATCACCGGCACGCCGAACTCGTCGGCCAGCTCGTAGACGACCTGGAGCCGCGTGTCGTGCGGATAGAACGGCTCGTAGCCGGGGTACAGCTTCAGTCCCTTGACCAGCCCGGCCTGCAGGTAGTCCGCCATCTCGCGCAGGTCGCGCTGCTTGTAGTGCCGGTAGGAGATCCCCGCCACGACACCGAGGTTGTCGATGCCCTCGATCGCCTTCACCACCTGCGCCGTGGACGGTCGATGGGGCGATACGATGTAGCTCGTGAGCACGAGCGAGTATTGCACCCCGGCCTCGGCCATCGCCGCCTGGAGGCGGTCGATGGACTCGTCGAGCGACATCGCCACCTGCTCATGGTAGTTATTGAGGTGCACATGGCAGTCGATGATCGGTGTCACCGGGCTCATCGGGGGGGCGCCTCCGCCTGCGAGGGCAGATGGACGACCCGCTGCGGGAACGGGATCTCGATTCCTTCCGTGGCGTAGCGCGCGTGCAGCCGCTTGATGAATTCGTGCTTCACCAGGAACTGACTGGTGAACTCCTGCCCCCGGAGGATCACGGTGAAGTTGATGCTGGAGTCGCCGAACTCGTTGTACCGGATGAACGGTTCGAAGGTCACCACGCCGCCTTCGATCTCGCGCATCACCCCCCGGGCCACCTCGTTCGTCACCCGCTCGACCTGGGTGAGGTCACTGCCGTACGATACGCCGACGTTCACCAGCACGGCGGATTCCGCGTCGGGCAGAGAGCAGTTCGTCACGATGGCGGTGGACAGCTTGGAGTTGGGCACGATGGTGAGCAGGTTGGGCAGCTGACGGATCGTGGTGCTGCGCCACGTGATATCCTGCACGAAGCCCCGCTCACCCGACTCCAGCTGTACGAAGTCACCGGTGCGGATCTTCCCGGCCGCCAGGATCTGGATCCCGGCAAAGAAGTTGGCGAGGGTGTCCTGGAGCGCCAGCGCCACGGCCAGGCCGCCGACACCGAGGGCGGTGATGATCGGCGTGACCGATATCCCCAGCGACTGGAGCGCGACCAGGACGCCCACCAGCACGATGCTGACCCGCACGAGATTCTCGATCAGCGACGCCGACGGGACTTGGCCGGAGACGCCCATGCTGCGCCGGATCAGGGTGCCCGCGAACCGCGCCAGGGTCCAGGTGACCGACCCGATGATCAGGACTACCAGCAGGTGCTGACTGATGGTCTCCGCGTCCGCTGGAATGGTGGCGACTTCGGCGGCCAGGTAGAGCCCGGCGCCCGCGAACCACACCACCAGCGGGCCGCGCAGCGCGTCGATGATCGCGTCGTCCCAGTCGGACGCCGTGCGCCGCGCCAGGGCCTCGAGTCGCGAGAACAGCAGCCGCCGCACCGCGAGACCCAGCAGCAGCCCCCCAATGGCGATGCCCAGCGGCAGCAGCAGCGGCGTCGCGTCGAATCCCAGGATACGCATGCAGTGATACTCCGGACGTAGGACATGCCGGCCACGCCGGAAGGCCGCCGGCTGTTGCGACCTACCCTCTGGCGCTCAGGTCGTCAAGAGCGCTGCGCGCATCCTCGCCCTCCTCGGCGTGGAGGTGACGCTCGTACGCGGCGAGCAGATCCTGGCGGCTCACCACGCCGACGAGACGATCGCGGTCGTCGGCGCCGACCACCGGCAGCCAGTTGACGTCGCGGTCCCCCAGCCGCCGCAGCGCCGTGAGCAGCGTGTCGTCCACCGACACGCGGGCGCAGTTGGGGTGCACGAGATCGGCGGCGAGCAGCATCGGACCCAGCCGCTCACCGCTCTCGGCGGCCTCCCGGACTTCCAGCTGCGACAGCATGCCGAGCAGCCGTCCATCGCCGTCCACCACCGGAAACTCCGTCTGGCGGGCCGCCGAGGTGAGCGCGCCGATCGCGGACACGCCGGCGTCCGCCGGGACCACCACGGGATTGGAATGCAGGCACTCGCTCACCGGCAGGCGGGCCAGCACCGCCGCGTCGGCGCCGTGACTCAGCACGACGCCGCGGCGCACCAGCCACTCGGTGTAGACCGATTCGGGGTGGGCACGCCGCGCCACTACGTACGCGATGACGCTGGTGAGCAGCAGGGGCAGGATCAGCGCGTAGTCCCCGGTCATCTCGAACACCATCATCACCGCCGTGAGTGGTGCGTGGGTGGCGGCCGCCACGACGCCCGCCATACCGGCCAGGGCCAGCGCCCCCGGGGCCATCTGCAGCGACGGCACCACGCGCGCCAGCGACAGCGCGAGCGCCCCGCCGCACGTGGCGCCGATGAACAGCGCCGGGGTGAACACGCCCCCCGTGCCACCCGCACCAAGGGTGACCGCCGTCGCGATCAGCTTCGCCACGCCGAGACCCAGCAGGAACAGCGCCGTGCGGTCGGTCATGATGGCCAGGTCGAGGCTCTCGTGGCCGCGGCCCCACAGATCCCCGCGGAACGCGATGTCGAGCCCCCCCACCACGAGCGCGCCGAGCACGACGGCGAGCCAGCGTCGCGGCACCCGCGCGAACAGGTCGTGCGCCCGCCACACCGTCCGGGTGAAGGCCACGCCCACGAGACCCGCCACCAGCCCGAGCCCGGCGTAGAACAGCAGCTCCACTGGCGCGCCGACGTCGTAGGCCCGGGGAATCACCATCACCGGATCCTCGCCGAATGCGGCGCGGCTCACCGCGGCCGCGATGATGCTCGCCACGACGAAGGGGCCGAGCGCCATGCCGCCCGCCGCGCCGAGGATCTTCTCAACGCCGAAGATCACGCCAGCGATCGGAGCATTGAACGCCGCCGACAGCCCCGCTGCCGCCCCGCACCCGACCAGCGTGCGGAGCCGGTTGGGCGACGCGTCCAGCCACCGGCCGATGCGCGACGCGGTGGCTGCGCCCAGCACGATCACCGGCCCTTCCGGCCCCACCGATCCCCCCGTGCCGATCACCGCGGCGGCCGCGAGACTCTTCGCCAGCACCGGACGCAGATGCATCACGCCGCCCTTGACCGACACGCGATACATCACGTCCGGGATGTTCTCGCCCGACGAGCCGCCCGCGCCCCAGCGCACCAGCGCGCGCGAGGCGACGAGACCGAGCCCGACGAACACCGGTATTGCCAGGAGTGGCAGCAGCGACCAGGTGGCCGCGCTCCGCAGCACGGCTCCCTGGATCAGGTCGATGACGGAATAGAAAACGAGGACGGCGAGCCCGGCCGCCGCGCCGATGGCACCGGCGAGAATGATGAGGCGGACCTGCTCATCGCCGCCGAAGGCGGCGAGGCGGGCTGACAACAGGCGCGGCGCGCTGACCAGCTGTCGCGCCGCTCCCCGAAACGCCCGGTCGATGGAACTATCGCGGGAAGGCGGGCCGCTCACGGCCGCCTAGGCCGCCACACGCACGCCGCAGCTGTTGCAGTACGTGGCACCGGCCTCCAGCGTCGCGCCGCACCGGGCGCAGTACGCGCCGGCGGCCGCCAGCCGACGACCGCACTGCGAGCAGAACACCGCCTCGTCCTCGGGCCGCGACCCGTGGTCGGGACAGACGGCGCGCGGCGGCGTGGCGGCGAGACTCGGAGACGGCGCAGCCGCGGCCGGCGCATCCCGCAGCGCGGCCAGCGCCTCAGCGGTATAGCGCTGCTTCAGGTCGGCGTAATCGGCGTCGGAGAGCTTCCCCGTCGCCCGGTCGAACTCGATCTCCTTCAGCGCCCGCAGCGCGACCGTCCGCGGCGAGAGATCCTCGACCTCGTCGGCACCGTCGTCGGCCCCGCCCGCGGCGGGTCGCACGGCCGCGGGCCGCAGCACCGGGATCATCACGTACCACACCAGTCCCAGTGCCAGCGCGACGCCCGCCACGACTTCGGCCGCCATCATGCCGAGAACTCATCCAGCTCGTGCTGCAATCGCTCGAGCTCCTCTGGAGACGCAGCCACGGCGGCCGCATCCGGCGCACCCGCCGCCGACGCCGACGCCGGTACCGCCGCCTGACGGGTCCAGCGCCGCAGCGCAACCAGCAGGCCCGCCCCCGCCACCACGATCGCCAGGCTGGGCACGAAATACCCCGCGAGGTTGAAGCCGCGCTTCGGGGGGGCCATCAACACGGTCACTCCGTAGCGTTCCACGAACGCCTGCACCACCTCGTCCTCGCTCAGTCCCTGATCGAGCAGCGCGAGCACGTCGCGATGCATCGCCGGGCTCGTGGTGCAGGTGAAATCGGTGGTGCGGCACGTGTACACGTCGAGCCCGCACCCGCAGGTGCATTTCAGGCGCTTCTCGAGCACCTGGATGGCGGGATCGCTGTCGCGCTCGGTCGTGGGCGCCTGCGACCGGCCGGCCCGGTTCGGGTCCCACAGGCGGCCGGACGGTCCCGCTCCGGCGAGCGAGTCGGGAGCGGGCGACTGAATCGCCGACCCGGTGACACCGGCGGCGAGCAGCGCTCCGCTGCGTTGCAGGAACCCGCGACGGGTGATGGTGGTCACGACTTGCGCGTCTCCTGCGACTGTGAGGCGAGCTTGACGGCATAGCCGGCCTGCGTGCGTCGCACTGCCGGCGGTCCGCCACCCGGCCACATCACGATCACCCCGCCCAGCACCACCACGTACCCTCCGAACCAGACCCACCACACCAGCGGATTCAGCGTGAAGCGGTACACGGTCTGCTCGGTGCCGTTCACGACACCCGCCATCACGACGTAGACGTCCTCACGCAGGTCGCTCCGGATCCCCACTTCCGTCGAGGGCTCGAAGGTGGGCCGCCCGAGACCGTCCACGTGCTGGCGCTTTTCGGACTTGAGAATCCCCACGCGCCGGCCGTCGCGGGCGAGCTCCACCGTGCCCGCGGTCACCAGCCGGTTGAGCGCATCGTACTGGGACACGCCGAGGTGGGTGAACGTCCATTCGTGCCCGAACGGACTGCGCAACGTGGCCGACTCTCCCGGCCGCAACGTGGCCTGGGTTTCGGTCTTGAACGCCATCCCGGCGAACGCGGCGAACAGCAGGACGATGCCCGCGTGGACCACGTACCCGCCATAGCGGCGGCGGTTGCGGCCGATCAGTCGGGCCGCCGCCAGCGCGCGCCCCTCCCCGTACTGGCGGTGACGGGCCGAGATGCCGCGGAAGAACTCCTGCGCCACTGTCGCCAGCACGAACGTCCCGAGGCTGAACGCCAGGACCGCGAGCGGCTGCCGCATCCCCGCCACCAGCAGCGCGAGCCCGGCGAACAGCCCCGCGGCTACGGGCATCGCGAACTGGCGCTGCAGATTGGGCAGCGACGCACGCCGCCAGGCGATCAACGGCCCGATGCCGGTCAGCGCCAGCAGGGCCAGACCCAGTGGAACATTGACCTGGTTGAAGAACGGCGGGCCGACGGTGACTTTGGTGCCCTGCACGGCCTCCGACAGAATCGGGAACAGCGTGCCCCACAGCACCGAGAACGCGATCCCGACGAACAGCAGGTTGTTGAACAGGAAGCTCGCTTCCCGCGAGACCATGGACTCGAGCCGCGTCTCAGCCGTGAGCAACGGCAGGCGGCGGGCGTAGATCCAAAAACTCAGCACCGCGCTGCCGACCAGGAAGACGAGGAAGAAGTACCCGACTCCCGACTGGGCGAACGAGTGCACGCTCGAGATGACGCCCGACCGCGTGATGAACGTGCCGAAGATCGACAGCAGCCAGGAGCCGATGATCAGCGAGAGATTCCACTTCTTCAGCATGCCGCGCTTTTCCTGCACCATGACCGAGTGGAGGAACGCGGTCATCGTGAGCCACGGCAGCAGGGATGCGTTCTCCACCGGGTCCCATGCCCAGTAGCCGCCCCAGCCGAGCTCGACGTACGCCCACCACATGCCGAGCAGGATGCCGATCGACAGGAACAGCCAGGACACCAGCGTCCACTTGCGGATCGCCACCAGCCACTCGACGTCGAGTCGCTTGGACAGCAGCGCCGCCATCGCGAACGCGAACGGGATCGTGATGGAGATGTACCCCAGATACAGCATCGGAGGATGGAACACCATCCCGGGGTTCTGCAGCTGCGGGTTCATCCCCCGTCCGTCCACCGGCGTGAACGGCAGCCGCTCGAACGGGTTGGCGGCCGCGAGCATCGCCGAGACGAAGAACGCGACGACGATGGAGACGATGCCGATCACATAGGGGAGATAGACCCGGTGTCGCGCACTCGTGAATACCACCGCGAGAGTTCCGAAGATCGCCAGCACGCTCGCCCAGAAGAGCAGGCTGCCCTTCTGCCCGGCGTACAGCGCCGACCACGTATAGAACGTGGGGAGATTGCGGCTGGTGTAGGACGCGACGTACTCGACGTTGAAGTCGCGCGTGAACAGCGCCCATTCCAGGGAGACGACGGCGACGAGCAGCGCAGCCGTGGTCGCGAACATCGCCCGCCGCGCGCTGAGCTGAAGCTCAGGCCGACCCTGGCTCCCGCCCGCGAATCCCATAACCGCGCCCCACAGCGCGACGAGCAGCGCGATCCACAGCGCCAGGTTGCCGAGTACCGTCATGTCGCCGTCGGCACTGCTTCGTACCGCGACCCGCACTTCGCGAGCACATCGGTGGCCTGGATCACCCCGTCACGCCCGAGGCGTCCCTCCACCACCACGTCCACCGAGTCGGTGAACGTGTCGGGGGGGATGCCGCGGAATACCACCGGGTAGGTGGCGGTCCCGTCGGTGATGCTGAAGCGCAGCATCTGCGGATTGACCTCCCGCTGCACCGAGCCCGGCACCACGCGGGCGCCGACCTTCATCCCGACGTCGTAGAAGCTCGGATCGGAGGAGATCTTGCGCGACAGCTCGCTGGGGGTGAGGAAGTACTGACCCGTCTCCTTGATGCCCGAGGCCATCAGGTATCCGACGGATCCGACGATCAACAGGGCGCC
Source organism: Gemmatimonadota bacterium (assembly GCA_003251175.1). GTDB lineage: Bacteria > Gemmatimonadota > Gemmatimonadetes > Gemmatimonadales > GWC2-71-9 > SZUA-544. The sequence goes on from QKHC01000083.1 coordinate 8,399, forward strand.
GATGGCGAACTTCATTCCCGCGTTCATAGCCGAATTATACAGTCGCGTTGGGCTCTGGCTACTGGTGGGCTGCCGGCGCTGACCGACCGCCCCCCGGACCGTCGGCAGGCTAGCGTGAGTCCGGTGAAGGAGTTGTGAAACGGATCTGGGGGCCGCTTCATCCGCGCCCGGCCTGGGCCAGCGCCTGCCCCACCGCCTCTGCCGCGGTGCCCACGCGCGGGATGTCCACCCCCGGCGCGAAGGCGTCCGCCAGGCCGATGACGGGCCGGCCGATGCGGCGGGCGAGGGCGATCTCCGAGAGGGTGCCCCAACCGCCGCCGATGGCGATCACGGCCCGCGCCGCGCGGACGATGAGCGCATTGCGCATCTCGCCCATGCCGGTCGCGAGGGGGACGTCGACGTAGCGATTGGCCGCGGCGGGATCGTCGCCGGGCAGAATCCCGACCGTGAGGCCGCCGGCCGAGTGTGCGCCCCGCGCGGCCGCCTCCATGACCCCGCCGAGTCCGCCGCACAGCACCGCCGCGCCGGCGTGGGCCAGTTCCCGGCCCACCGCCTCGGCGAGCTCGGCCTCGGCCGCCGAGCAGTCGTGCCCGCCGATCACGGCGATCAGTGGTCGGGTCATCGCCGCTGGCCGTGTCCGGCCCAGTGCAAGGCGGCGGCCACGGCGCGCCGCCATTCCGCCATGCGCGCGCGGGCCGCCCGCGCCGCGGTCTGCCCCCGCCGCGGGGGGAACCGCGTGAAGGCGCGACCCGCCAGGAAATCCTCCGGGCGTTGCCATACACCCACGGCGAGTCCCGCCAGCCCGGCGGCGCCGAGCGCCGTCGTCTCCAGCATGTCGGGCCGCGCCACCGGCACCCCCAGCAGGTCCGCCTGGAACTGCATCAGGAAGTCGTTCGCGGCCGCCCCGCCGTCCACTTGCAGGGCCGCGAGTCGGAGCCGTGCGTCGGCGGTCATGGCATCGAGCACCTCCTTCGTGCTGAAGGCCATCGCCTCGAGGGCGGCCCGCGCCAAGTGCGCGCGCGTGGTGCCCCGGGTCACGCCGACGATGGTGCCGCGCGCGCCGGCCTCCCAGTGCGGCGCGCCCAGTCCGACGAACGCCGGGACGAACACAACGCCGGCCGTGTCGGAGACCGTCCGCGCCAGCTCCTCGGTTTCGCGGGCGTGGGAGATCATCCGCAGACCGTCGCGCAGCCACTGCACCGCCGCGCCCGCGATGAAGATCGAGCCCTCGAGCGCAAACGCCCGCTCACCGCGCGGCCCGCACGCGACGGTCGTCACCAGGCCGCGGCGGGAGCGCGCCCGGCGCCCGCCGGTGTGCAGCAGCAGGAACGCGCCCGTCCCATAGGTGTTCTTCGCCTGCCCCGCGCTCCAGCAGCCCTGACCGAACAGCGCCGCCTGCTGGTCGCCCGCCACGCCCGCCACCGGCAGCTCGATGCCAAGGTGCGTGCGCTGGGCGACACCGAAATCGCCGCTCGAGGCGCGCGCGTCGGGGAGCGCGTGACGCGGCACGCCGAACACCGCGAGCAGCGGCTCGGCCCAATCGCCCCGCGCGATGTCGTACAGCAGCGTACGCGACGCATTGGTGTGGTCGGTCGCGAACACGCGACCGCCGGTGAGCCGGTGGACGAGCCACGCGTCCACGGTGCCGAACACGGCGTCGCCACGCTCGACGCGGCGCGCCAGCCCGCGGACATGCTCCAGCAGCCACTCGATCTTGGTGCCCGAGAAATAGGGATCGAGCACCAGGCCGGTGCGGCGGCGGATCATCGCGCCCCGCGCCCCGCGGCCCAGCGCGGCGCAGCGGGCGGCCGTCCGCCGGTCCTGCCACACGATGGCCCGGTGCAGCGGACGCCCGGTGTCGCGCTCCCACACGCACACGGTCTCCCGCTGGTTGGTGATGCCGATCGCGGCCGGGGTGACGCCCGCCTGGCGGACGGCGTCGCGGGCCGCCGCGATCGTGAGCCGGAACAGGTCCTCGGGATCGTGCTCCACCTGCCCCGGCGCGGGGAAGTGCTGCGGGATCTCATGGTAGCCGCGACCCAGCACCCGGCCCTGCGCGTCGATCACCAGGGCGGTCGAGCCCGTGGTCCCCTGATCGAGGGCGAGAACGGCGCGCGGCCCGCTCATGCGGCGAAGGGCGGCCGAACCAGGCCACGGTCGGTGAGATAGCCGGTCACGTAGCGCGCGGGCGTCACATCGAACGCCGGGTTCCACACCGCGGTCTCGGGGGGCGCCGTGGCCCGGCCCTGCAGCGACGTCACTTCGGCGGCAGCGCGGTGCTCGATCGGAATCGCGTCGCCGTCCGGGGTGGCGGGATCGATGCTCGACCAGGGCGCCACGCAATAGAAGGGCACCCCGTGATGCAGCGCCAGCACTGCCAGCCCGTAGGTCCCGATCTTGTTGGCGAAGTCGCCGTTGGCCGCAACCCGGTCGGCGCCGACGAGCACGACGTCCACCCGGGCCCCCCGCAGCAGCGCCCCGGTCATCCCGTCGGTCATGAGGGTGCACGGGATGCCGGCGTGGCTCAGCTCCCACGCGGTGAGCCGCGCGCCCTGCAGCAGGGGACGGGTCTCGGCCACCCACACGTGAACCTGACGGCCGGCTTCGTGAGCGACGTAGACGGGGGCGAGGGCCGTGCCGATCCCGCCCGTTGCCAGGGCCCCGGCGTTACAGTGCGTCAGCACGTGGCCGCCGGCCGGAATCAGTCGCAGCCCCTCCTCGCCGATGCGACGGCACATCGCCCGGTCCTCTTCGAGGATCGCGCCGGCCTCGGCCGAGAGACGCTCCCACACGGCCGGGCCGTCGCCGGTGGTCGCTGCCGCGCGCGCACGCATGCGGGCCAGCGCGCCATGCAGGTTCACCGCAGTCGGGCGCGTGCCACCGAGCAGATCCGCCATCGCATCGAGTCGGGTCAGAAAGACGCCCCGCGCCGCGCGGCGATGCTCGCGCAGCCCAGCGACCAGCCCCATCGCCGCCGCGATGCCGATGAGCGGCGCGCCGCGCACCTGCAGGCAGCGAATCGCGTCCGCCACCTGCTCGGCGGTGTCCAGGTCACGCGTCACCAGCGCCTCGGGAAGCGCGGACTGGTCAACGATGCGGACGGCCCCGCTGGGCGACCAGGCGATGGACTGAACGGACATGAAGCAAAGCTAACGCGGAACGCGGAACCCGGAACGCGGAACTCGCCAAGCTGGTGCCGCTGACCGGGACGGCCGCCTCGACCCCCCGGAGACCGAGCTGTCCCTCACGCTCCATGGTCCGACTTCCGCGTTAAGTTTCCCCCATGACCTACCAGACCCTCCTCTTCGAGACGCGCGACGCCGTCGCGATCATCACCGTCAACCGTCCCGACAAGATGAACGCGCTCAACGACCAGGTCGTGGAGGAGCTCCGCGACGCCATCGAGCGCGTCGCGACGGACGCCACGATCCGCGGCGCCATCATCACCGGCGCGGGGGCGAAGGCGTTCATCGCCGGGGCCGACATCGGCGATCTCGCGAAACAGGGATCGTTCGACGGCAAGGCCCGCTCGCTGCGTGGCCAGCGCATCCTGCGCCGCATGGAAACGTGCGGCAAGCCGTTCATCGCCGCCGTCAACGGCTTCGCGCTGGGCGGCGGGTGCGAGCTCGCCATGGCGTGCCACCTGCGCATCGCGAGCGCGAATGCCCGGTTCGGACAGCCCGAGGTCAAGCTGGGCATCATCACCGGCTACGCAGGAAGCCAGCGGCTGCCGCGCCTCGTCGGCAAGGGTCGCGCGCTGCAGCTGCTCCTCTCCGGCGAGATGATCGACGCCCAGGAAGCCTACCGCATCGGCCTGGCAAACCGGGTGGTGCCTGCCGATCAGCTCCTGGCCGAGGCGGAAAAAACGCTGCGGGGTATCATCGCGAACGCGCCGCTCTCCCTCGCGCTCACGATCGAGGTGGTGGACCGCGGGTTGGACATGACCCTGGAGGATGCCTCCCTGCTCGAGGCCAACCTCTTCGGCCTGCTCGCCTCCAGCCTGGACATGAAGGAAGGACTGACTGCATTCCTCGAGAAGCGTCCACCCGAGTTCACCGGGCAGTGAGCCTGCGGGCCACCGCGGCGCTGCTGCTGCTGGCGGCGGGGCTGACCGGCTGCTACGAGGAGCGGGTGCGGCCCGGCCCCCCGCGGCTGTTCATGACGCTCGACCGGCTCGAAGTCGACTCGCCCGACACCCTCGGCGGCAGGCTGCGGGCCATCGATCCCGACGGCGTCGATTCGCTCTGGCTGGTGGTCGACACGGTGCGTTACGGTTTCGAGGGGTTCCTCCTCCAGGACGTGGAGGGTCGCTTCCTGGTCCCGATCGCGGCGGGGTTATCCCCCGCCAGCCCGGTGCCGCTCCGGTTCGAAGCCCGAGACGTTCTGGGGTTCGTGGCCACCCTCGATACCTCGGTGCGGGTGGCTTTTCCGAGCCCCGGTTCGATGAAGTAAGTATTGACGTGACAACAACTTCTGGGTATAATTCGCGCGTTCTTCCCGCGCCCGTTTTTCCCGTGTGAGAGGCACCGGGGGGACCGGGCGACGCCCCCGCACGGGGGGCTCCAACCCGACCCGGAACCGACGGATGACGAATCAGCAACGCAGGGTGGCGACACGGGTTGGGGACGTGATCAAGCGATACCTCGCCCGCCGGGGACTCGCCGCGCGCGTGGCGCAAGCGCAGGTGATCCCCGACTGGCCACGGCTGGTGGGCCCGCAGATCGCCGCCGTCGCGACTCCGGAGCGGGTGGGGCCCGACGGAACGCTGATCGTCCAGGTGACGACGAGCAGTTGGCTGACCGAGCTGCACCTGATGGCACCCGACATCATTGCGCGGGTGAACGCCGGCCGCGAATCCGGACGCATCGCGGCGATCCGGTGGTATCTGGCTCACGACCGCAGCTGACGACGAGGACCATGGGCAAGACGAAGCCGGCCGCGCGGCCGGGGACGAAGCAAACCGGCGGCTACCAGGCGGACGCGATCCAGGTCCTCAAGGGCCTCGAGGCCGTGCGCCGCCGTCCGGCGATGTACATCGGGTCGGTGTCCGGGCGCGGACTGCACCACCTCGTCTACGAGGTGGTGGACAACGCGGTGGACGAGGCGCTCGCGGGGTACTGCACCAAGATCGACGTCACGATCCACGCGGACAATTCGATCACCGTCTTGGACAACGGGCGCGGCATCCCCGTGGACGTTCACAAGACCGAGAAGAAGCCGGGGGTCGAAGTCGCACTCACCGTGCTGCACGCCGGCGGCAAGTTCGACAAGAACACCTACAAGGTATCCGGCGGTCTGCACGGTGTGGGCGTCTCGGTCGTGAACGCCCTCGCGGAGCAGCTCGAAGTGTGGGTGGACCGGGACGGGAAGCGCCATCACATGGTGTTCACCCGTGGCGAGACCAAAAAGAAGCTCACCGTGACCGGCAAGACCAAGGGCACCGGCACGACGGTGTGGTTCAAGCCGGACTCGCAAATCTTCACCGAGACCCGGTTCGACTGGGGAACGCTGTCCAACCGCCTGCGCGAGCTGGCGTTCCTCAACAAGGGACTGGCGATCACGCTGAAGGACGAGCGCAAGGGCCAGAGCAAGTCGGAGACCTATCACTACAAGGGTGGGCTGGCGGAATTCGTGAAGTGGCTGCTCGGCAACCGCAAGCCACTGCATCCCAAGCCGATCACCTTCGAGTCCACCAAGGATGGCGTCGAAGTCGAGGGCGCGATCCAGTACGACGACGGCTACAACGAGAACACGTTCTCCTTCGTCAACAACATCAACACGCACGAGGGCGGGACACACGTCACCGGCTTCAAGGCCGCCCTCACCCGCACCATCAACGAATGGGCCAAGAAGGACGGCCTGCTCAAGCGGGAGGACTTCACCCTCACCGGCGACGACATTCGCGAGGGACTCACCTGCGTGTTGCACGTGAAGGTGAAGGACCCGCAATTCGAGGGGCAGACGAAGACCAAGCTCGGGAACTCCGAGGTCGAGGGCATCGTCAAGAGCGTCGTCAACGAGGCCCTCGGCGAGTTCCTCGACAAGCATCCGAGCGTGGCCCGGGCGATCATCCAGAAGGCGATCTCCGCGGCCCGTGCGCGCGAGGCGGCCCGCAAGGCGCGCGAGCTCGTGCGCCGCAAGAACGCGCTCGAGGCGGGGCTCCTGCCGGGGAAGCTGGCCGATTGCTCGGTCACCGATCCCAAGCTCTCGGAGCTCTATCTCGTGGAGGGCGATTCCGCAGGAGGCTCGGCGAAGCAGGGGCGCGACCGCAGCTTCCAGGCCATCCTGCCGTTGCGTGGCAAGATCCTCAACGTGCAGAAGGCGCGGATCGACAAGATCCTCTCCAACGAGGAAATCCGCACTATCATCACCGCGATCGGAACCGGGGTGGGGGAGGATTTCAAGATCGACGAGGCGCGGTACCACAAGATCATCATCATGACCGACGCCGATGTCGACGGTGCCCACATCCGCACGCTGCTGCTCACGTTCTTCTATAAGGAAATGTGTGCGCTGATCGAGGCGGGGTACGTCTACATCGCCCAACCGCCGCTGTATCGGGTCGCGAAGGGGCGGGAGGAGTTCTACGCCTACGACGACAAGGATCGCGACCAGGCCATGAAGCGCCTCGGCAACGGCGCCGAATCGCGCGGCACCGTCCAGATCCAGCGCTACAAGGGGCTCGGCGAGATGAACCCCGACCAGCTGTGGAAGACCACGATGGATCCCGCCACGCGGACCATTCTCAAGGTCGAAATGGAAGACGCTGCCCAGGCGTCGGTCCTGTTCGAGACGCTGATGGGGGACGCCGTCGAGCCGCGGCGTCGCTTCATCGAGGAAAACGCCAAGTTCGTCCGCAACCTCGACGTCTGACCGGAGCATCGGGGCGGTGACCGCCACCGTGGTCGTCTTCGTCGCGCTCACCGCCGCCGTCGCGTGGCTCCTCCTCGCCGGGCGCAGCGGGAGCCACGAGCCGACGGTGCACCGTCGCTGGGACCATGACAGCGACCGGGCCGAGCTGGAGGCCGCCGAGCGCGACGTGCAGGAGGCGCCGGACGAGGACTCGGTGCGCGACTGGGGCCCCGGGGCGACCAAACCCCGGCCGCCCGAGTTGCTGTGACCCCCTAGCCCTTGCGGCGGCCGCCGGGCTCGCGGCCGAGCGGTTCGACGCCCGCGTTCGACACCCGGTGCGACACCAGGGGCAACGGTTTCTCGCGCAGACGGTCGCCGATCGTGATGGCGTCGGCGAGCGCCTGACAGCCGAGTGAGATTCCCGCCGCGTCGCGGGCGTATACCGACGCGATCGGCTCGCCGGCCACGATCTTGTCCCCGGGCTTGACCGTGATCACGAACCCCACCGCGGGATCGATGGTGTCCTCGACCCGCTGACGCCCCCCCCCCATCGCCACCACCGTCCGTCCGATCAGCCGCGGATCGACACGGGTCACCACCCCTGTTTCCGGCGCCTCGAAGATCTCCACCGCCTGCGCCTGCGGCAGCACCGCCGGATCTTCCACGATGGCCGGGTTGCCGCCCTGCGCCTCGATGATCCGCTCGAACTTCTCCGCCGCGAGCCCCGAGCCCAATGCGTTTTCGAGCTTGGTCCGCGCCTTGGCGGAGCTCTTCTCGACGCCCGCCGCCAGCAGCATCTCGACACCCAGCGCGTAGGTGACTTCCATCAGATCAGGCGGTCCCTCCCCGCGCAGCGCCATGATGGCTTCCTCGGTCTCGAGCCCGTTGCCGCAGGCGCGCCCCAGCGGCCGGTCCATGGCGGTCAGCAGCGCGACGGTCGAGCAGCCCCGGTCTTCGCCCAGCGCGATCATGGTCTGCGCCAGCTCGAGCCCCTGGTCCAGCGAGGGCAGGAAGGCCCCCGAGCCGCGCTTCACGTCCAGCACCAGTGCGGTGAGCCCCTCGGCCAGCTTCTTGGACATGATGCTCGCGGCGATGAGCGGAATCGCCTCAACGGTGGCGGTGACGTCGCGCAGCGCGTACAGCTTGCGGTCGGCCGGTGCCACTTCCGGCGACTGACCCAGCATGGCGCAGCCGAGCTGCTGCACCTGGCTCTTCGCTTCCGCGAGGGTGAGGCCGGTGCGGAATCCGGGAATCGCTTCGAGCTTGTCCAGGGTCCCGCCGGTGTGTCCGAGGCCCCGACCCGATATCATCGGCACCGCCACGCCGCATGCCGCCACCAGTGGAGCCAGCACGAGCGACACCTTGTCGCCCACGCCACCGGTCGAATGCTTGTCGACCCGGCGCGTGTCCCACCCGTCGAAAGTCAACCGCGAGCCCGATGCGAGCATCGCGTCCGTCAGCGCCGCGAGCTCCGCACGCTCGAGGCCGCGCCACAGCACAGCCATGAGCAGCGCGGACATCTGGTAGTCGGGCACCTCGCCGGCGGTGTAGGCGGCGATCAGCGCCGACCACTCTTCCGGCGTCAGCGTGCCGCCGTCGCGCTTGCGCTCAATCAGGGGGACGACGAACATTCAGCCCCGACTCCCGCGGAGAGCCCGATGCCATCCCGTGTGCCGCTGGCGCTGGTCCTGGCCGCCCTGCCGGCCGCACCGCTCGTCGCGCAGGACATCCCCGCCCTGCTGGCCCGCGGTGACAGTGCGTACGATGCCTTCGACGCGAGCGGTGCGGTGAACGCGTTCGAGGCCGTGCTGGCCCTGGACTCCTCGCAGTACGACGCCAACTGGAAGGCGGCGCGCTCGCTGGTGGACGTGGCGAAGCAGGTCACGGGCCGCGACGATTCCCTGAAGCGCCGACGGGACTCGCTGTACACCGTGGCTCGCGGGTACGCGGAGCGGGCGATCCGCGCCGACTCGACGCGGGCCGACGGTCACTTCGCGTTGGCGCTCGCGCTGGGCCAGCTGTCGCGCACGCGCGGCGGGAAGGACCGGGTACGGTTCGCGAAGCTGATCTACGACGAGGCCTCGCGCGCCATCGCGATCGACTCGACCCACGACGGTGCGCAGCACATCCTCGGCGCCTGGCACGCCGAGGTGAAGCGCCTCTCGGGAATCCAGAAGTTCTTCGCCAAGACGCTGTTCGGCGGGGGGTTCCTCGACCGCGGCTCGTGGGACGCCGCCATCGACCATCTGCAGCGCGCCGTGGCGCTGCGGCCGGATTACGTGTTTCACCGGCTCGAGCTGGCCGAGGTGCTGGTCGACCGGAAGCGATACAGCGAAGCCCGCGAGCTGCTGGCCTCGATCCCGCCGCTGCCCCAGTCGGACGTCATGGACGCGCAATACCAGCGCGACGCGGCGGCGCTCGCCGAGCGGATCCGGGACAAGCGCGACGGCGGCTAGCGCCCCCCGCGCGCCCGGCGCCCCTCGGCCATCACGCGCTCGACGTCGGCCGTCGTGCGCGGGGCGGAGGCCGACAGCCACACCGGTCCCTCGGCGGTGATCAGGACGCAGTCCTCGATCCGCACGCCGAGTCCCTCGTCGGGAAGGTAGATCCCCGGCTCGAGCGTGAACGTCATGCCCGGCTGCAGCGGCGTGGAATAGTCGCCCACGTCGTGCACGTCCATGCCGATCCAGTGGCCGAGGCTGTGAATGTAGAACGTCTCGCAGGTCTGCTCCCCGCACAGCGTGTCGGAGTGTGCCTTCATGTACTCGCGCGAGATCTGGTTCAGCTGCCGCATCGTCGTCTCACCGACTTTGATCGAGTCGAAGGCCGCCTGCTGGGTGGCCAGCACGAGATCGTAGATCGCCTTCTGGCGCGCGGTGAACCGACCGTTGACCGGGAAGGTGCGGGTGATATCCGCCGTATACTGCCCCCACTCCGCCGCCGCGTCGATGACCACCAGATCGCCGTCTCGCGTCTGCCGGCGGTTCACGTCGTAGTGCAGCGTCGTCCCGTTGGGCCCGCTGCCGACGATCGAGGGGTACCCCATCCGGTCGGCGCCACTGCGGCGGAACCCCGCCTCCAGGGCCGCTTCCAGCTCGTACTCGTACATCCCCGGGCGGGCGCTCCGCATCGCGGCCACGTGGCCCGCGACGCTGGCGTCCATGGCGCGCCGCAGCCGCGCGATCTCGTCGGCGTCCTTGAACAGCCGCATCGAGTCCACTACCGGCCGCAGATTGCGCACGTCCCTCCCCGTGAACACGGCGTCGACCACGCGTGTCTCGTCGCGCGTCGTCACGTCGAGCGGCACGTACATCGGCCGGGGCCCGAGGAAGGCCGCGCGCTGCAGGCGGCGGTCGAGCGAATCGGTGGGCAGCACCGTCGCGATGCCGGTGAGGCGGGCCGCCACGCTGTCGGGACCGAGCGCGAGCCCCGTCCAGCGCTCGCGCGCCGGGTTCCGGGGCGGCAGGAACAGCACCGCGTCGAGCTCCTCCGTACCGCGCACCGTCAGCAGCAGCCAAGCGTCCTTCGCTTCGAGCTGCGTGAAGTAGAAAAAGGTGTTGTGCTGCCGAAAATCGTTGTCCTGCACGTAGTCGCGTTCGAGGTCCCGCTCGTGCGCCGCCGGGATCAGGACCGTGCCGGTACCGATGCGGCGCGCCAGGGCGCGGCGTCGCGCCGCGGTCGCCGCGGTGTCGATGGCCCGGCCCATCCCCGGCAGCTCAGCCACCACCGGCCAGTCGCTACTGGCGGCGGACGCGGGGCGCGACTGCGCCGCGGCACCGGTCGCTGCCATGAGGCACACCAGCAAGAGCATTCGCATGGCGCTCGAAGCTATCGCG